>DAOUEM010000404.1:0-20891 GCA_034430555.1 Anaerolineae bacterium | reverse complement strand
TACCTGCGCGAAATCAGTTTCGTCACGCAGGATTCGATGATGTCCGCGGAATATCTGCTGGACGAGGGTGAACTATCAGAGGCCTTGCTCAATCTGGAGTACGCGTGGGAATGGCTCGACTTCATGCTGCTCGACTGCTGGCCAGCGGATACCACTGCCCCACCGACCGCGACCGCCCCCCGGCCAGCCCTGGGCAGCGAAGACATCTGCACCGAGCGTTACCTGCGCGAGTCCATTATCTCCGCGCAGACGGCTCTGATAGTCGCGGAATATTGGCTCGACGAAGGTGACATGGCATCGGCCACTGTCGAATTTCAGCACGCTGAGGAGTGGCTCAAGCTGGCGCTGCGCAACTGCGGGACCATGGCCGACGACGACGCGTCCTCGGCAACCGCCACCCCGGCAGTCCCAGCCTACTCGGGACCGCCGCTTCTTTCGCCTGATTTTCTGGACGATACCAGCCTGGTCACCAACGATCCCTGCGCCGCCCCCTGCTGGAATTACATCACACCCGGCGAGACCACCTGGGATGAAGCCCTGGCGATTCTCGAAGACGATCCGCGCTTCAGCAATATCGAGACCGATAACGAAAGGGAATTCTTAGGGGTCGACTGGCAAAAAGCCGGGACGGACCTGTTCTGCTGCCGAATGGTGGCGAACGACACGACCGAGGTCGTCGAATTCCTGTTCCTGTCGCTGTCCCCTCAGATCACCCTGGACCGGGTACTGGCGGTGCACGGCGAACCGACCTACACCATCGCTCAAACCTACACGCAGACCGCCGCCATCGTCCAGCTGTTGTACCCCGATACACCGATGATCATCTGGGTCGTGGTGGATGATACCCGGCGTGCGCTTGCACCCGACTCGGACGTGGTGGCACTATTTTATATGACGGATGAACAGATGGCCCTGGTCATCGATACGACTGTGCTCTATGGCTGGGCAGGCTACCAATCCTACGAGGCCTATCAAGACGCTGCGCCGGTGGTCACCCCGGCCATGACCCTGACGCTGGTTCCAGGCCGATAAAGGGAGAGAATCCATGCGCGCCTGTGTGTTGCTGATCGCGGTCGGCCTGCTGGCGACGACGGTCGGCGGCGCGGCGCTTACGGGCGTTTTGCCGGGTCTTTTGCGGGGCCATGGCCATCACCTCATGGATTACGACACTCACGACGATGCAAGTAGAGTATCCCGGTCCACAAAATAAGGCAAGCGCGCGGCGGACCTGATCGGTGATCCGCCGCGTTGCGGTGCATCGGTCGATGCAATGCATCGGTCGGGCGATTCGCCGAATCGCCCCTACCCGTTCCCCCGAGCTAAAAGACACCCGCCGGTTCCACTCGGCCGCGCCTAACCCCGCTCGTAGGTGGCCCGCAGGTAGATGTCCAGCAGGTACTGCGGGTAGCCGATGCGGCGCAGGTTGGCCTCGCAGGCCGGCAGCGTCGCGCCCTGGTCCCGCCAGTAGGGCACCCGTTTGACCAGCGTCTCCACCTTCTCGCGCGGCGTGATGATCCAGGTGTCCTTGGGCACGCGCCCGTAGAAGATCACGTGCATGTCGTCCATCACGTCGGCGCTTTTGAGGTAAGGCGCGATCAGCACGATTTGGCGCGCCCCGGCTTCGCCGGTGAGGTGCTCCGCCACGAAGCGGGCCGTGCCGCCCAGGTCGACCAGGTCCTCCACCACGCCGACCACGCGGTCGGTCACGTCCATGGACAGCGGGTGCACGACGGACGGCTCGTCCAGCGGCTGGCCCGGCCCGGCGTAGTAGCGGACGCCCATCGTGCCGAAGCTGATCGGCGGGATGTTTTTGTTCAGGGTCCAGGCCAGGTGATCGTGCAGCAGCACGCCCGGCAGCAGGCCGCCCATGGTGATCATGACGGCGTGCGTGATCTGTTCCTGGGTGCAGATGTTGTCCACCTGGTAGCGGTAGACCTGGCGGGCCACCTGCGCCGCGATGAAGGCCGAGACGTGGTCCGGCACGTAAAGGAAGCGCAGCGGGTCGAAGTCGACGGCCACGCCCTGCGGCTCCTGCCAGAAGGCGGCGTCGATCTGGTCTTCGTGGGAGGTTGGGGGTTGTTTTTTGGTCATTGGTCAGTAATTGTTGGTTGTTGGTCGGGGCGTAACATGTAACGCCCGTACGATATTGCGCCGCACCATAGTGCGCCCGTGTCACGTTACGCCCTGGTCATTGGCCCCGCCCGCGTCTCGTTATCCGGCGCACCCCCTGATTATGCCCGGTTTTTGCCGGTTTGTCCGGTGCGGGTCCGCGACCGCCGGGCGTTCAATTGAACGCCCCTACCGCGCCCCTATTGTTCCGGCAGCCAATCGAGAAAGGCCGCGCTCAGGTCCGCGAAGGGCAGGCCGAGCGCTTCCCGGCTTGCTTCGTCGATGCTCTGGTCGGTCATGGCGGCCAGCCAGCTATTGCGCTGCTCCGGCCCGTACGTCTCCGTGACGAAGCGTGTAAAGGCGTAGCCCTGTGCGTAGGTGTGCGGCCAGAGATCGGTGGGTGTCTCCTCGAAGTTGCTGAGGTCCTCCCAGGGCACCAGGCCGTCCATGCGCTGCCACTCCTGCGACAGTGCCAGGTAGTTACTCCGGTCGGAAAACGTCCAATACTCGGAGGCCACGACCATGGCGATGCCCTCCGCCAGCCACCAGGGCATCTGCCCGCGGGCGCGCCCGGCGACCTCGAAGCAGATGAAGTGGGTGAACTCGTGGGCCAGCGTCGACTGGCGCGGCAGATCGTCGGCCAGCAGCTTGAGCGCCTCGCCCGGCTCGTTCCAGCCGTTGATGGCGCTTGGCATACTAAAGCGAATGGTCGCCAGCATGGCCCATGGTTCATCATACAGCTTGATCTCGACCACTTCCTCCGGCGTGTAGCCCAGGCTGTCCGTCACGTGGGGGTAGGTCTCGACGGTCATGGCGGCCACTTCGGCGGCCATTTCCTCCAGGCCGGGCACGTAGCGCACCCGGAAGTGCTCCCCCTCGATGGTCTCGAAGCGCTCGCCCGCGTAGCGCCAGCCGCCGTCGCTCCGCGTGAAGATGGCCGGGAAATCGGCCCCGTGCGCGTATTCGCCGTCGTCGGAGTCGGTCCCGCTCAGCCGCACCGTCCACAGCATATTCAGGTCGCCGCTGGCCGTGTCCCCCTCGACGACCAGGTTGCGCACCGCCAGCTCGAAACGCGTCACCGTCACGCCGACGGTGGTCCAGTCCTCCACCCAGCGGGTGTGTTCCAGGGCGAAAACCGGATCGGACAGGTCGACCAGCGCCAGGTACGCGTCGGGGCGGCGGGCCAAAACCGCGATCTGCATGGCGTCCAGCAGGCGGGCGATGGCTTCGCCGTCGTCGGCGCGGGCCAGCGGGGTCGGCGTGGGCGTGAGGGTGGGGAGCGTCGTGGGGAAGATGGCGGCCGCAGTCTGGCGCAGGGCAGGATCGGGGTTCAGGGCGGAGGCGGAGGCGGAATCCGGGCCGACGGCGGCCAGGATCAGGGTTATCGTCAGCGCCAGCAGGGCGATCCGGGAGGTCAACTCGGGTTTAGGCATGGGTAGTGACTCCTTTGGATAGATAGCAGTCAGCAATCAGCTTTCAGCGGTCAAATATACGTAGGGGCGACCGGCTGGTCGCCCGCCGGCACCCTATCCCGCCCGAGCGCCGTTGGCGATGGGCGCTTCCGGCATCGCCAGCACGGGCACCAGCCCGTCCGCGTAACCGATGTCGAACAGCATCCCTTCCGAGACCTGGCCGAACATCTTGCGCGGCGGCAGGTTCACCACGAACAGCGCCTGCCGCCCGGTGATGGCCGCCGGGTCGTCGCGCTCCTCTTTGAGACCGGCCAGGATGCCGCGCGTGTGATCGCCAAAATCGACGGTCAGCCGCACCAGCCTGTCGGAGCCGGGCACATCATCCACTGCCGTGATCGTGCCGATACGCACGTCGATCTTGTCCAGGTCGTCCATGCTGATGGCCGCCTTGATCGGGGCCGGTGTGAAGTCGTCCATAAGTTCCTCCGTGGTTTTGTAGGGGCGACGCGGTGC
Organism: Anaerolineae bacterium; assembly: GCA_034430555.1. GTDB lineage: Bacteria > Chloroflexota > Anaerolineae > Aggregatilineales > Ch27 > DAOTXK01. The sequence goes on along the minus strand of DAOUEM010000404.1, from coordinate 16,857 downwards.
GTCGCCCAACGGCGTCTGACCCTGACGCGGGCGAAACACCGAGGGCGAATCACCGATTCGCCCCTACGGATCGATGTGTAATCCAGTGGCCCTACGCCGGCTGTCCGGCCAGCATCTGCCAACCCTGGCACAGCCACTTCCACACCAGCGCCAGGTAGATGCCCGCCAACCACACGCCGAGCAGCGCGGCCACGTTCAGCAGGTCGGCCAGGCGACTGCTGCCGGTCGTTTCCAGGTCGTCCACCAGCGCTTGCAATTCGACCAGCACATCGTTGAGCTGGCCGGGGATCGCCTGCAGCGTCGTGACACTGTCCACCACGTCGGTCAGGTCGTCCAGCACGCCCAGGATATCCGCGATGGCACCCTGGAAGCCGGTGATGAAGGCCAGCCAAACGGGAATGTCGGCGGTCAGGTCCGCCACGAAAACGCGCATGTCGTCCAGCGCCGCCCGGACCGAGTCCATGGCCTCCGGCACCCCGGCGAAAGCGGCATCGGCTGCGGCCAGGGCCGCGTCGATGTCGGTCAACTGCTGATTGATCACGGCCAGGTGATCGTCGGTGACCGCCCGCGCCTCGGCGATGGCCGCCCGCCCCATCCCAACCAGGGCCGCGCTAAGTACCAGCGGCATCAGCACCACCAGGATCAACACTCCACCTAAAAGTCGTCGCATGAGTCTACCCTCCTCCTGCCAGGAATACGCGGGGACCGGTCCCCCGGTTGCACGGCTGGGGAGTCACGCGCCCGCCGCCAGGGCGTGCATGTCATCCTTGAGGCGCGCGTACAACCCGCGGAACAATCCGCGCCGCTCCCGGTAGAAGGCCGCCGTCTCCGCATCCGGGGTGACGGCCACTTCGGGTTCCGGCAAGCGGGAGAGCGCGTCGGGCAGGTCGGCGTAGAGACCCACTCCGGCCCCGGCCAGCAGCGCCGATCCGACGCAGGCGTGGTGCGCCCCGGCGGAGAGCAGCAGCGGGGCATCGAGGGCATCGGCCAAAATCTGCCGCCACACGGCGGATTTGGTCGCGCCGCCGCTGGCGATGATGGCCGCTTCCGCCGCCACCAGGTCGCGGCACTCGGCCAGGGCGAAGGTCACGCCCTCCATGACGGCCCGCGCCAGGTGGCCGGGTCCGTGGTGCAGGCGCAGCCCCAGGAACAGCCCGCTGGCCGCCGGGTCCATGAGCGGGGTGCGTTCGCCCGCCAGGTAGGGCAGGAAAACCAGCCCTTCCGCGCCCGGTGGGACTTCCGCCGCCAGGGCGGAGAGTTGGGCGTAATCGCCGGCGTTGAGCGTATCGCGCAGCCAGCGCAGGGACAACCCCGCGCTCAGGATGGCCGCCTGGGCGTACCAGCGACCGGGCAGGGCGTGGTTATAGACGTAATAGCGCAGCGCCGGGTCGACGTCGGGCGCGGCTCGCGCGTGGAAGACCTGCCCCCCCGTCCCGGTGATGACCAGGGCGCGGCCCGGCTCGGTCAGGCCGTAGCCGAGGGCCTGGGCCGGCATATCGGCGCAGCCGGCGATCACGGGCACGCCCACCGGCAGGCCGAGCGCTTCCGCCGCTGCCGCGGTGACCTGCCCGGCCACCGCCCCGGAGGGGATCACCGGCGGCAGATAATGGCGCTCCAATCCGCACAGGTCGAGCAGCCAGTCCGACCAATCGCCGTTGGCCGCGTCGAAGAGCCAGGTGGCGGCGGCATCGCTGGGATCGGTGGCGATCTGGCCGGTCAGGCGCAGGCGCACGTAGTCCTTGGGGATGAGGAAGGCGCGCAGGTCGGCCAGGGTATCCGGCTCGTGTGCGGCCAGCCACATCAAGGTGGGGGCCATGTAACCGGCGGCGGGCAATCCGGGGGCAAAACGCGCCATCTCGGCCACGGAAGCCCGCGCCCGCAGATCGTCCACCTGGGGGCTGCTGCGCGTATCCGGCCAGATGATGGCCGGTCGCAGGGGACGGGCGTCCGCGCCGAGCAGCGCGCCGCCGTGCATCTGCCCGGAGAGGCCGATGCCGGCCACCGCCGCCGCGTCGACGGACGGATCGGCCAGCACGATCCGCGTGGTGACGACGGCGGTCTGCCACCAGTCGTCGGGATTTTGCTCGGCGTAGCCGGGCCGGGGCCGGACCATGGGATGCTCACGCTCGGCGGCGGCCAGCACGCGCCCGTCCGCCGCGTCGATGGCGACCGATTTGATGGTGGTGGTGCCGATGTCAATGCCGAGCAGGTGGGTCATGGGCGGCTCGATTCAGTCGTTTTGGGCGCGCAGTTTGTTGCGGGCAACATCCAGATTCTGCCTGGCAATTCCTAACTCTGGCGCGAGCCGCAGCGCTGTTTCGTAGTCAGCAATGGCTCCCTCCAGATCGCCCTGCTTATAACGGATATTACCGCGATTGTTGTAAGCGACAGCATAGCGCGGATTGAGGTGGATGGCTGTCTCGTAGTCGGCGATGGCCCCCTCTAGATCTTCCTGGTTATGACGGACAAGGCCCCGATTGTAGTAACCTGGGGCGAATCCAGGGTTGAGACGAATGGCTCCACTGTGATCGGCGATAGCCCTCTCATAATCGCCCTGGTCAAAACGAGCCAGTCCGCGATTGTTGTAGGCAGCAGCCTCCCGCGAGTTAAGGCGAATGGCTGCGTCGTAGTCGGCAATCGCTTCGGCAAGACGATCCTGCCTACGAAGAGCATTGCCCCGCTGGAAGTAGGCATCATAATCTTCGGGGTTACGACGGACGCCTTCGTTGGCTTCCGCCACTGCCCGGTCAAAATCGCCTTGCTCACGAAATATGCAACTCTGGATTATATTGATTTTACGATCTTCCGGAGCCAGTTGTATCGCTTCCTGCCAGTCATCCAAGGCATGACCCATCGCGGTGAAGTCGGCGAGACTTTCATTGGCATAGGCCCGGCCACGCTGATAGTAGGCCTGGACAAAATCCGGCTTGAGGGTGATCGCCTGGGTGAACGCTTTTATGGCCCTGGCATAGTCGCTCTGATTGGCGAGGGTCATGCCGCGCTCGAAGTGCTGCTCGGCCTGCAACTGGTCCGGCGTTGGCTCCGGCGCGGCAGCGCTCTCGGTGATGGCCTCTTCGACGGCGGCCCGGTCTTCCGGCAGTGTGGGGTGCAGGATCAGCTCCAGCGGCTTGTTCAAGAAGCGGGTGCGCAGGCGGGTCATGGCCTCGTCGAAGTAGCCGGACGGCATCACCAGCGCGTTATACTGCGGCAGCGTAACCAGCCGTCCCTTCAGGTAAGGTTCGGCATCCTCGAAAGAAAAGCCCTGGGCAGAGACCGGCACCACGTTGCGCCCCATGTCCATCGCATACTCGATCTCACGCCGCATCCAGTCATCGGAATTCACACAGCGCTCGACCGATCCGGGGGTCAGCAGGGCCAGGAAGTGGGCGCGGGCCGCGATCTGCCCCAGGATGATCCGCTCGAAGGAACCGGAGTCAATCGACTCGAAATCCAGGAACACGTCGTAGCCGGAGGCGCGCAGGTCCAGGTAGATGGCGCGCGCCAGGTACTCGCTGGTGCTGCGGCGGTAGCTGATGAACACCGACTTTTCGACTTTAGGCATGGGGCAGCCTTCCCTCAGCGGCGAAACGCTCCTCTATTATCAACCCCGGCGCAAGCAGAGTCAATCACCGGCGTACGAAGCGCAGCGCCAGGTGTGCGTTGACGGTGGTGCAGGCATTATACAGCCCGTAGGAGAGGCTGGCCGCCAGCCCGTTGAGCATCGCCTGGGCCCACACCAGCGGGTGCACGGCGTAATCCAGGGAGAGGCGGTAGACGTGCACGACGAACAGCATGTTCAGCACGTGCCAGATCGCGCCGAAGGCCAGCCCGGCGACAAGGCCGCGCCGCAGTCCCCGCCGCCCGCCGATCCAGGCCGCTCGTCCCAGGTGCTGCTGCCGGATATCGGGCTTTTTTTGCAGGCCCAGCAGCAGGGCCACGGTGAGTCCATACGGCAGGAACAGGTTGACGGCCAGCCCCTGCCCCATGCCAGCCGGTCCGAACAGGACCGCGTAACCCGCCACCAGGATCAGCAGGGCCAGCCCGCCGGCGGCCAGCAGTGCGGCCAGCGTCATCAGGCCGAGGACCAGCCAGTAGCGCAGCCGCTGGGGGGCGCTCAGGGCCTGGAAGGAGTCGAAGTGCTCGCTGGGGTTCAGCATGAAGTGCTCCCGAAAAAACGCGGGCCGTCCGACGGCAGAGTCGGCGGCCAGGGACAGTCGACGCGCCCATTCGTTGGCGTGCCCATTCATTGACGCGCCCATTCGTTGGCGTGCCCATTTTAACACGTCCGCCGCGTCCGGGTGCGGGCCAGGATGATCTCCGCCGGGGAATCAGGGCGCAGGCCCCGATCTTACGCTACACTAGGGCGCTGACGCCCCCGGCGTCAGTTGTGATGGATAACCCACGAGGATCGTCCCGGTGTCCGACCCCGCCATCCAATTCGAGCAGGTCTCCTTCGCCTATCCCGCCGGCCCGCCCGTGCTGCGCGGCGTGACATTCAGCATCCCGGCGGGGCAGTCGGTGGCGCTGGTCGGGGTGAACGGCAGCGGCAAATCCACGCTGCTCCGCCACCTGATCGGCCTGGCCAAACCCAGCAGCGGACGGGTGTGGGTCCAGGGCATGGAGACGACCGACGCTTCCCCCGGCATGCTGGCCCACCACGTGGGCTTCGCCTTCCAGAAGCCGGAGCACCAGCTCTTCAGCGCCACGGTGCGCGAGGAAGTGGCCTTCGGGCCGCGCAACCTGGGTTTACGCGGCGCGGCGCTGGCCGTCCGAGTGGCGGAGACGCTGGACCAGTTCGGGCTGGCGGACCTGGTCGACAATCCCCCGGCGGTGCTGAGCTTCAGCCTGCGGCGGCTGGTGGCGCTGGCCAGCATCGCGGCGCTGCGAGCGCCCATCCTGGCCCTGGACGAGCCGCTGGTCGGGCTGGACGGGCTGTGGCGGCGGCGGGTGATCGCCTGGCTGAACGCCCATCACGAGGCGAGCGGCACCACCCTGCTGGTGACGCATCACCTGCGGCTGGCTGCCAAGGCGGAGCGGATGCTGGTGCTCAAGGCGGGGCAGATCACCGCCGACGGGCCGCCCGTCGAGGTCTTCGACCGGCGCGAAATCCTGGCCGAAGCCGGTCTGCCGGAGCCGTTCAGCGTCGGGTTGGGCCACGCGCTGAACCTGCCAGGGCCGACCCTGACCGTGCGCGGCGTGCTGCAGGCCATGCAGAGCGGCCGCCCTCCTACCGACAACCACGACGCACCCGGCCTGTTCACGGAGGACGTGAGTTGACTGCCGCCGATTTTGCCGTCATGGCCGCAGCGCAGCGGGCTACGGCTCAAAGAGGCGCGGTGGCCGCCGACGGCTATCTTTTGTGTACGTCGTTCGAAGCGTGGGAGATGGGATCGATCTGGGAGTGAGATGAGCCTTTCCGTAGACCTGTACGTCAGCGCCGACTCGTGGCTGCACCGCCTGGACCCCCGCGTCAAGCTGTGGGGGGTGGCGGCGGGCACGATCGTGGCCTTCCTGCTGCCGGACCCGGCGGTCCTGCTGATTCTGCTGGGCGGCCTGATCGGCCTGCTGCGGGCGGGCCGCGTGCCGATGCCGCGCCTGCGCTGGGCCCTGCGCAGCCTGCTGCCGCTGACGATGCTCATCCTGCTGATCCAGCCATGGTTTGTGGGGGAAGGCCGGGAGCTGCTGGCGCTCGGCCCGCTGCGGCTGACCACCGGCGGCCTGACCACGGCCCTGAGCTTCGCTATCCGCGCCAACCTGCTGGCCCTGCTGGCCCTGCTGCCGCTGCTCACCACCCGCCACGACGACCTGGTGCGCGGCCTGGTCCAGCTGGGCCTGCCCTACCCCTGGGGCCTGACCATCACCCTGGCCCTGCGCTACATCCCGATCGCGGCCGGGCTGTTCATCACCATCCGCCAGGCGCAGGAAGCGCGCGGCCTGGACCTGGCGCACGGCAACCTGCTGCGGCGGGTAGGCCTGTACGTGCCCATCCTGACGGCGCTGGTGATCGCCTCCGTGCGGCTGAGCGATCAACTGGCCATGGCCATGGCCGTGCGCGGGCTGGGCGTGGGGCCGCGCACCGAGCGGCGCGTACTCGTCATGACCGGGGCGGACTGGTGGGCGGCGCTGGCGGTAGCGATCCTGCTGAGCGCGGCAGGGCTGTGGCGGGTGTTGGGCGCTTGAAGTTTTGGGCGGCGCCGCACCTGACGACCGATTTGCGCCCGCGGCGGTTACCCGGTAACGCTTCCCCGCATCTTGTGCCATAATAGGAATATCATACCAGCAGGCGAAGACGCTCGCTCACCACACCGGGCGGGCCTCTTCCTGGGAGTCTTCCGGGCCGGTGCAGGCGCGCAGCCGGCGCTTCACCGCAGCGACCACGCGCCCATCCACCAACCGGTGGCCTCCTACCACCCGGAAGATTCCGCGTTACAGGACACGCAAATGGTCGATAACCCCACTGATCACGATGATCTCATACAAGAAAACGCCGCCCTGCGCCAGCGCATCGCCGAACTGGAAGTCGCCGCTCGCCAGCACCAGCTGGCAGCAGCCGCCCTCAACGAAGGCGAAGCGCGCTTCCGCGGCCTGTTCGAAGCCTCGCCGGACGCCATCATCGTCGGCGATTTGAACGGCCGCCTGATCACGGCCAACGCCCAGGCGGTCCGCCTGCACGGCTACGACAGCCTGGAAGACCTGCAGGCCAGTGTGACCCGCGTCCTCGACTTCCTTGTCCCGGAAGACCGGCAGCGCGCCGCCGATAATACGCGGCATACCTGGGAACACGGGGCCATCCACAACGTGCCCTACACCCTGCTGCGCAAAGACGGCTCCCGCTTTCCAGGGGAGTTGAGCGCCTCCCTCATCCGAGGGCCGGACGGGCAGCCGATGGCTTTCGTCGGCATCACCCGCGATATCTCCGAACGCATGCGCCGCGAAGCCCAGTACCGCAACATCATCGAGTCGATCCCGGCCGGCATACACATCTACCGGCTGGAGGACGACGACCGGCTGGTGTTTATCGGCGCGAACCCCGCCGCCGATGCGCTGCTGGGCGTGGACAACCGCCAGTTCGTCGGCAAGACCATCGAGGAAGCCTTCCCGCCCCTGGCCGAGACCGAGATTCCGGCCTGCTACCGCCGGACGGCGGCCTCTGGCGAATCCTGGCACAGCGAGCAGATCGCCTACCAGGACGAGCAGAGCAGCGGCGCCTTTGACGTGTGGGCTTTCCAGACCCAGCCCGGCGAGATGGTGACCGCCTTCCTGGATGTCACCGAGCGCCGCCAGATAGAAGAGGCCCTGCGAGAAAACGAAGCCCTGTACCGGTCGCTGTTCGAAGGCATCGACGATACCATCACCATCCACGACCTGGAAGGCAACTTTCTGGCCGTCAACCGGGCCGCCAGCCGCCACCTGGGTTACACGCGCGAAGAACTGCTCCAGATGAAAACCTATGACCTCGACGCGCCCGGTTACGCGGAGGGCTTCCCCGATCGGCTGGCGCGGCAGCTGGCCGACGGCCGCCTGAGCGGGATCACCGGCGTGCACATCACCAAGGATGGGCGCGCCATCGACATCGACGTCAACAGTGCGGTCATCACCTACCAGGGGCAGCAAGCCGTGCTGGCCGTGGTGCGGGACATCACCGAGCGCAAACGGATAGAAGAGGCTCTGCGCGAGCGTGAGGAAATCTTCCGCAGCGTGATCGAACAGTCGGTAGACGGCATCACCCTGGCCGACGCCGAGGGCACCATCATCGAATGGAACAGGGGCCGCGAGCGGATCACCGGCCTGACGCGTGAGAAAGCGGTCGGCCGCCCCTTCTGGGACGTGCTGCACCAACTCACCGTGCCCGAGCGCTGCACGCCGGAACGGCTGGAGCAGGTCAAACAGATGATCCTTGGTTTTTTCGCCGGCAAACCCAGCCCCTGGCTCAACCGGGTCACCGAGGAGGAAATCATGCGGGGCGACGGCGTACGCCGCACCGTGCAGGACGTGACCTTCCCCATCGAGACCGGGCGCGGCACCCTGATCGGCGGTATCTCGCGCGATGTCACCGTACTCAAGCAGGCGGAGGACGCCCTGCGCGCCTCCCGGCAGATGCTGCGCCTGGTGCTGGACAACATCCCGCAGCGCGTGTTCTGGAAGGACCGCGACTCGGTCTACCTGGGATGTAATCAACCGTTCGCCGCCGATGCCGGAGTCGCCGCGCCAGCCGACCTCATCGGCCTGACCGACATCGATATGGGCTGGCGACAAGAGGCAGACCTCTACCGCGGTGACGACCGGTTGGTGATGGAGAGCGGCCAACCCAAGCTATCTTATGAGGAACCGCAAACCGATCGGGACGGCACCCGGCGGTGGCTGCGGACCAACAAGGTGCCCCTGCTCGACGGCGAGGGACAGGTCATCGGCATGCTGGGCACCTACGAAGACATCACCGAGCAACAACGTGCCGCCGAAGAGCTGGCCCAGAGCGAGGCCCGCTACCGTCACCTGGTGGAGGCGATGAACGAGGGCTTTGGCATCCGGGATGAACATGGAATCCTCACCTACGCCAACAGCCGCTTCTGCCAGATGCTGGGTTACACCCAGGACGAGATGGTCGGCCACCCCCTGGAGGGGTTCGTCGACCCGGATCACCGCCCGATCATGCGGCAGAAGCTGGAAGCGGGAGGCGCCAGCGATCAGACCGCTTACGAATTGATCTGGCGGGCCAAAGACGGCCGCCAGGTGCCGACCATCGTCTCCCCGCGGCCCCTGTTCGACGCGGAGGGCGTCTTCCGGGGCCGATTCGCCGTGATCACGGACATCACCGAGCGCAAGCAGGCCGAAGCGCAGGAACTGGCGCTGGCCATCGAGCGGGGCCGGATCGAGGTGCTGGAGCGCTTTATCGGCGACGCCTCGCACGACCTCAAGACGCCGATCACCAGCATGAAGTTCAGCCTGGCCGTGATCAAAGGCACGGCGGACGCCGACAAACAGAGGCAGCACCTGACCATCCTGGAGCGGCAGGTCGTCCACGTGGAACGCCTGCTGGAAGACCTGCTGAGCATGACCCGCCTGGACCGGGCCACCAACCTCCGGCTGCAAGCGGTGGATATGAACGAACTGGTGGCCGCCGTCATCGCCGAACACGCGCCCGCCGCCGAGCTGAAGAACCTGTCGGTCACCTTCCAGCCGGAGGAGACCACCTTCCTGGTACAGGTGGACTACAGCCAGTTCAGCCATGCCCTGACCTGCCTGCTGAGCAACGCGCTGAACTACACGCCGGATCACGGCGCGATCACGCTGCGCGCCTTCCGCCAAAAGGACATGGCCGTGATCCAGGTGCAGGACACCGGGATCGGCATCACGCCGGAGGACCTGCCGTACATCTTCAAGCGCTTTTACCGGGCGGACCAGGCCCGCAGCACCGACCGGGGCGGCCTGGGCCTGGGGCTGGCCATTGCCCGCAAGATCGTCGACGCCCACCTGGGCCGCGTCGACGTGGCCAGCACGCCGGGTCAGGGCAGCACCTTCAGCATCTACCTGCCGCTGAACGATACACCGTGAGGCCCGCCGGGGGCAGCCGGTAGACAGCGATCCAGGCCAGGCCACACCTCGCGGCGACACGGCCGGTTATGCGGGCCGGTAAGCCACTGCGTCGATCTGGAGCAGGCAGTTGTCGTCGAGCATGGGGGTGAACACGGTGCTGCGCGCCGGATAACCGTGGGCAAACTGGCGGCGGTACACTGCCTTCATCCCTGGGAAGTCGTCGGGATTCCGCAGGTAACCCATGATCTTGGCCACATCGTCAAGCGCGGCCCCGGCGTGAGCCAGCGTCTCCGCCAGCCGGCGGAAGCACTGCTCGGTCTGTGCCTCGATGGTGGCCGGCCAACGGCCCGTTTCGGGATTCCAGCCGGCGACATGGGAGGTGTAGATGGTGTCCCCGGCGGTTGTATAAGACGAAAAGGTATCGTTCAGCTCAGGGTGCAGGTCAACTTTCTGGATAGTCATCGGTTCCCCCCTTACAGGCGATCCAGCCAATATCCTGACAAGAAAATAGAACATATTTTCTAATCTGTCAAATGAGAGGGCGCACAGCTGAAAGTCAGCCAGCACCCCTGGCGGCCCAGGTTACGGGGATGTGACCAGGATCAAGGGAACACCCCCGCCCATACGCGGGGACCATTTTCCCACTTGTCAATTAATGCCCTGTCCGCGCTATAATGGGGGCAGGCCATTGTCGGCGTATTGTCAAGATAATGCACCACGTAGTTTGAGAGAGCAATTTAATGGCGCAACAAACCGGCGACGAACAAACCCCCAACCGGGAAGAACTGGTTCAACTGGGCATCCAGACGGCGAAATCCGGCAACCAGCAGAGCGCCCGCGTGATCTTCCAGCAGGTGCTGTCCCAGGACGCGCGCAACGAGCGCGCCTTATTGTGGATGGCCGCCCTCACCACGGACAAAATGGAAAAGCGGCGCTACCTCCTCAAGGCATTGAAAGTCAACCCCAAAAGCACCACCGCCAGAGGCGAACTCCAGCGCATGGCCCACAATGAAAAAGCGCGCACCAACCGCACGCTGCTGCTCGGGGGATTCGTGGTGGTGGTGGTCATCTTGATGGTGGTCATGGCCGTGGCTATCATTATCCTGATGACTTCGGGGGGCTGAGGCCGTGCCCGCGGCGGCGGCAGGCCGCGCCGATCCGCCGCGCCGATGAGTCTGAGCTAACGACACCTGCCGGGTCCGCGCAGTGACCACAACCGGGGGATAAACCTTGACCACGCCGCAAGAACTACACGCCCTGCTCCAGCAGGCGATCGAGCTGGCCCGCACCGGGGACAAAGCCCGCGCCCGCGCCATCCTGGAGGCCGTCATCCGGGCCGACGAGTACAACGAGGTCGCCTGGATGTGGATGGCCACCGTGGTCGAGACCGACGGCCAGCGCCGCGAAGCCCTGGAGATCGTGCTGGAGATCAACCCGGAGAACAGCCGCGCCCGCGAAGCCCTCAACCGGCTGGGCGGCCCGCGCGCCCGTCGCAAAGCCGAGCAGGCGCAGGAGCTGGCGGCGCGCATCGGCGGGGAAGCCGCCGACGAGACCGAGTTCCAGGCCGTGATCGAGCGCCAGCCGGCCGCCGAGCCGGAGCCGGAAGCCCCGCCCGTCCCGGAAGAACGCGAGGCCGAACGCGCCCGCCACCGGCTGGAAATCGCGCGCGAGCAGCAGGCCGCGACCCGGGCCGCCGCGACGGAAGAAGAAACGCCGCCGGTCGCGTATTACGACTTCCAGGCGGAGCAGCGCGCCCGCGTCCGCCGTCGAATGCGGGGCGTCCTGTCGCTGGCGCCGCTGGCCCTGATCGTGCTGGCCGGCACGGCGCTGGTGGCCGTGCTGCTGCTGGCCGCCGCCGAGCTGTTCCGGCCGCTGCCGCCGCCGCCCACCGCCACCCCCGGCCTGGCGACCGCCCTGGCCCAGTTAGCCACGCCCACCGAGACCCCCAACCCGGTCTTTATCGTCACCCGTGAATCGAACGAGGCCACCGCCCTGCCGCCTTCCTGGACGCCCTCGCACACGCCCAGCCCGACCGCCACCTTCACCCCCTCGCCCACGCCGCAGGCCCCAGAGCGCTACACGCTGATCTTCAGCCGGCGCGGGCCGGAGGAGACCCGCTACAGCCTGTACACCGTGCGCGGCGACGGGGGCCAGGTCACGCGCCTGACCGACGGCCCCACCGACGACCGCTACCCGGTCCCCGCCACCGACCAGGAACACGTGCTGTACGTCTCCGACCAGCGCGGCGGGCGCGAGCTGGTGCTCCGCCTGTTGGAGACGCCGCCGACCCCGGCCCCGGCCCCGCCGGCGGCGGACGACGAAACGCCCGTCCCCAGCCCCATCCCGGCGGGCGCGCTGGAAGTGATCACCAGCCTGGGCGGGGAACGCCTCAGTTCGCCCTCCTTTGCCCCGGACGGCTTCCGCATCGTGTTCAGCTCCGATCATGACGGCGACGACGAGCTTTACACCATCAACAGCGACGGCACCAGCCTGGCCCAACTGACCGACAACGACGGCATCAGCGACCGCGACCCGGCCTGGAGTCCCGACGGCGGCTGGATCGTCTTCGCCAGCGACCGGGACGGCCCCGGCGAGCTGGAGCTGTACCGCGGGCGGCCCACCGCCACCGATTGGCAGCGCCTGACCGATTCGGCGGGCAGCAGCTACCAGCCGGCTTATTCCCCGGACGGGCGGTCGATCGTGTTCGTCTCCGACCGTGACCGCGACGCCGACCTCTACCTGATGAACGCCGACGGCACCAACGAGCGTTTGCTGACGCTGAACGACGGCCAGGCCGAAGACCGCGATCCCTCCTTCAGCCCGGACAGCCGCTGGATCGCCTTCAGCTCCAACCGGGACGGCGCCAACTTCCAACTGTACCTGCTGGACCCCAACGGCGATATCCTGCTGCGCGTCACCGAGAGCGACGCCGACGACATCGAGGCCGCCTGGCTGCTCCAGATCGACTGAGCCCGGTCCGAGGCCCGTCCCCCTGCGGCAGAACAACGCGACTGAGCGCCGCGGCGCGCGCCCGTCCGCTGGCCGTTTGGCTCCCAGGCCCGGCCCTGAAATATCGCCCCCTTCTTCCCCAACTCATAGCCGTCAGCCGCCGCGGTTATCGTCTCATGATTGGCGGCGCAAACAAAATACCGCGGCGCTCCGAGCACCGCGGCAATAATCGAGCCTTTATCCCACCCGGCGTATAAGGCCGGGTAAAGCAGGTGCACCTGCATGAGCGTGCACCCGCCAACTACTCAGAAGCCGACCGTCACCGTGAAAGTGGTCGAAACGCTGCGGCCGCTGCTGTCGCCCGCGTTGACGGTGATGTTGGCCGTCATCCCGGACATGCCGCAGCTAAACGACACGGACACCTGGTTGCCGCTGGTGGAAGTGCCGGCGATCCCGACCGCCGCCGAATTGCTGCTGGAGGCAGAAGCGCCGGTCAGGGACGCGCCATCTTCGGCGCTGTAAGTCAGGACGGCCGCGCCGGGGCTATTCTTGGTGCAGTAGCTGGAGGCCAGCCGCAGGCTGCCGTCGCCGGTCAGACCATGGTAGCCGCAGGTGGCCGGGTCCCACAGGCAGGCGCCCTCCGGGGAGCGCACGCATTCCTCCTGGGCATAAGGGCCGCAGTAATCGCAACTGCCGCAGTCACCCCAGCCGCCGGGCGGCTCTTCGGTGGCGTTGGGGTCCGTGCCGCCGTCACCGCCATCACCGCCGTCACCACCGTCACCGCCATCACCGCCGTCACCTGATCCGGGCGGGCGGTAGGGGGGTGGCACGAAAAAGAAGGGCACGATGTTGTCGCAGGCGCCCTCCGGCAGGCCGGGCAGCAGGCCGCTCATCTGGGCGGTGCGGCAGATGTCGCGCAGCAGCGGGCCGAGGTCCAAATCGCGGAGGTTGAGCAGGCGCGATTCACCGTCCACCCCGTCGAAGGCATTAAGCGTCACGGCGATGATCTGGCCGGCGTTGTTGAGGAAGATCGGCACCTGGCCGACGGTGGTCCGCAGGTGGCCGTCGATCAGCACCAGCACCAGCACCGGTTGATCGAGGCCGGGCACCTGTATCTTAAAGAGGATCACGGTCGAGCCGATGTGAATCTCCAGCTCGTTGACATTCAGCGTGACTTCGGCCAGCTCGGTGCTCTGCACGACGAGGGCGTTGGGCGCTTCGTTGCAGGTGGGGCCGCCCAGGCCGGTGCTCAGGTAAAAGGCCTGCATCGGGCCGTAGCGGGGCGCGGCGTTGGGGCCGTAGGTCAGCGGCAGGTCGCCCAGCCGGTCGATCTCGTCGATGGCTATCAGTTCGTGGAAGATCCAGCCGTTGCCGCCGACCTGGGTGGTGGCTTCGTACCAGTCGCCCGCCTCGTTCACCCCGACCAGCATCAGATCGGTGCCGGGGCGCAGGCTGGTGACGACATTAGCGGCGGTGGTGGGCCGGCTGCGCAGGTTCGAGGGGAACACGGTGACCGCCGGCACCGGCGCGACGGTCGGCACGGCGGCGGCTTGCTCCGGCGTGACGGCGTTCTCCAGGCTGCTGTCGCCCATCAGCAGGAAGGTCACCGCCTGGCCGGGCAGCGTATCCGGCAGGTTGGCCTGCAGGTGCATCGCGGCCACGCCCCACAATTCCTGCTGCACGTCGAGCGGGGTGGTGCTGATGCTTTGCAGATCGATCAGCGGCACGCGGTCGGCGGGCGTGTTAAAGATCAGCTCATCCCGCGCCATCCAGAAGACCGAGTCGACGCGGTTGTTGCCGTAGCAGGCGGTATCGCGTTCCAGGCTGCCGCAGTTGGCACCCAGGGAGAGCAGGGCCTCGTTCACGAAAGCGGGGCAGGCCCCGTCATTTTGCGCCGCTGCCGGCGCCGGCGTGAACACCTGCCCGCCGAGCAGCCCGCCGGCCAGGATCGCCGCGGCCAATAACAGCCTTCTCACCAATAAGGGTAAACATAAGCGCTTCATACAATACGTCTCCATTTATACCAACTATGGCCCTATCGTAGCACAAAAAATAAACCCGGACTGGCCAGTCGCATTTACATCAAGGGGCCGATTCGGGACCTGATGGCCCTGCCAGCAGCCTCACCCGGACGAAAAACCAACCGCCGGGGGCGGCGGTTGGCGTCGTGATCAGCTAAGTTGGCGGCGGGCGGATCACCCGGTCATTGACCGCCCATACCGGTGACCGGGATATTGGCGGAGTAACTGCGACCGGCGGAATCCGTCACGGAGACGCCAATGTTGCCGTCTTCGCAGTCGAACTCGATGTAGATCGTGTTGCCGCTTTGATAGTAACCCTCAATACCGACGCTGCCGCTTACCGCGTAGCTGCTGATGGTAGCGCCATCGGGCGAGGTGTAGGTCGCGGTCGCGGTGACGTAGTCCCCGTAGTAACAACTGACCGGCAGCCCGAACAGCCCGCCGCTAGAATCGCCATTACTGCCGGGAGGAGGGCCGTGGTAGCCGCAGGTGGCCGGGTCCCACAGGCACGCGCCCTCCGGGGAAAGCACGCACTCTTCCTGGGCATAGGGACCGCAGTAATCGCAGCTGCCGCAGCCGCCCCAGCCGCCGGTCGGCTCTTCGGTGGCAGGCGGATCGCCGGGCGCTTCCAGGTCCAGCTTGACGGTGGTCGTGTACCAGCCGACCGAGCCGTCGAAGTCGGACGGCAGGCGCATCCCGACCGCCTCTGAAAGCGCCTGGAAAGCGATAGCGCCGTCCACCTGGAGGGCATCCAGGATGGCGACTCGCACGAGATCGTACCTGGCCTGGCTGATGTTGGTGCCCGCTTTGCCGGGTTCCGGGTGCAGGGCCATGATTTTGTCCGCCATGAGGGATTCCTTTTTGTACTAAATTCATCCGATTACAGCTCACATTTTAGCACATATGTTCCGTGATGTCCAGCGGTAGATTCGGTGAATCGACCCGCCCTGCCCCCCCCCTCCAAACGAACCGCCATTCGCGTTATACTGGGGTCGGATATCCCTAACACGCCATCGCTAGAAGAGGAGATTACAAGGTGAGAATATTCATCACCATCGCTATGTTATGTCTCGCGGCGATGGCCTGTGCACAGCAAGTCACTAATTCAATTGACATCAATACCCAGCAAGAGTTTACTCTGCGTGGAGAGGTTCATCATTTATGGGATGTTGATGTGACACCGGGTGTCAGTTACGAGGTGATCTTGACACAAAGTAACACACAGCATCCAGCCGACCGGGTCTTTTTTGAGGTCTGGGATAGTTACTGGGGCAATGAACTGCTTTCCAACATATCCTATTCATCAATGGACACCGTTGTGGCGACATTTGATGGTCCATCAAGCGAACATGGGCAAGTCAGCATCTCTTCAAAGATAGGGGAAGGGACGTATGACTATGGCACATTCACTTTAGAAATCCGTGAGCATAGAGAAATCGACCAGGACAACGACTAGAGCGAAATCGGGTAAAGGTGTCAGGCGGTGGCGCCTAACCGCCCTCCAAACGAGCCGCTATTCGCGTTATACTGGGGCCTGATCGGTGAACGCATTAACCCGGTCGGGCCTCGTTGGTTGGGTAGACCCGCCGGTACGCCCACCCTCTAATAAGGAGACAGCGCCGATGCACAGTCTGCTCAACCGTGTGACCCGCCCACGCGGTCGGGGCGCGGTCAAACGCGAACACGCGGAATACTACGTGCTGCTCATGCTGCTGAGCTTCGCCACCTCGGTGACGGCCACCCGCCTCTTCCTGGAAGTCACCGGCTACCCGCAGTTGGGCAACAGCGAGCTGCATATCGCCCACGTGGTCTGGGGCGGGCTGCTGCTGTTCGTGGCGGCGCTGTTGCCGCTGGTCGTCGCCAACCGCTGGGCGCTCACCGCCGGGGCGCTGCTGGGCGGGGCCGGGGCCGGCCTGTTCATCGACGAGATCGGCAAGTTCATCACGCAGAGCAACGATTACTTCTACCCCTTTGCCGCACCGATCATCTACGCCTTTTTCCTGATCACGGTGCTGATCTACCTGCGGGTGCGGCGGCCCGTCAGCGAAGACCCCCGCGGCGAGCTGTATCGCGCCCTGGACGGCCTGATGGAAGTGCTCGACCACGACCTGGAACCGGCGGAACACGCCGTCCTGGAAGCCCGCCTGGAGCGAGTCGCCGCCCAGTCCGACCAGACCGACTACGCCCACCTGGCGGAAGCCCTGCTGGTATTCATCCGCTTTGGGGACATCGACCTGGCCCCGGAGCGGCCGCCCTTCTGGCAGCGGCTGGTCGACGCCTGGCGGGCCTTCGAGGACTGGCTGGGCCAGGAGCGCTACCGCCGCCTGCTGATCGCGGGCATGGCGGCCCTGGG
>DAOUEM010000403.1:0-1631 GCA_034430555.1 Anaerolineae bacterium | reverse complement strand
ATAAACCATGCGCGGCATTGTACCAGGGAATCGAGTGGCTGACCAGGGTCAAATGGGTCGGCCGCCGGCTCGACAGGCCCGATAGCGCGGTTGCTGCCCCGGCGACTAAAATAGAGCGGACCAACCGCCCCCTCTGTCTCCAGGAGAGAATCCCGTGCGCCAACGACTCGCCGCCCGCCTGACCCTCACCCCCCAGCAAAGCGCCCTGCTGATCGCCGGGCTGGTCGTGGGTGTCGTCTTCACGCTGGTGCTGGCAACGATCGGGCTTCCCGGCGTGGACTGGGAATCGGCCTTCCGGCCTGCCGCGCGCACCCTGCTGGCGCTACGCTCCCCGTATGATGTCGAGGGCTACTTCAACGCGCCGTGGGCCGTGCTGCCGCTGATCCCGCTGGCCGTGCTGCCGGACGCCCTCGGACGGGCGGCGCTGCTGGTGGTCAGCCTGCTCGGCTACGCGGTGGTGGCCTACCGGCTGGGCGCGGGCCGGATCGCGCTGGTCGCCTTTTTGATCTCGCCGCCAGTGCTACACGGCCTGCTCAACGCCAACATCGATTGGCTGGCTATGCTGGGCTTCCTGCTGCCGCCGCAGATCGGCCTCTTTTTCGTGACGATCAAGCCGCAGATCGGGGTGGCAGTGACGGTTTTCTGGCTGATTGATGCCTGGCGCGAAGGCGGTCTGCGCGAAGTGGCGCGGGTTTTCTGGCCGGTGACCGGGGTCACGCTGATCTCGTTTGCGTTATTCGGGCTGTGGCCGCTGCGCTTCGGGCAGGAGGTCGGGCTGTGGTGGAACGCCAGCCTGTGGCCGCTCTCGATCCCGGTGGGGCTGGCGCTGCTGGTGGCTGCGATCCGGCGGCGCGATCAACGCCCGGCGATGGCGGCCTCGCCCTGCCTGTCGCCTTACGTGCTGCTGCATTCGTGGGTGGGCGCGCTGGCGGCGATCATCACCCTGCCCTGGGAAACCGTGGCAGCGGTGGTCGGGCTGTGGGCGATTGTGCTGCTGGAACACTAATCAGTCTACCCCCCTGCCTCGACCTGGTAGCGGAACAACTCGGCCACGGCCGCCGGGTTCATGCCGTCAAAGATGCTGTTGAATGTCGGGGGGAATAGCTATTGAGAAGCTGCCACAAAACGTTACTGGGCTCAATCGCTGCTAACTGGCCGGCATCGATGTACAGCCTTTGAAACAGTGTTTGGTACAGTGACCTCAATTCATCAGGTGTAGCCACGCCGATCAGCACGTCAACCCTACGAAGTAAGGCCATCACATCATCTAGATTATTACACATTTTGCCCACGCTAACAACCTCTGGTAACGCAGACAACTTTGCAGAAACATCGTCTTTCACCGACTGGTACTGCGCTCGTGCCCAGTCGCCCATCACGTACATTTCCTGGGCCCGTTTCAACCGTGATTCCAGTGCTCTGCGCCGGTTCTCCACATCGTTATCTGGCTTTTTGGGGCTCACCTTACGCTGCTCATGCTCCGACCACAACTCACGCCAATCATCCGGTATCTCTGCATCAAGAAGCTGAGTAAATTCCTGGACTTTCTGTTCAAGTACAGCCGCCTTTATTGAAGCCGGTTTACCCTCACACACAACGCCACCACGGCGGCTAGAATCCATGTAATATCG
>DAOUEM010000402.1:0-4588 GCA_034430555.1 Anaerolineae bacterium | reverse complement strand
CCTGGCTGGTGACCTGCTGGGCCATGGCGTCCGCCTCTTGCTCGTAAGCATCGCCGGCCGGGCGCACGGTCATGCCGCCCCCGCCGGAAGGCACCTGGCCGGTGCTTTGTTGCACGACGTGGGTCAGTTCGTGGGTCAGCAGTTCCTGGCCGCCGGAGGAGCCGGGGTTGTACTCGCCCTGCTTAAAGAAGATATCCTGCCCGGTGGTGAAGGCGCGCGCCTGCACAGCGGTGTTCAACGAGTCTGCTTCGGAATCGCTGTGTACCCGCACCCCGCTGAAGTCAAAGCCCATTGCCTGGCTGTACTGCGCCTGCACACTCTGACCCAGCGTTTGGCCGCCGCTGCGTGCGCTGTTGATACGGTTGGCCGTATCGGCATCCAGGTCAAAGCCGTCGGCGTGGCTCTGCCGTTGAAGCGCAGCAGCGCGGCGCTTCATCTGCATCAATTCCTCTTCTTCTTCGAGGGGCTGCCGTTGAAGGGCCGTCTCGTCGCGTTTGGGCTGCAGAAGTTCCTCTTCTTCTTCCATGGGCTGCCGCTGAAGCGCCGTCTCGTCGCGCTTGGGCTGTATCAATTCTTCTTCTTCTTCCATGGGCTGCCGCTGAAGCGCCATCTCGTCGCGCTTCATCTGCATCAATTCCTCTTCTTCTTCGAGGGGCTGCCGCTGGAGTGCCATGTCGGCCCCGGCACGGTGTTGGACCAGGCTGCTCACAAACCGGTTGCCATGTGTTTGCTGAAGCGCTTCGGCTGTCTCCGGCGTGAGTGTTTCCGGGTCTTCGATCGCCCGTTGAATCAGCGCGGGATCGACTGTTTTGACAGCGGGACTGTGCTGCTCTGGACGGGATGTTTTGCGCGTTTGCCGGTGGTCAAGTACCTGCTTCCGATCCATGCCATTCCTCCAGAATCACATCAGACAATAAGGACATCTGCATACTACCATGATTGGACCTCTGGCGTCAAAGATGTCCGGCGGACTTTTTTCCCTCTGCTGGCGCCTAAGCGGGGTGGCCCGGTATTCTGGCCATCGTTGGTGCTGGCTGGCGCCTTCACTTTTTATTCCTGAGGTCGAAGGCTTGCACGATGACCGGCTTCCCCTGCTTGATCGTTTCTTCGACCGATCGTTTATACGCCATATCGCCAAGTTCCAGGACTTGGGCGGCTTGTTTCTTGGTAAAGCCCAGTTCGTTGATCAAGCGCCAGCGGCGATATTCGGTTTGATTGCGCGCCAGCACGATTGCCTGGTTTTTCTCAACGCCCGCGCGCAGCAGTCTCATGAAGCGGATGCGAACGCGGAAATCTTTGATCTGGTCGCCGACCCCGGCTTCTTCAAGCTGCTGGCTCCAGTCCTGGCCGTGTTTGAGCAGCCGGTCGAGCGTCTCTCGCCCACTCTGCACGACCGTATCCACAAATGACGCCCGGTTGGCCTCGAATTGTTTCTTTTTCTTCTTCCACGCCTGCATCGGGCCGAACAACGCGAACAAACCTGTCGGCTTTTTCTCTAGTTTGACAAACGCATCGTAAATCGCCTGGGCCTCTTTCATAAAATCGTCAATGCAGGAAGCGACCGTCAGGCTCGAATCTTTCGCGCCTCTGGCGAAGGGCTTGCCGGTTTTGCCCAACTTCGGCTCGAAGTCATTGTCGATGGGTATGGCATGGAAACCATCCACCCCCTTGATGATCATCAGGTTGCCGGGGTTGTATTCCAGACTCCAGCCTGCATCGATCAAATCCGGCATCTTCAAATGCATCCGGTCGCCTTCGCCGTAGAAGGCGTCGGTCGCCAGGATCATGCCGAGTTCTTTCTGGAAGGTCGGGTCATTCAGGGCGTCGACCAGCGTGCCGGAATTGTCCATCTGGCCCAGCGTCTGGCCCCCTTCGACGAAGTCCATAAGCAGCACGGGCCATCCCTTGCTGACCATGCGATCCGTGAACAGGTCGACGACTTCTTCATACTCAGGGTGGTCGATGGACAGCGTTTGCAGCCCATGAAAGATGTCTTCGGTATCGCCGCTTGTCGCCAGGCGGATGTCGGGCGTATAGACGCCGGACTGCTTCATGAT
Organism: Anaerolineae bacterium; assembly: GCA_034430555.1. Taxonomy (GTDB): domain Bacteria; phylum Chloroflexota; class Anaerolineae; order Aggregatilineales; family Ch27; genus DAOTXK01. Next base: position 2,531 of record DAOUEM010000402.1, on the reverse strand, counting down.
CCGGGAAGCGGCGACGGCCCCTTCCGGATTCATGCGAGGCGATACCACCTTGACAACGAGTTTCTCGCCGCCCTCGTTCTGGATCAGGCCGGTTTTGCCGCCGGTGCCCGCCCCGGAGATATTTTTGAGGCTCACCAGGGTGCCGGTGTCGATGGGTTTTTCGCTCATGGAGAGGCGCTGCACGACAGGCGCGCCGGGCTGCTGCCGATCCGGTGAGGGGCGGTCCGCCTGCGCCGCCGCGTCTGCCCCCTGGCGAATCAGATTGCTGACAAAATGATTGCCATGGCTGGCCTGGAGGATTTGGACGGCTTGCGGGCTTAAGGTGTCCGGATCGGTGATGGCGCGCTGCAGGACCTCAGGGGCGATGGTGGGGTGGGGGGTGGTGTCGGGCTTCGGTGTGTGATGTGTCCTGGAGGTGCGACGTTGTGTCCGTGTCTGGCTATGACTCAATGGATGCTCCAGGTGAGTATGCACTTTTGGGTAGTCTATCACAATTTGGGGTGGGGCAATACCGGGTCTCAGGCGGGCGGGCCTTAGGCCAACGGGCTGCTAAGCCCGCGTATGCCAACGGGCTGCTAAGCCCGCGTATGCCAGGGGAAGTACAGGTAGGTCATGTGATCCCCGCTCAATTCGCTGGTCAGGTCGGATAGACGTACCGGCTCGGTCGGATAGTTGTTGTCGGTGATCCAGACGACGCCGTCTTCTACCCGTTCCACATACATGACGTGCCCAAAGACGTCGTCGGCGTAGCTGTGTTCGGGCTGCAAAACCAGCACCGAACCGGCCAGCGGCCTGTCCCCGGCCATGATGCCGTACTGCGCCTGGCTGGCCGCCGTTTCTACCCAGCGAGCGGCATCACGGGCAATGCTGCCGGGGACAGGCATCCGGTTCACCACGTGCCGGACGCAGTCAAAGGTATTCTCGGAGAGCCAGGGCGCGGACTGGGCGCCTTCCAGGGCGCGGATGACGTCCAGGTCGGCGCCCGTGACCGGCATCACGCGTCTCAGCCGTGCCGTGAGGGTTTCAACATTGGTGTGCAGGGTGTCGATCGTGGCGGACGTGGCGGTGATCTCGTTGTCCAAGGCCACCACACGCGCCTGCAAGGCCTGCACTTCCGGCCTGGTCTGCCCCTCGATCGCCGGATCGAGGCTGCGCAGCCGGTTTTGCAGCGCCTGTAAGTTGCTGGCGGTCTGATCGCGGTTGATGCGCAGGTTTTGCAGCGCCTCTTCCTGTTGGGCCAGCACTTCCTGGTTAAGCTGTAAGTCGTCGTAGAGCGGCTTGTTGGCCGGTGACACATAGATGATGTCCGCCGGCAGGCTGGGACCGGCGGCCGGCGGCGCGACCTGGGGCAGCGGGGCCGCGTCCGGCACATGGAAGGGCAGCAGCCCGGTCGCAAAGTGGGGCAGGCGGGTCTGCATCGCTTCCTCGATGTCGTTGGCCGCCCGGTTGAGGCTGTCCGCCAGGACCCACAGGGTATCCAGCCAGTGGTGGCCCGCTTCGACCTGGGGCACCAGCGGCGCTGCTTCTTCCAGCAGGCCCAATACGTGCAACTCCTGGATGACATCCTGCACGGCCAGGGCGCACTGATGCAAGCGCTGTCCCGAACGGGTCAGTCCGTCGGCGGTGTCTCGCAATTGTGAGAGTCGGACCTGGAGTTCTGACATGATCAACCACACCACTAATTTGTGTCGGTGAGCGTGATCGTCACCGGATCGCCGCGCGCGCCATCCGCCAGCAGCGGCGTGATGACCAGTATCTCCGGCTGGAACGTGATCGGCATCTCGAAGACGAGCCAGCCTTCTGTCGTGCGGCCCAGCGCCAGCGGCTGCATGGCCGCCTCCTGGTAGACGTGTACGCCCGCCCGCTGGGGAATCACGTCCTGGTTGGCGGTTTGCAGGGCCAGCTCGGCTTCCGGCGGTTCCTGGCAGATGCTGCGGCGGCACTCAAAAATACCGTACAGCGCGTAAAAGCGCGCGCCGGGCACCGGGGCCAGGACCTGCTCCGTCCGGCTGTCGATGATGCGCTCCGAGCGTTCTTCCACGGCCCGCAGTTGCAGGATGCCGCCCTGGTAGCGCGCCTGCAAGCCGTCGATCACTAGTTGCTGGCTGTGGTCGGGCAGGTCGAGGACGGCTGCTGTCGGGTCGCCGGGCGGCGGGGTAGCCGTGATCACGACCGTGTTGGCCGGGTCCTCCCCCGACTGACTCAGCAGCGCGCCCCCCACTACCACCACCAACCCCATCAAGCCGACCAGGCCGATGACCCAGGCCGCGCGCGAGAGCGACGGCAGGCCGATGCGCCGCCGTCCCTGCTGAGCGTAGGCGTCTTCTTCCGCCAGGATTTCGCGGGCCATGGCCGTATACTGATCGTCCATCGACGTGACCGCCAGCAGCGCGCGCAGGTGTTCGAGCCGGCTGTCCTGGTCGGTCTGGGCCTGTGCTTCCAGCCAGCGCGCCATGGTGGTGAACTGTGGGTCCTCGGGCTGTTGGGCGCGGTAGGCGTGCAGCAGCCGTTGAACTTCGCTGTATTCGCCC
>DAOUEM010000401.1:0-6976 GCA_034430555.1 Anaerolineae bacterium | reverse complement strand
AATGATATTGAAGATGCTCCAGATGATGCCCGTGATCCGGCGCGCGCCATACGCAATCCTATTGCCATGGGGGAAATCACGCCCATGGTTGGCTGGGTGTTTTCCGGGCTGGTCGCCTTACTGGCGATTGCGCTTTATGCGGTAGGTGGCATCTGGGTATTAGGCATTGGCGTCCTAACCGTGCTGCTGTCGCACTTTTATTCCTGGAAGCCGGTGAGGCTCAAGGCCTGGCCGGTGGCCGATGTCACCGCTCACTCGTTAATGCTGAGCGGGCTGCTGTTTTTGGCCGGTTACTTTACCTATGGCACGGATCCCGGCTGGGTGTGGCTGGTCGCTCTGGCCGCCACACTGGTCTCGATTTATGGGCAGTTGTATAACCAGCTTCGTGACTATGAAATGGATCAGGCTGCCGGCTTACATAACACCGCTATCATCGTGGGCGAGCGTATGACCAGGGTACTGATGTACGCTTGCGTAATATTGGCTCTCTTGCTCTTCCTGGGGGCCTTTGCCCTGGGCGTCCTGCCGATCTGGCTGCCGGTGCTGGGGGCGATTTTGTTTGCGATTGTCTCCCTCGTTTACCGCCCCGGCAAGGATATGCGCGGTGGTGAAGTAGCGGATACCAGTGGGCACGTGCAGATCAGCTTTCTCATCACAGCCAATGCTACAGTCATGATCTGGCTGGCGCAGGTGCTGTTCTTTTAGCCGTTTTAGCGGCAGACATTGGCGTTTTGTTGGCGCGGCTAAACAACTGACTGGCGTCCTGCCTGAACTCCGGGCAGGGCGCTTTTGGCTGGCCTGCTCCCCGATCCAGGTTCAGGATGGTTTTCATTAGGCTGGCAATGCCTATGCGTTGACACTAAAATAGGGCCTATCATCCTTGGGCCATCTGTGTAGCTGTAGCGAGCGCTATGAGTGCCAAAATCCTGATTGTTGACGATTCAGCAGAGACTGTGCAGATGTTGACGGCCTGGCTGCAGGGCGACGGCTACGATACAGTGGCGGTCGATAATGGCCAGCTGGCGTTATCGGTTGCTGCCCAGGAATCCCCGGACCTGATCCTGATGGATGTCAACATGCCGGTGATGGATGGCATCGAGGCCTGCCGGCAGTTACAGGCCAATCCGGCGACGAACACCATCCCGGTGATTCTGGTGTCTGCCAACAATCCGACCGAAGCGCGCGCCGAGGGGTTGCTGGCCGGGGCTTCGGACTACATCACCAAGCCGATCAACCTGCCCGATCTCAGCGATCGAGCGGCCTCAATCATCCAGGCCAAAGGCCGTCATCGGGCTAATGCGTTCCGTTTGTTGGATGAACTGGTGCATTCCGCGCTGGTGACTCTGCCCTGCGATTTCGCCTGGCTGCTGGAGATCGATGTCGAAGAGAATGTGCTGGCGAGCCGGGTTGCCGCTTCCGCTGTTGGCGAGAACAACGTGACCCGGTTTTTCCAGCAGTTGGCTGATGATGTAGCCGAATACCAGTTGGTCCTGGGCGAGCCGGGCAATCCCCTGGTGGATGTCGTATCGACCCGGCGAGCGTTGCTGGATCTGCCGCTGACCGATATCCGCGGTCAGGTCGGCACGTCGGCACTGTACAGGGCGTTCAGCACTATCGGCGTTGGGTTTTTGCATCTGGTGCCGTTGGCCGTTAGCCACCGGGCGGTAGGGGTGCTGGTGCTCGGCACCAATGACCATGCTAACCTGGATTCACCGCGCGGCTGGCAGTTGGTCACGTCGCTGGGCAGCCAGGCTTCTATCGCCATCGATTACGCCCGCCTGTCATTGGACCTGGCCGAACAAGAAGAAATGATGGAAGTTGAGCAGGGCTTCCTCAACATGGTACTCGATACCATGGGTGACGGTCTGGTCGTGATCGGTGAGTTGGGAGAGATCGAGTATGTGAATAACCGCCTGCTGCGAATGGCAGGTTACGTCTCCGCCGAAGTGCTCGAGCAGCGGATCGATAAGCTTTTTCACCCGGATGACCGGGAAGACCTGCTGCAAAGTCTGCTGCGCGGCCCTGGCGCCACGATGAAGTTTGACCAGCGGTTGTATACCAAGACCGGTCACGTGATTCCCGTGCTGCTGTCTCGCTCATCCTTCGCCAATATCGACCCGGAGGCCCTCCAGCAGGTGCTGGTGCTTAGCGACCTGACCGAGCAAAAATCGCGCGAGCAGGCCCTGGAACGCCAGAGTCTTCAGTTGAAGGCGCTCAATCATACGGCTGAAGCGATTACGTCATCATTGTCACCCCGTGAAGTGATCACGCGTATCCTGGATGCAGCTGTGGACATGGTCAACGCGGAAGCCGCTTCTGTTTTGCTGCGGGCGCCCGATAATGCGCAGGAGCTACAGTTCGTGGCGACCGTCGGCCCGGAGGCCCAGTCAATCGAAGGGCTGCGCGTGCCGATCGGCCAGGGAATCGCGGGGTGGGTGGCTCGTGAAGCGAAGAGCCAGCTGGTTCAGGACACGACCAAGGATAACCGCTTCTTCAGCGATATCGATCAATCGTCAGGCATCAAAACGCAGTCCCTGATTGCCGTGCCCCTGATCGTGTCTGATACGGTTATCGGCGTGCTGGAAGTCATCAACAAAAAGGGCAGCATTTTCGACCAGGTTGACATCGACCTGTTGGAGAGCATCGCCGGTACCGCGGCCATCGCCATCGAAAAAGCCCGCCTCTTTGAACAAACACGCCGTCGGTTGATCGACCTGGGTACCCTGCTTGATGCCAGCGCTGCAGTATCATCCACCCTGGATTTCGGCAGCGTCCTGGAATTGATTGCGCGGCGCCTGGTGGATGCCCTGCGCGTCGAGCGCTGTCTGATTCTGGCCTGGGATCGTGCGACCAACACGCTCGAATCATTGGCTGAAGTGGTCGACGCCTATTGGCCGCCCGGTATTGGCCCGGTGAGCCAGTTAGCACAGCAGCCGCTGCGGCAGGCCTGTCTGACATCGGGGCTGCCGGTACTGGTACACGTTCATGACAGGCACAGTCACGCCGCGGAACGTAAGGAGTTACAGTCGCTAGGGCAGCAGGCCATGCTGGCCGTCCCTTTGTGGATTAACCGGCAGATTGTTGGCTTGCTGGTGCTTTACAGCAGCCTTGCCGGACATACGTTTTCCGATGCCGATGCCGTACGCGTGGATCATATCGCTCAGACGTGGCAGAAGGGCCTGAATCAGGACATGATTGAGGACCTGTGGGCTAGTGAGCCGCAACTCAGCGACTTGTGTGATCTGTTGCTTACTATTCCTGGTGTCACGTGGATCTCAATCGAAAAGTGGCGACCCGAGGATAACGAAGTGTGCCGCCTGCGGGAATACGGATTTGCCCTCTGGACGGAGAACGGCGGGGTCCGCCAGAATCTCTCCAACTACACCACCATGCAGCGGGTGCTGACCATTGCGCAGCCCAAGGTTTCCACGCTCAATGATATACAGGATGATGTCGAGGAACGTAAGTTTCTGAACCGTGTCGGCGGCAGCGTTTGTCTCATGGCTCCTTTGATCATCCGTGGCACGCCGGAGGGGATGGTCAAGCTTGTCGACTCGAACCCGTCGCGCGTTTTTGATACGGAGCAAATCTCGTTGTGCCAGGGGATTGCCAATGTCGTGGGCAATGCCATGGAAAACGCACACCTGTACCGGAGCCTGGAGCGGCGCGCCGAGGCCTTGGAGGAGGCCTACGCCGATCTGAAACAGGCCGATCAACTAAAGGACGAGTTGCTGCAAAATCTCTCTCATGAAATACAGACTCCGCTGCTACATGTGCTCGGTTATGTAGAGTTGATTCACAGCGGCGCGTTCGGCCCGCTGAATGAAAAGCAGCGCGAAAAGCTGGAATTTGTTATCGACCGCGCTCAGCAGCTCTCCGATCTGGCCAAAAACATCATTGCCATGCAGGCCTTGCAGAGCCAGCAGATGGCGTTGCAGCCGGTAAGGTTGGAGGCTATTCTTGAGCAGGCGATCCGAATCTGGGAACCCGAAGCGGCCAACCGGTCGATTATCATCACCGGTCGGATACCGGACGGTTTGCCCATGATCATGGCCGAAGAGAGGCAGCTGACCGAGGCGGTGGAAAACCTGCTGGAAAACGCCATCAAGTTCAGCCCGGTCGGCGGCAGGATTGAGATCGTGGTGCGTGAACAGGATACCGCTTTGCAGGTCAGCATCAGCGATCAGGGCGTGGGTATTCCGCGCGAAGCCCAGTCACGAATCTTCCAGCGCTTCTTCCAGGTCGATGGCAGCGCTACCCGGCAGTATGGCGGCACCGGCCTCGGCCTGGCCATTGTCCATGAGATCATTGTCCAGCATGGTGGCAGCATATGGGTGGAAAGCGAGCCTGGCCAGGGCAGCACCTTTATTTTCACCGTGTTAAGAGCCAGTACCGGTGCCCTGGTGGACCCGGGCAGCCTGACCAAGGCAGGCGTTTAGGGGGGGATCGCATTCCTACTGTACCATCTTATCATACTTGAAACGAGACCCGATGCCTCAAATTCACGAGATTCTCAATAACGCCTACATCTTGTTTTTGTTTGCGTTGGGATTCTGGAGCGCCTTCCAGGGGGGCAGGAGGCAGCCGCTTGGTGGCCAATTCTGGGGCGCGCTGGTCACCAATACGCTGCTGGCCGCCATCATTTTTCTGCTCTCGCTGCTTATGGCGGCCATGGGCATCCAGGCGAAACGCGGCGTATACTATCTTTACGCGATATATTTTGTCATTGTACTGCCGGGAACGTTTGCGCTGCTGCGGGGGCGTGATGATCGGACGGCTGCTTTCATCTACGGTATCGTCACTTTTTTTTCCGCCGGGGCCGCGAGCCGTGTCCCGCTGCTGACGCAACCCTGGATCATGCCTGAATAACGGGTAGCGCGGGCTTTTCCTGATGCCCCTGTCCGGGTTGCCCCAGGCGGGGGCTTTTTGTTTCAAGTTATCGTTCAGGATGGAGAATCAGGACGTGCGCCCAGCGGCAGTCCGCAAACAAACGAAACGGGTTCTGGCAGCAGGGTTGGCGTTGAGTCTGCTGGCGGCTTGTGGCCAGCCGCCTACGCCGGTTTTTCTCAGCCCCGATGAGGCAACCCGCACCGCACAACCCACGCTGCCGCTGGTTGCCTCTCCGGTCGACGCGCCGCTTACGCTCAGAATGGCGATTGCCGGTTTTTCCGGGTTTGATCCGTTGGCCGTCTTCGATGCCGGTACGGAACAGGTTCAGGCCTTGATCTACGAGCCGCTGCTGGTTTACGAGACTGGTGGCATGTTGCGACCGCTGCTTGCCGCCGGGCTGCCCACCGTCAGCGCGGATGGTTTGCGGTGGACTATCCTGCTGCGAGAAGGTGTATTTTTCCATGACGGCGCGCCTTTGGATTACCCGGCGGCTGCCGCGTCGTTGGAAGCCGTTCGTGCTGGCCCGGCGGATGGAGTCTCCTGGCCGCTGGCGGCGCTGGTTTTCCGTCAGGTGGTTGCCGGTATCTCTGGTGAAGGTGCAGCACTGACCATTGACCTGCTGGCTCCGTATCCGGCGCTGCCAGACCTGCTGGCCGATCGCGCACTGGTGATCACGCACGGCCAGACTATTGGCACCGGGCCGTTTCGTCTGGTCGAACCTGATGATGACGGCCTGTCCTTCGCGGCTTTTCCGGGCTATCACGGGGGAGCGCCGCTGCTGGCGGGTGTGCAGGTGATTGTCTTCGGTCCGGGTGATGAAGCCGCCGCGTCGCTCATGGCCCTGCTGGAGCGTGACGCTGTTGACCTGGTCGCCGCTGAAGGATTTGGGCTAGATGAACTACCATCCGGCTACCAGCGCCAAGAGCTTCCCGTGCCGGAAAGCTGGCTGCTTTTCAACCGCCGCGTCCCCCCGTTTGACCGTTCGCAGGTTCGCCTGGCGCTGGGCGCGACTACGGACGATCGGGTCCGTGCGCTGGAGCTGCTGGCCAGTGCCGGCTATCCGGATGGCTTTGATCTGTTGGCAGCCGATGCCGTGGTATCGTCTGGGATGGAGGTACTGGCGGCGTGTTTCAGTGAATTGAATGTAAATATCCTGCTGGAATCAAGCGCGGAGTCGGAGTTGTTGGCCGGATTAAACAGTAGCATCACCGGCGGCTGGCAAGAACCACCCGCTGCGTTTGCCGTCTCCTGGCAGCGTGATTGGGCCGGGCGCTACTGGTTGTTGTTGGCCGGCTGGGATGCCGATACACTACCTGAGGGAAGCAGCGATCGTTTTGGTGTGCTGCTGCCGTCAGCGGCCCGATCGCTGGTATACCGGGATGGGTTGGCAGGGTTGGCGGAAACGGCCGGTGGTTGGCCGCGCATCACGGCCCAGACGACAGCGCCATGAAGCCGGAAAGCAGAATAAACGCCGTGAAACTGATCTTGACTCACGAAAACGCTGATTTTGATGCGGTGGCGTCGCAGTTGGCCGCTTTTAAGCTGGATCCGACGGCGATTCCCGTGCTGCCTCGGCGTATCAATTACAACGTACGCGATTTTATGACGCTGTACCGCAGTGCTCTGCCTCATATTAGCGTCCGCGATCTTCCCCGTGAGCCGGTCGAAGCGGTGACGGTAGTCGATACCCAGAGCGTACTCACGGTGAAGGGGATGCGTCCGCAGACGCCCGCCCACATCATCGACCATCACCCGCTTCAGGAGCCGCTGCCTGAGCACCATACCTTTTGGGGTGAGCCGCTCGGGGCGACGACCACCCTGTTGGTGGAACAAATCCGCGAAGCTGGCCTGGATGTGTCGCCGGTGGAAGCCACGCTGCTGGCGCTGGGCATCTATGAAGATACCGGTTCGATGCTGTATGGCACTACTACCGCGCGTGATATTGCGGCGGCGGCCTGGCTCCTAACCAGGGAGGTTGACCTGGATGTCGTGCGCCGTTTTTTACAGCATCCCTTGAATGACGAGCAGCGCGAGCTTTATGAACTCCTGGTGGCCCATTCCGCGGTGCTGGATGTTTACGGGCAAC
>DAOUEM010000400.1:0-1505 GCA_034430555.1 Anaerolineae bacterium | reverse complement strand
GCCCTTTTTTTGATCTCGGTAGGGGCGATTCGGCGAATCGCCCAGTTGCCCCTCACCCCCGCGTGGTGCTGACACGGTGAATGGTCATCGTGCCGCCCAGCAGGCCGGGCACCTCGCGGCGGCGCACCTCCACGATGTCCAGGTCGCCGGGATCGCCCAGCGTGGTGAAGTGCCGTTGAAACGCCGTGCCCAGCAGCGGCGAGACGATCAGCGCCCCGATCACCATCAGCACCACGGTGGGGAAGCGCTCCAGCCGGTCCTGCCAGCCGCGCTGCATGCCCGCCGTGCCGGCCAGCGCCGCCAGCGAGGCCATCACGCCGGTGGTGAGCAGGTTGGTGCCGCAGTTGGGATGCACGGCCAGCTCGTGCTCGCCGCCCCGCATCCGCTGCAGGGCTTCGTCCAGCGCGCGCTCGACCTCGGCGGTGCTCACATCGCCATAGAGGTAAAAGCCCCGGTTGTCACTGCGACCGGCCATCCGCAGCTGCCGCTTTTGCAGGGCGTAATCGCGGGCCAGCAGGTGGATGGTGGCGTGTTCCAGGCCGTGATTGCGCCGCACGCGCCGCACAAACGGCAGATTAAGCACCGGTCCAGCCGCCGCCGCCATATTTTGGATCAGGCCCATGGTGATTTCCTTGGTCTTCCGGTCGTCTTACCGCTCCGACCGGTCTTCATTGGTGCGTTTATTGTAGCGCACCCCCGGTTTCGGGCCAGCGCCCCGCGTAAGAAACGCGATGGAACCATCCCTCAATCCAACTGCAGCCAGCCGTGCGGAATCAGCGCGGTGGACACCACGGCCAGCCGGCTATCCTCGCTGACCAACGGTACAGGCCACACCTGCCCGTCAAGCGAAACGATGGCGAGTTCAAGTACAACCCGTCTGGTACTCCATGAGAGACCCATACTCACCAGCCACTGGTCATCCGGTGACCACTGCAAAACGCCATAAACTGGCCCTTCCAGGGGATAGATGGCGCGTAGTTCCCCCGTATCCACGAAGTACACGACAAGCGTGTTTCTTGATCCGCCTTCGTAATTGCCGTCCAGCACGTAAAATCCCAGCATACTGCCATCGTGCGACCAGGCAAGAAAGGCATCAAAGCCCATTTCGGCATCAGACAGCAGATCGAAATCCAGCGTATCGGACCAGGTCGCCTCGTCTGGCACGTGCGCTGTCGAGTACTCCCACAGGCTTTCTTCAAAAATATGCTCGATCGAAGCGATGCTGACAGCGGCGTCAGTGTCTCGATGATAATCACCACAAGCCAGCAGGGATGCACCGGGTGAGATTTTACAGGGCCTATCATAAAGTGGTCGAAAGGTAGCTGAATCGACATCGGCAATCGATAGAATCGATTCAGTCGCAAAGGTGATGACATTCGACTCGGGGTCAAAATGTTGGACGTAGATCACGTTCTCTGGGAAGCCGTATTGCCCATCAATCGCCAGATAGTCCGTCACCAATCCGGGCAGATTGATGGTTTCGATCATCTCCCCGGTTGCGGTAT
>DAOUEM010000399.1:0-10067 GCA_034430555.1 Anaerolineae bacterium | reverse complement strand
TGCCGAACACCGATGCCTGGCTGCGTCAGGGCCTGATCTACTCCTTGATGGGCGTGGCGATCGCGCTGGGTTACGGCCTGCTGGTGACCGGCTTCACGATCCTGACCGGCTCCTTCGTGCAGGCCAACAATCCCCTGGTGATCGCGATCACGATCTTTTTGATGGCGCTGCTGTTCGTGCCGATCCGTAATGCGCTGGAACGGCGGATCGACAGTGCGTACTTCCGCAAACATCGCCTGTACCAGCAGCGGGTGGAAGCCCTGGCTCAGGAACTGACCACGGTGTCGACCCTGGGTGGGGTGGTCGAGGCCATTCGCGGTCATCTGAACGACACGCTGGCTCCGACCCACACCTTTGTATTTTTCCCGAATCTGGAAGCCGAGCTCTACGTCGCGCATGGTGTGCCTATGCCGGAGACGGACATCCGTTTTGACATACGCAGTCCTCTGGTGAGTTTGCTCTCGCGCCAGCACCGCGCCCTTTACCTGGAGCCGGGGCAGGAACTGCCGCCGGAACTGGCCCTGGAACGTGCCAGGCTGGCCGTCTTGAGCGCGCCGGTCCTGGTGCCTATGAGCGGTCAGAACCGCCTCAGCGGCATCCTGGTCGTCGGGCCGCGCCAGACGGGCGAGCGCTACCACTACGAAGACCTGAACTTCGTGCAAAGCCTGGCCGACCAGGCCGCGCTCGCCGTGGAACGTGCCCAGGTGGTGGCCAACCTGGAGCAGCGCGTGCAGGAGATGAATGTGTTGGGGCAGGTTGCCCAGGCCGTGAACTTTACCATCGAGTTCGACGACCTGCTGGAACTGATCTACGCGCAGACCAACCGCGTGATCAACGCCCCAAACTTTTACATTGCCCTGCGCGATCCCAATACCGACGAAATGTACTATGCCTTCTACACCGAAGATGAAGAGCGTATTGTCGATCGGGAAAGCGTGCGCTGGCGGATGGGGCGCGACCTCTTGAGCGAAATTGCCCGGACCGGACGCCCGGTCCGCGTGGAGAATTACGCCGCCGAGATAACCCGGCGCGGCGGTGAATCCTGGCTGGACAATCCCAATATGAAAGCCTGGATGGGCGTGCCGCTTAATGCGCCGGCTTATACGCTGGGGGTGATGTGCGTGGGCAGCACCAATCTGAACATCACCTACACCGACGAACAGCTTAAAATCCTGTGGCAGATCGCCGACCAGGCGGCTACCGCTATCGACAAAGCCCGACTCTTCCGCGAGACCGAGATTCGTGCCCGCCAGCTGAACTCTCTCAATCAGATCAGCACCCAGCTGGCCACCGTGTTCCAGGAGCCGGACCGCCTGCTGGAGTTGATCACGCTGAGCGCCGTCGGCATTCTCGAAGCCGAGGCCGGGTCGCTGCTGCTGGTGGACCCGGAGACGGGCGAGCTGGAGTTTAGGGTCGCCAGTGGTGAAGATGCGGACGATCTGGTCGGCACCCGGCTGCCACCGGGCACCGGTCTGGTCGGTACCGTGGCCGACCGGGGGGAGCCGGTTATCGTCAACGATACCACGCGCGATCCCCGCTGGTTCTCCGGCGTAGACGCCGATACCGGCGTGCGCACGACCACCTTGATGGCCGCGCCACTGATTGCCTCGACCGGCGTGATCGGCGTGCTGGAGGTGATCAACAAGCAGGATGGCGGCGTGTTCGTGGAAGATGACAAACGCCTGCTGACCACCTTTGCCGGCCAGGCCGCGATTGCCATCGAGAATGCCCGCCTGTTCCAGATGACCGATCAGCAGCTGGCCGCCCGCGTGGACGAGCTGGACACCATGCAGCAGATTGACCGCCAGCTTAACGAGACCCTGGAATTGCTGCGCGTGTTCGAAATCACGCTGGACTGGGCGCTCAAGGAGAGCGGCGCTACTGCCGGCGCGCTTGGCGTGGTCCAGGATGAACCGCCCAGCATCCGTATCGGGTTCTATCGGGGGTATCCGGAAGACAGCATCGAGGCCCGTTTCGACAGCGTCTGGCCGCTGAACCAGGGCATTATGGGGCGCGTGGTGCGGACCGGTAACCCGGAACTGGTCTCGGACGTGAGCATCGATTCCGATTACGTGGAAATCCTGCCGGGCGCGGCCAGCCAGTTGACCGTGCCGCTGTTTACCGGCGGTCGGGTCACCGGCGTGATCATCCTGGAAAGCGTGAGATCCAATGCCTTCGGCCTGTTGACCCTCGACTTCATCAGCCGCCTGGCCGAGCACGCCAGCCCGGCCATCGCCAATGCGGCGCTCTTCTCCCAGCTGGAACGTGCTAACGAATCACGCAGCGAATTCGTCGGGTTCGTGGCCCACGAGCTGAAGACGCCGATGACCAGTATCAAGGGGTTTGCTGACCTGCTGCTGGGCGGCGTGGTTGGCCCGGTCAACGAGCAGCAGCGCGGCTTTTTGTCGACCATACGCGGCAACGTGGAACGCATGAATACGCTGGTCAGCGATCTCAACGATGTCACCAAGCTGCAGACGGATCGCATGTACATGGAGAAATCCCCGATTCAGTTCCGTAATGTGGTGGTGGAGACCCTGCGTCCCCTCCAGCAGCAGATCGAGGATAAGGGACAGGACCTGGACATGCAGGTCCCGGAGGATCTGCCGCTGGTCTACGGCGACCAGAACCGCCTGATCCAGGTGCTGACCAACCTGATCACCAATGCCCACAAATATACGCCGCCGTCCGGCGCGGTGACGATCATGGCTGAAGCCGGCCGTAACGTGTGGAGTACGGGTGGCCCCTCGGAAGTGCTGCATGTCACCGTCAAAGACAATGGCATCGGCATCAGCGAGGAGGACCGGGCGCGCCTGTTCACGCCGTACTTCCGCTCCAGCAACCCGTTAGCGACTGAACAGCCCGGCACGGGTTTGGGCCTGGTCATCGTGCGCGGTATTGTCGAGCAGCACGACGGCCAGATCTGGGTGGAGAGCACCCTGGGTGAAGGCTCCACGTTTCACTTCACCGTGCCGCTGGCCAGTGTTGTGACCGAGACCCGGGCCGCCGCCGACCCGGCCGCTGCGGACTGACGACCTCATGGTTCGTTGAAAAGTATTCACGGGCGGCCCGCTCCAGGTGGCGGGCCGTTTTTTGTCTACCAGATACCCGGCAGCAGCCGGTAGCGGGTCTGCTGGGCCGCTGCTGCTCATGGCTTGCCCTCCGGCTCAGGGCGAATCCGGGTCATCATCGCCGCGCAGAAAGCCATCCAGCACCGTTTCGTACTCGTCTTGCCGGGTGATACCTGCCAGGTGCCCGCCGCTGGCAAACACATGTACCTTCGCCCCGGGATACAGGGCTTTCAGGACAGTCTGTTCTTCCGCGGTGAAGCCGCTGTCATCCTCAGCCTCAATGATCAGGACCCGGCCGGGTCGTTCGATGGGCTGATAGGCGCGGTTTATTCCGGCGTTGTCCAGCAGGTCGGTCAGCAGTTTGAACTGCCCCATCAGAGCCGCTTTATCCAGGCGAGTGGCAAACAAGTCTTGGACGTGGGCCAGTACAAAGGCGCGCGTACCGGCATCAACATCGGCCAGGAGCCGCCGGAACTTACGTATATAGATGGCGTGCGTGACGCCCACCGGCAGCAGGCTGAGCAGCAGGACGGCGTGCTTCATCTGGCGCGTGTGACGTTCGCTGTAAATACCAAAGCCGGATAAGGCCAGGCGATCGACTCGCGCCGGGTGGCGGCGGATAAATGCGTGGGCCACCGCTGCACCCAGCGAGTGCCCGTAGACGTGGGTTTGCGCGATGCCCTCCTTATCCAGGATGCCGGCCAGCCCATCGGTGACGGCGGCCATCCTGCCGGCTGCCGGGTAAGACGGCGATACGACCCGGTAGTGGGGTTCCAGGCGGTTAACGGTGCGGAAGGCGGATTCACCCACCGACAGCCCACCACCCAGTAGCAAGACGGCGTCGTGACCCTGTCCGCTGGCGATGTATTCCCATGATATGCCCTGAACTGTCTCCCGCCGGTAGGGGTGGGCCTGGCGGAAGCGGTGCAGGTTGGCCAGGGGGGTGGGCAGAGGTGTTGTATCGGTATTCATTGGAAGTTCTCCCTTCCCCCTAACGGGATGAGCTGGTTAGGTCAATCTAATATCAAGTTTAGTATGTAATAAAAATGGCATACCCTTAGAAATAGGGTATGCCTGCTGGCAACAGCTCTCTTTAGCTTGAACGCTTGAAGCGCGGCAGAAAACGCCCGGTCTGGCCCATGTAAGCCCGGTATTCGTCGCCAAACCTTTCGATCATCATGGCTTCTTCGCGCCGGGTGCGCATCAGCATGATCACCGCAACGAAAACCACCGTCGCTACCCCCACGAACCAGCTACCGATCAGCAGCAGCCATCCCACGAACATGACCAGGATCACGGTATACATCGGGTGGCGAATCCAGCGGTAGAGGCCGCTTGTAATGAGCGTATGTTCGTCGCGCACCACAAGCGAGGTGTGAAAATTGGTATCCAGGCTGGCGGTGACCCAGGACAGGCCGATCACGCCCAGCACGGTCAGGACCGCGCCCAGCCAGCCCAGGGCAGCCGATCGCGGGAAGAAAGACCAGGCTAGCCAATCCGGGTTGATGACATAAGCCAGGGGGTAAGCGAACATGATGACCGCGCCGATCAGGCGCACCGTTATGATCAGGCGGCCTTCTGTTTCCACCGAGGTGCGTTCGCGGGAGGTGCCTGCCTTCCGGTGAAAATAAAGTCGCGCGGCCCACATGGTCAGCAGCGAAAGGGTGAAGAAGATCCGGAAGGTGAGTTCGATTTCCATAGTGTTGTCTCCTAAAAGCTTCGGCTGTCGCTTGCGTCGATTCTACCATAATTCGAACTGGTTATAAAAATTATTTTAGGGCAACCTAAATATTATGTCAAGTGGATGTGCCTGGCCTGGTCGTGCCCGGCAACAAGAAAGCCCCGGCCGGGGAAGCACGGGGCTAAACCATGGGAGGAAAAAAAGAGCGTGAACCCTGGATTTTACATCTTGACTTGTGGCAGAGACGCCAGCGCTTTTTCGATGGCAGCGGTGGGATATTCGTAGTCCACCAGCTCGTCGTTCAGGTAGGCGTCGTAGGCGCTCATGTCGAAGAAGCCGTGCCCGCTCAGGTTGAACAGGATCACGCGCTCTTCGCCGGCCTCTTTGGCTTCCAGCGCCTGGTCGATGGCCGCTTTGATGGCGTGGGCGCTCTCCGGCGCGGGCGTGATGCCCTCGGCCCGGAGGAAGGTCACGGCGGCGTCGAAGACCGGGTTCTGGTGATAGGCCGTCGACTCGATGATCCCTTCGTCGTGTAACAGGCTGACCAGCGGCGCCATGCCGTGGTAGCGCAGGCCGCCGGCGTGGATCCCTGCCGGGACGAACGTGTGGCCGAGCGTGTACATCTTGGTGACCGGGGCCGTCCTGCCCGTGTCGCCGAAGTCGAAGGCGAATACGCCCTTGGTCATGCTGGGACAGGCCATCGGTTCCACCGCCAGGAAGCGGGTTTGTTTCCCATTAGCCAGGTGCTCGCGGATGAAGGGGAACTGCAGGCCGGACATGTTGCTGCCGCCGCCCGCGCAGCCGATCACGATGTCCGGGTAGTCGTCGGCCAGCGCCATCTGGAGCAGTGCTTCTTCCCCGACGACGGTCTGATGCATCAGGACGTGGTTCAGGACGCTGCCCAGGCTGTATTTGGTATCGTCATTTTTGGCGGCGACCTCCACCGCTTCGCTGATGGCTATACCCAGGCTGCCCATGCTGTCCGGGTCTTCCGCCAGGATGCGCCTCCCGACGTCGGTACGATCGGATGGGCTGGCGTAAACCCTCGCGCCGAACGCTTCCATTATGTTGCGGCGGTAGGGTTTTTGCTGGTAGCTGATTTTCACCATGTAGACCTCGACATCGATGCCGAACATGGCCCCGGCCATCGCCAGCGCGCTGCCCCATTGACCCGCCCCGGTCTCGGTGGCGACTTTCTTGACGCCCTCTTCTTTGTTATAGAAGAGCTGGGCGATGGCGGTGTTGGGCTTGTGGCTGCCGACCGGGCTGACTCCTTCGTATTTGTAGTAGATGCGGGCCGGCGTATCCAGGGCCTTCTCCAGCCGGCGGGCGCGGAACAGTGGGGAAGGGCGCCACTGCCGGTAAATGTCGCGTACGGGTTCGGGGATTTCGATGTAGCGCTCCGTGCTGACTTCCTGCATGATCAGCGCCATTGGGAACAGCGGCGCCAGGTCGTCCGGGGTGACGGGTTGCAGCGTGACCGGGTGCAGGACGGGGTTGGGGGGGACGGGTAGGTCGGGGATGATGTTGTACCAGGCTTTGGGCAGCTGGTCCTCATTCAACAGGTATTTGACATTTTTGTTATCCGGCATGGTTTCTTCTCCTCTATTATGACTGCTGGATCAAAAAACTCGTCCTCCGAGAATCCCATGAGGACGAGCGCTTACACCAAACAAAAAAGCCCGCCCTCCTAGGAGGACGAGCCGGTTGGATAGGCCCGTGGTGCCACCTCGCTTAAGGACAACGGCGGATCAGCCACCGCGCTATTGTCCTCCACTCTAGGCCGTGTAACGGCGGCGAACCCGGCGCAGGATTATCCCCTGCGCATCTCCCCAGTCCATTCAACGCCTGCTGACGCACCGATCCTTGCAGCCTGGGGATCGGCTCTCTGGGCGAGCGGGGCGTTTACTACACTGGTTCATCGATTTGAGCTATGCAACTGTATGGCATGATAACGAGTTATGGGAGCGCTGTCAATAGCGCTTGTGCCACAGTGTCTTGGGGTACTTATCACAAGGAAGCGCCTGACTTGTTGGCGGTTGGCCGAGTCGCATGGAAAAAACGACAGGCACGAGTCCGGGCGACTCGTGCCTGTTTGGGTGCTGATAAGGATAGCTGCTGGTCAGGTGGGCCTAGCGGCCGATACCCAGGCTGCCGCCGAAAGCCGCCGAGATTTGCCCGTAGATGTCGTCGATGGTGGAGACATCACCCTCGTAAAAGACGCCGTTGGTAGTCAGGGCGATGTCGCGCATGGTGGTCCGGTCGGCGTCGTCGCCATAGGCGATGGTGTACACCGACGCGCCGGAGGCCGCCACCACGGCCTGGAAACGCTCGTCGGCGCTGGGGTAGAAGTTGCTGACCGTGTTCTGCCCGTCGGTCAGCACGACCATGGCGCTGACTTCTTCGGCGCGGCGGGTGCTCTTGAGCCTTTCCGCCGTGAAGGCGATGCTGTCAAACAGCGACGTGCCGCCGGCGGCGACGATGCCGCTGATCTGGCTGATAATGCTTGACCGGTTGCCTTCCAGGCGCGTTGTATCCACCAGGATGCGTGGCAGATCGCTGAAGACGATTACCGTCAGCCGGTCGTCGTCGCCCATCTGCTGGACGAACTCGATAGCAGAGGCGCGCACCTGGGCGATTTTATCGCCGTCCATGCTGCCGGAAACATCCAGCACCATGGCCAGGTTGACGTCCTTGCGCTGCGCCTGCCACAGCTCCTGGATGGCGAAGACCGTGACCGCTTCCGACGAGGCGAAGACGGTGGTTGGCATGGTCGGATCGGCGCCGTGGGCGGCGTCGATCGGGCTGCCCAGCGGCACGTCCGGGTTAACCGGGCGCAGGCCATAGGGTTCCAGGGCGCGCTGCTGCTGGGGCGTATCCAGCAGGTAAGCCAGGAAGGTCTCCGCCGCACCGGTGGCGACATCGTCCATGCCGGCCCGCACGCAGGTGGGGTAGGTCGCCATGAAGGTGCCCTCGAAGGGGTAGATGGCGACCATCTTCGGATCGCGCGCGCCCTGGGTGACGACCGCGTTTTCGTACATTACGGCGGCGTTCAGGTAGGAGATGCCGCGCGTCAGCATCGTGTCGCTCAGGGAAACGGTATCCGTGCTGAACCAGGAGACGGCGCTCTCAAAAGCGCCCACCGAGGCCTGCACGATCGGGTCCTGTACGTCGCTCACCGTGATCTGCGGCGGGCCGGATTCGGCGGCGTAAACCAGCGCCAGCAGCGTTTGTACGCCGCTGTCCGACAGGCCGGGGTGCGCGTGCCCGAGGCGCAGAGTCGCGCCCCATTCCCCGCCGCTGTAGTAAGACCAGCCGGACGGGTCGGCGGCCAGGCTGGCGACATCCAGCCAGCCCAGCGTCCGGCTTGGCCAGCCCAGCGCACGGGCGATCGGTTCCCACATGGCGATGACTAGCGGGCTTTCCGCGATGCTGACACAGTTCGGCAGGTAGATGTCGCTGCCGGCTTCCTGCTGCAAGACGTCGCGCCAGTTCGGGTCCGCCGTGGTCCACAGTTCGGGCAGTGCCGCGCCGCTTAACATGTCGCTGGCGGCCTGGCCGGCATCGACTGCCGTGCCTTGGACGTAGATCGGGCGCCCATCGGTGGTGTTGATGTTCTGGCGGTTGAAGTCCGCCACGGCGCTGTCAGCCCAGCCCTGGATGCTCGTGCTGTACGTCCAACGCAGCACCAGGGCGTTATCGGCAGGGCCTTCGCCGGGCTGGCAGGCGGCCAGCAGCAAACTGGCCACCAGGCCCCACAGGAGTATCCGGTAAATCGTGTGTCGTGTGCGCATGTATAGTTCTCCCACCTAGCGACCGGCCGTGATCAGCGACATCTCGACGAAGCGGTCCAGGGCTTGCAGGTCCGGGTCGTCGGTGTTCCAGCGTTCGACCGGGGGCAGGGTGGCCTCCACCACGAAGCGCGCCGGGTCCAGGCCCTGAGTCGTCAGGTAATCGACCACGGCCCGCCCACGGGCCAGCCCAAAGTCGTAGATTTCCTGCTCGGTAAAGCTGCCTTCCGGCCCTGGCCAGGCGGAGGAACCGGTCACCCTCAGGAAGATGCCGACACTGCTGCTCATGATCGGGATCACGCAGTCATCGAGGATGCGGCGCGATTCCAGCGTCAGTTCCGCCGATTCCGGCAGGAAGGTGAAGCGGCGGCAGGGCAGCACGCCCAGGGTAGTCCCCGCCTGCGGGTCTATGGCGCTGAGGTCTGGCCGCGAGCCGAGCGAAAAGGTGTCGTTGACGGGCGCTGCGCTTGTTTGCAGCTCGGTGCGCACGCCGGATTCCAGCGTAAACCGCGGGTCGATCAACCGCGAGATATCATCATCGGGTACGTCCACGCCGGAAGCCGCCCAGACGCGCCGCGCGATCTCCAGCCGCTGCTGCAGCGCGCTGGTATCCCGCATGACGTTGATGTTGTTTTCCAGGTCGGCCTGGGCGATGGTGCCCAGCCACAGAGTCAGGTCGTCGCTGGCGCTCTCCGCGTAGACGAAGCTCCAGTCGTTATGGCCCCAGGCGGCGATCTGCCCGGCGGCGGTGGCGAAGTCTTCCGCTTGTGCCTTGAGCGTCTGGTACCAGGCGTTATGGAAGGCCTGCACGATCTGCGGCTTGGTGTCTACAGCCTGCCGCGAAGTGGCGATCACGTCCAGGATGATGCGCAGTTGATCGGAGGTGATCAGCGGTGTGCCGCCGCTGGCCTCGGCCTCGTAGATGTCCGGCTCCCAGCCGGAAACCACGTCGGCCCGGCCCTGGTTAAACGTCTCGACCGCTTCCGCCACCGAGTCGACCGGTACCAGCGTCACGTCGAAGCGCGGGTTCAGGCGGGCCACATTGAGGGTGAACAGCGTGAAATACTCGCCCACGCTGCCCCGCGAGTAAGCGATGCGCTTGTCGCGCAGGTCGTTGATGGTGGCGACGTCGCGCACCCAGAGCTGGTCCGCGCCGGCGCTCTCGTCGACCAGGGCTGTGATCACGCCCGCGCTGCTCAGGGCGATGCTGTCTGCCGTCGTCAGCAGGCAGTCCCACTGCCCGGAGCCGAGCGCTGCGGTACGCCCGTCCTCGGAGATGGCGTAGTCGTCCATGTCGTCTAGGAAGAAGGGCACGATACCCAGGTGGAAGCCGTTCTGCACGTCGATGCCGGCCATCTGCATCTGCTGCAGCGTGAAGTAGCTGCCAAAGGCATCCGCTGCACAGATGTAGGACGGCAGGCCATCGTTGAGATTGGCGCCATCCGGGTAGATCGGGGCGGCCACGACCGGCGGAGTCGTCGGCACGACCAGCACGGCCACGGTCGCCGAGGGCACCGGCGTGGG
>DAOUEM010000398.1:0-2298 GCA_034430555.1 Anaerolineae bacterium | reverse complement strand
AGCATGGTGGCATTTCGTTGAACAGGATTGGTCTGATTAGTTTGTGCCACCTTTTTCCTTGCTCAAAACCCAGTTATACTGACCATAATGAAAGTATAGAGGGGTTAGACAATGAGCCACAATAGTAGCATGGCAGAATCCACCTCCTACGAATTGACGGATGAACGATTGGTCGACCTTGATCGGCTGAAAATGGCCCTGCAACCCGGCCCTGTTCTTATCCTGACACATCACAATCCAGATCCTGATGCCCTGGCGTCAGGCGATGCCCTTGCGTATTTACTGGAACGGACGTGGGGCATATCAAGTCGAAAAGTATACAGTGGCCTTGTCGCGCGCGCGGAGAATATCGCTATGCTGCGGTACCTGACCCCAGGCTGGAAGACCATTACCACTTGGGATGAGGCCTCGGATTATGGTAGCCTTGCCATAGTCGATACCCAGCCTGGAGCAACCAACAACATTCTGCCGGCTGGTGTGCTCCCCGATGCTGTCTTTGACCACCACCAAGCGGTTGGCAGGGAGTGGATGAAGGAGGTTACGTTTGTAGACTTACGCCCCGAAGTGGGGGCCGCCGCCACGCTGCTGTTTCAGCATCTTAAGGCTGCTAGAGCCGATATCCCTACCCAGTTGGCAACTGCGCTGTTCTACGGCATTAAAACGGACACTAGTGGCCTTTCAATCCATGCTGCTATAGACGACGAAATGGCGTATCGGGAGTTACGACGCAAGATTGACCCAGTTGCGCTGGTTCGGGTCGAGCATGCCCAGCAGCCAGCGGTGTACTTCAGAGAGCTAGAGCGTGGCTTGCGAGTGGCAAGGGCACACGCCAGTGCGGTGATCGCTACGCTGGGAGCGATGCACCGGCCCGACTTCACAGCCGACATGGCCGAACAACTCATTCGGTTGGAGGGCGCACGGGCCGCGTTATGTATCGGGCGTTACCAAGATCTCCTCTACCTGACGGTCAGAACTGTTCCACTGGACCTGCCCGCCTGGAGGTTACTCCATCGGCTGCTCAAAGGGCTGGGTCAAGGTGGCGGCCATCGCGTGGTCGCTGGAGGCCAAATCGTTCTAGATGGACGAGACGCCAGTGCAGTCGAAACCACAGTTGTCACCCGATTTCTAGTCATCATGGGAGAGGAGAGCACGCTTGGCTTGAAGCTAACGGACGAGTAGGACTTGCCCACAGGATTGAGTTGTTGAGCGGAGTTAAGAAGGAGTATATTACTCTTCGCTTGCTCCTGGGATGGTCTTTTCCACCACGTCTCTCGAGGGTGCCGCAGCGGATAGGAGTGCCTTGCGCACGCTCGACCCGGTTTCAGAGCCAACAGCATCCGCCACGCGGACAGCACCAACCACCGCTTCCTGAACGGCCTCGGTAGTATTGCCCCCAATCGAACTAACTGCTTCCAGCAACCCTTCGGCCGCTTATACTGCGCATTTCCTACGTCGCCGCCAATCTCAGTTGCGCCACGAACAGCCCTGCGGGCGGCCTTCCGCACAGCAGTCAGGGCATCGCCGCCCACTTCCGAACCGCCTCAACTTACCCAATTATTGTCTGTAAATAGGGTAAAAACCCTCACCTTTCAGGTGAGCCGTTTTCAACAAGTAACAGTACAATGCAAGGATGAGCTATCGGAAAACGGCACACTCGGTCTATGACATCAAGTATCATCTGGTGTGGATCACGAAGTATCGTAAAGCCGTGCTCTACGGTGAAGTGGCGAAGCGACTGCGTGAATTGGTCAGGCAAACCTGCGCGGCAATGGATGTGTACATCATCAGCGGGCATGTAGCAGTTGACCATGTGCATCTGTTAGTCAGCGTCCCTCCAACGATAGCTGTGAGCGAGTTGATGAAACGGGTGAAAGGGCGCAGCAGTCGCCGCTTGCTGGAAGAGTTCGGCGAATTGAGCCGCCAATTCTGGGGTCGTCATCTGTGGGCGCGAGGCTATTTTGCGGCCAGTTCCGGCAATGTGACCGATGAGGTGATCCGAGAATACATCGAGGCACAGGGCCGAGCGCCTGAGACAGATGACGACAATTTCAAGATTGGGGATACCTCCCTTTAGACGACTTTCAGTCGTTCTCAAAGCTATCGACTTCTAGTCGATAGTAGTTTACTTCTTAGAGACCGTAACTTCGTTTATGAGCAGGGAATTGGGAACCGAAATCTCGCCTTCCTCTGTTCGGATGGTGGTCTTCAAGGTGTCGATGGCCTCCAGGTTGCCACTGTGGTCACCGATCTGGATCGTATCACCCAGGGTGTAAATCTCCCGCACATAGAAACCAGCCA
>DAOUEM010000397.1:0-1537 GCA_034430555.1 Anaerolineae bacterium | reverse complement strand
CATGATCCAACCGATGAAAGTCCCCTCTGCCGATTGATCGGCAGTAGTTATAGCAGCGTTGTGCCGCCGCGTGGCCGCTAAAACTTGAGCAGTTGTATGCATCATAGGAACACTCGCACACGGCAGCACTTGTCGGCTGTGGGGTGGGAGGGCTGTCTACCTGTGGGTTACTTTTTCCAATTGGAATTCCCCCGAAATAGTGGACTGAGAGATAAGACAGTACACTAACAAAACGGAGGGAAAACTGTGAGTAAGAAACGACGCATCTACACAACCGAATTCAAGCGCAATGCGGTTGAGCTGAGCGACACCAGCGGCAAGACAGTTGCCCAGATTGAGCGTAACCTGGACATTCCCCAGGGTTTACTGTACAAGTGGCGGCGCAAGTACCGCGAAAACGGCAGCCAGGCATTCCTGGGCAAGGGCCAGTTGACCCCTGAGCAAGAGCGCATCCGCGAGCTGGAGCGTGAGCTTGCGGTCGTCCAGCAGGAGCGCGATATTTTAAAAAAGGCCATCGCCATCTTCTCGGAGACACAGAAATGAAGTGGCGATACATCAACGAACACAAAGACGTCTGGCCTGTCGTTCGCATGTGTAAGGTGTTCGACGTGTCTCCCAGTGGCTACTACGGATGGCGCAATCGACCACCGAGCCAGCGCGAGCAGGAAAATGAGCAGCTTGTGAAAGCCATCCGCAAGGTGCATCAAGACAGTGGTGAGACCTATGGTAGCCCACGTATTCACGCCGAGTTGCAAGCACAGGGTCATGCCTGTAGTCTGAACCGCGTGGCACGCCTGATGCGGCGGCATAATATCCAGGCCAAGCGGCGGCGACACTACAAAACAACGACGAACTCTGACCACGGTGATCCGGTTGCTCCTAACCTGCTCGAACAGGATTTCACGGCCAGTGAGCCGAATGAAAAATGGGTCGCTGACATTACCTACATCCGCACCGATGAAGGATGGCTGTATCTGGCTGTTATCATCGACCTGTTTTCACGGCTGGTGGTCGGTTGGGCAATGGATACCCGTTTATACAGCAACCTGGTTGAACAGGCACTGCATATGGCCGTGTCTCGCCGAAAGCCAGGCCAAGGGCTCATTCACCATTCCGACCAGGGCAGCCAGTATGCCAGTCAGAGCTTTCAGAACATGCTCAAGCAGCATCACATTCAGGCCAGCATGAGCGGCACAGGCAACTGTTACGATAACGCCCCTGCCGAGAGTTTCTTTGCCTCACTCAAAGCGGAGCGGGTCAGTCATCGCCTCTATCGAACCCGTCGGGAGGCAATCATCGACATCTTCCAATACATCGAGACCTTCTACAATCGGCAGCGACGTCATTCGTCATTGGGCTATCTCAGCCCGAGAACTTTTGAGCAGCAGCAACCGAGTGGGTCTTAACTTATCGTCCACCAAATCGGGGGAAACCCAACCCTAGAGGCCAAAGAAAAAGGCTCTCTGCGGTTCTGGCGTTCGGTGTGGGGACTGGAAGAGGATGAAGAAGTTCCGGTTACCCGCTTAGAATGGTCAGT
>DAOUEM010000396.1:0-4427 GCA_034430555.1 Anaerolineae bacterium | reverse complement strand
CATGGGGGATGGTTTCCTCGTCAGAACCTGACCGCGCTTACCCACACACAATAGCGCTCACCCCGTAGAAAATCAACCCCTATTTGAGCGCGTTCAAGCCTGCCAGCAAGCGTTCCGCCGCTTTGGCCGTTCGTTCTGGCGGCAGGGCATAACTGAAGCGCAGCCAATCCGCCCCGGCCTGGCTGAAGTACACGCCCGGCACCACGGCAATGCCGTGTTCCTGCGCCAGGTACTCACCCAACTCAGCCGAATCATCGTAACCGCCTGCTTCCAGCCAATGCTTGACGTTGAGAAAAGCATAATAACCATCGCCGATCACAAACTCGAAGCCCTGTTCATCCAGAAAATCGCGCAGCACGATGCGGCTTTCCCCGGTCGGCCCGGCGATAGGGGCGCAGGCCCTGCTGGCCAGCCCTGCATAACCACCAGGGCGGTAGTATACTGTCTGAGGAACTGCATAATATGAGAGCTTCAGTCCCAATTTACCGTTTAATCCGAGCCTGTCAATGGCGCGATGTACGACACCGCTTGTGCAGTTTATCTTGCGGTCATTCAACATGCGATACAATACAGACCTGATTGAGCCACTTTATGTTGTAGACGAGAAGAACTGATGGTAGATATTTTTATATCCTATCCCCGTCGGGACAAAACTTTCGTCCGCCAACTCGCCGATGCGCTGGCCGTTCAGCAGCGTGACATCTGGGTAGACCGGGAGGCCAACGCCAGCACCAACCCGCCGGCCCTTGCCCAGCGATCCCTGGCCGCAACCGCTTATTACCCCGGCACGCGCCGCCGCTTTGAAGGCCACGAGGGCTGGGTTTCCGCCGTGGCGTACAACCCGGATCGACAGATGGTGCTGACCGGCTGATGGCACGGTGCGCCTGTGGGATATCGCCAGCGGCGAAGAGATCCGCAGATTCGAAGTCGCCAATGCCTGGGGTACCGATGTCGCCTTCAGCGGACGGCAGCCTGGTCCTTTCCGGCTCGACGGATAACTCGATGCGGTTGTGGCGCACGACCCTGAACCCGCGCGAGTTCATCCAGTGGACGCAAGACAACCGCTACCTCCGCGACCTGACCTGTGAGGAACGCGACATCTACGGCGTAGAGCAGCCCTGGGCGACCGTGAGCCAGTCAGCTACCCCGTCCTCCTAGCACCGCAGTTATATAATGGGGCCGGAAACCGGAAAGCGTACAGCATTAAGGAGAGAAGAGATGCAAACAGTGGGTTATATCGGCCTGGGCTTAATGGGTGCGCCAATGGCCCGCAACCTGATGAAGGCCGGGTACCAGTTGGTCGTGCATAACCGCAGCCGCGCCATCGTCGAGCAACTGGTGACGGAAGGTGCGACGGCGGCCAGTTCCCCCCAGGAAGTGGCCGCGCAAGTGGACATGGTCTTCACCAACCTGCCCGACTCGCCGGACGTTGAAATGGTCGCCCTGGGGGAGAACGGTATCATCAAGGGTACGCACGAGGGCCTGATCTTCATTGACAACAGCACGATCAAGCCGGAAACAGCCCGGCATATCGCCGAAGAACTGGGCAAAGCCGGTATCCAGGCTCTGGACGCCCCGGTCAGCGGCGGCGACATCGGCGCGCAGCAGGGCACCCTGACGATTATGGTCGGCGGCCCCCGGGAAGCCTTTGACACCGCGATGCCGTTGTTTGAGGCCATGGGCAAAACCATCACCTACATCGGTGAGAGCGGCGCGGGCCAGGTTTGCAAGGCGGCCAACCAGATCATGGTGGTGGCGCAGATGGCCGGCATGGCCGAAGCGCTGACCCTGGTGCAAAAAACCGGCGTCGACCCGGAACGCGTGGTGCAGGCCATCAGCAAAGGGGCGGCGCAATGCTGGGCGCTCGACACCAAGCCGGCCCGCATCTTCCGCCGAGAACTCGATCCCGGGTTCAAGGCCTACATGCAGCTCAAAGATGTCAACATTGTGATGGACACCGGCGGCGCCTACGGCGTACCGCTGCCGGTCACCGCGGCCATCCAACAGCTATACCGGGCAATGCTGGTCGCCGGCAACGGCGAACTGGACAACAGCGCACTGATCACGGTCTACGAGGCGCTGGCCGACGTTATCGTTGGCCGCCCATAAGCCGGAGTCGTCAGCCGGGGCGTTGGTCGATCAGGCGCCCCGGTCGCATTCCCCCGATCGCCGGGCAGCCGCGAATTGTTAGTTCGCATAGTGTTGTTGTACAATGACCGTACTTCATGCGCCGGCATAATCATAATGGGAATGACCTCATGTCCCAAGATCAAGCGCTACAATTATTACAGCAGGGGATCGCCGCCGCCAAAGCCAAACAAAACGAGGAAGCGCGGCAGCTCCTGCAAAACGCCATTCGCCTCGATCCCGGCAACGAAACCGCCTGGTTGTGGCTGAGCAGTGTCGCGAAGGATCAGAAAGAGCGCGCCTTCTGCCTGCAGCAAATCTTGCAGATCAATCCGGCAAACGAGATGGCGCTCAAAGGACTGAAAGCGATGGGCATGGCCGCCCAACCGCAGCAGGTCGCCGCACCGAAAAGCACCATCCCTATCCCTTCGGCAGAGCAGATCGCTGCCGCCCAGTCCGCGGCGGACCCGATCCTGCAGCAATACAGCACGCCGGAAGACCCTTACGCGCACATTGAATGGACGCATAAGGATCGCCGCCGCGCCGGTGAGCGCGCCGCCACCCTGTTCAAGCTGGGCGTGCGCCTGGCGCCAATCGTCATCCTGATCTGCCTGGCGACGCCGGTCGTGTGGTTCATCAGCACCAATCCGGGCGCCATCGCCTTTGCACCGACCTGGACGCCCAGCTGGACGCCCACCTCCACGTCGACGCCCACGCCGGGCTTCACGCCAACGCCTTCGCCGACGCCAGAGCTGACCTATACGCCCAGCCCTACCCTGGACCCCATCCTGCCGGTCGGCAGCCTTGACGAGGAGATGACCTCTACCCCGGTCAATCCACCGGTGGGTATCGGCGCTAACCCGCTGCGCGCAGCCGTCGTTGCCCTGGACCAGGGCAACTACTCGGACGTGCTGCCCACTTTGCAGGCAGAGCGCAACGCGACCGAGAACCGGTTCGACGCCAGCCCCTACTATTTCGAAGCCATCGCCCGGACCGAGATCGGCGACACCGAAGGCGCAGAACGCATTCTGCAGGAAGCCCTGGCACGCATCGAGGAAGAAGTCCGCGAAGCCGAGCGTCCCGAACAGGAAGGGATCATCCAGGCCGGCCTGGCCTATGTTTATGCGGCCATGGGCGAATACGACGACTCGAATGCCGCCGCCGACGAAGCGGTGCGGCTCGATCAGAGCCTGCGCCAGCCGTTCATCACCCTGGTGGAAAACGCCTTGCTGGTGAATGATGTCAGCGCAGCAGCCGAAGTACTGGCCGAAGGTCTGCTGGAACACCCGGACGACGTCAACTTGTGGATACTGCGAGGGCAGGTCAACCTGCGGCGCGGGCAGGCACCGGATGCGCAGCAGGACGCCCGCGTGGCGCTGTCCATCGACCCGACGGCGGAAGACGCTTATCTGCTGCAAGCCCAGGCGGACATGGCCACCGGCGATTACGGGCTGGCCGTGCTTCATCTGCAAAGTTACCTGTTTATCTATCCGGGCAGCATCGAGGGTTGGGCGGTCCTGGGCGATGCCCGCCGCCTGGAGGGTAATCTCGACCTGGCGATTGCGGCTTACAGCCGGGCCGTGAATACCGAGGAAAAACTGCCAATCCAGATACCCTCTTACCTCGCACGGGCCGATCAATATCTACAGCGCAACCTGTATACGCTGGCCCAGGCCGACTATGCCGCCATTCTGGCTATCGATGAAGACTCGCTGCCAGCCCGCGAGGGCCGCGCCCGGGCCGCTTTCCTGGCGGGACGCTATGGCGAAGCGCTGGAAGACCTCGAGGTCCTGATCGAACAACTGCCGGACCGCCATGACCTGCAACTTCTGCGCGCCCAGGCACTGGTGGACGGGGCTAACCCTGCTCATGAAGAAACCTATACCGAAGCGCTAGACAGCGCCCTCAATATCCTGAGCGGCAGCTTCCCGGCAACCCTGGACGGCAGCTCAAGAGCGCAGGCCTACGAATACCGGTCCCGCATCCTCTTCACGCGGGAATTTTACCGGGACGCGCTGCGCGACATCGACCTGGCGCTGGCCGAGGAAGAATCCGGCTCGCGGCACTTCTGGCGCGGCCGCATCGAGCAAGAACAGGGCAACCTGGAAAATGCGCAGCGCGAATTCGAATGGGTGCGGCTGTGGGGATCGATCTACAGCTATCCCTTCCTGCCGGAGGCCATCCGGGCGCTGGAGAGTATCACCGCAGCAACAGCAGCCGGTGGTTAGCCCATCACAGCACTCCCTGATACGAACAACCGCCGGCGGCAGTCACGGCGGTTGTTTTTATATTACCGCTTG
>DAOUEM010000395.1:0-25570 GCA_034430555.1 Anaerolineae bacterium | reverse complement strand
ACAGGGTCAGGACCAGGCAATGACAGGCTCGCCTCGCCTGACCCTATTGCTGTCGATTGCGGCCCATGGTCGATATGGTTATTCAAATGCCTCGGCGCGCTTGGGTTTTCTTGCGCCGGGTTCCAGCCCCAGCCGGTTGGCCTTCCGCAGGAAATAAACGCCGAGGGCCAGCGGCAGCCCACCAAAAATGACTGCGCTGATTGCGCCATAGGTGATGTTTTCGGCTGCGGTATAGTTGCTGGTGGTCGACGGTCCACCGATAATCACTACGACCACCATAAACAAAAAGAATCCCCCGATGACAACCAGGGGATAACCGGACCACCTGTAGAGTTTGCGGCGGGTTTGCAGCCGCTGTTGTTCGATCATCTCAATCGTAAAGCCGGTTTCCTGCACCAGTCCATCGGCATCGACGCTCAGGTAGACGCGAGCTGGACGACCTCATTCAGCTCCGGGCGCATAGCGGCCGACTGTGGCGCGGGCTGGACGACAGGTTGCGGCGTGGGTTGTAGAGGGACGATATCGCGACCGCAGTGCTTGCAAACGATGGCTTCATCCTGGATCTCTTCGGCGCAAAATGGGCACTTTTTCACGTTGCCGTCTCCTTGCATCGATACTCCGATGCACCAATGCTGGTCCGTAACAAGCCGAGCAGCCGTGTCGTGAGGAGAGCCAGCCTGTTATCAGCCACAAAAATGAAGAAAGATGCAGGAAGGATGACTGCTGTAGGCGAAAAACGGAGGTTGCAGGGTGTGATGGCGGTTAGAGCGCAACCCTGATTGTAAGGACGACTCCCAGGCATTGTGCCAGTGGGACACCATATTGATGGTGTGCTTGCCACTCCGGGTTGATCAGAGGGAGTGATATCTACAATACTACCAACCAGATTGGCAATCACAACAGGCGAATACTGCCTAATTGATGAGGATTATAGTATGGATCGGTGTAAAAAACATATGGTTACCGCCTGATGCTCAGACTTATTACCGGTTACCGGTTGTCAGCAGGTGTGATCAGGCGTCGTCCTCGTGGCGGACGTGGGCCAGGCCGCGGGCCAGCAGGTCGTGCACGTGGTCGTCGTCCAGGCTGTAGTACATCTGGCGGCCCCGGCGGCGGCGTTTGACCAGGCGGCGGCGGCGCAGGGCGCTCAACTGGTGGGAGACCGCCGACTGCTCCATGCCCAGCAGCGCGGTCAGGTCGCTGACGTTCAGTTCGGCGGCGGCCAGGGCGGCGATCACCCGCACCCGCGTGGGGTCGGCCAGCGCCTTGAACAGCCCGGCCAGCGTCTCGGCGGTGGTATTGTCGAGCAGCGCCGCCGCGGCACGGGCGACGTTGTCCGGGTCGTTGGGGGGATGGTCTGACTCGGCCACGCGCGATTCTCCCTGATAGGTCCAGCCTGACTCCAACCGTAACCCCGACCCGGCGGCTTGTCAACGCGGTTAGGCCGGCGGCGGGGGCTTCGCAGCCAGCGCAATCTCGGCTAGAATAGGTGGGCATCGCAGCTTCAAGGAGACACCATGCCGGCGCAAATCCCCCCCCACGATCCAGCCGCTGCTGCAGGCCTATCTGGCCGCCCTGGCCGACGAACTGCCGGGTTATCTGCATGCCTGCTACCTGCACGGCTCGATCGCGCTGGACGACTACCGGCCCCCCTTCAGCGACATCGACTTCATCACCGTGATCAACCGGCGCAGCACGCCGTTTGATATCGAACGGCTGCGGGGGATTCACCGGACCTTGCAGCAGCGGTATCCGCAGGGCTTGTTGAGCGGCAGTTACCTGCAGCCGTCGGACCTGGGGCGATATGAGGAAACCATCGAACCGTACCCGTATTATCACGACGGCGTCCTGCACGCCGCCGGGCACCACGACATCAACGCAGTGACGTGGTGGGTGCTGAAGACTCACGGGGTGGTCCTGGCCGGCCCTGACCCGCGGGCGATCGATTTTGCGATGGACTGGGACCGCTTCGTGTCAGATACCAGGGAGAACCTCAATACCTACTGGGTGCGCTTTACCCGGGAGCCATCACGCATGGCCTGGTTGTTAGGCGATGATGGCATTCAGTGGGCGGTGCTGGGCGTCCTGCGCCAGTTTTACACCTTCCAGGAGCAGGGTATCACCTCCAAGACCGGCGCCGGCGACTATGCGCTCGACCATTTACCGGGCCGATGGCACCGCATCATCCAGGAGGCGATCAACGTCCAGGCGCAAACCGGCCGGTCCCTGTACCGGCGGCGGGTGAAACGCGCGGTGGACGCCTTCCGGTTCCTGCGATACCTCATCGACCGCTGCAATGCCGGTTCAGGCACCGCCGGGTCAGGCACCGCCTGACCCCTACCAGACGCGCCTGGCAAACGCTTGACGCCGGGCCAAAGCTGATCTATGCTGGGATCAGTATTCTAATACTGGTATACCAGCACTGGTATACCGGTCCGGATGACGGTCACGTGAGAGGAGCAGCCGATGACCAATGCCGAACTAGCCATCCTCAGCCTGGTGGCGGAAGGCCCCCAACACGGCTACCAGATTCAACAGGCCATCGAGGCGCGCGGGGTGCGGGAATGGGCCGCCATCGGCTTTTCGTCGGTCTATTACATCCTCAACAAGCTGGAGCGCGACGGTCTGCTGACCAGCCAGCTCATGCCGGGCGAGCGCGGTCCCTCCCGCAAGGAATACGCGCTCACCAAGGCCGGGCGCGGTGTGCTGCAAACCTCGCTGGCCGACCTGCTCAGCACCCCCGCGGACCGGGGCAGCGGCTTTGTCCTGGGGCTGGCCAACCTGCACCTGCTGCGCCCGGACCAGGTCCGGCATGCCCTGGACGCCTACGAGAGCAAGCTGCGCAGCCAGATCGCGGAGGTCAACCGCCAGCGCAGCGAGCACGCCGCCGACGCGGATCGTCCGCTGCACGTGCGGGCGCTGTTTGATTACACCCTGCGCCTGCTGCTGGCCGAAGTCGAGTGGCTGGGCGAGTTCCGGCAGGCCTGGGAGGCGCAAGCGCCGCCCTCGCCAACAAAGCCATCCGGAGCGCGCAAGACGCCGCCGCCCAGCCCCACGGAAAAGATGCCCCGCCCGGAGGCTGACGAAACAGAAACAACAAACGGCGATCAGTAGCGCCGTTTGGGCGGGCCGGGTAGAGTCGGGCGTGTGAGGTAGCAAGGGGGAAGCACTGTGAACGGATCGACTTTCCAACAGCGAGATAAGGGCTTTATGACCTATCCCACCGACGGCTGGCGCCGGTTGATGTTCAAAGCGCCGCTGGTGCTGTGGCGGCTGGGATTAGGCCCGTTGGTGGGCAGGGTCTTCGTGCTGATCACGCACACCGGGCGTAAAAGCGGCCTGCCCCGCCGCACCATGGCCGAGGTCCACCTGGTGAACGGGCGGAAATACGCGCCCTGCGCCTTTGGTGAGCGCGCCCAGTGGTACCAGAACATCCAGGCCGACCCGCACGTCACCATCCAGACGGCGGACGGGGTGGAGCGTGTCACCGCCCGGCGGGTGACCGACGCCGACGAGCTGCTGGCCGTTTACCAGGCCATGCGCGCCAAAAACCCCATGGTGGACATTTACCTCGAATCGCTGGACATCCGGCCTACGGCGGAGGACATCCGCGCCAAAAAGGACCGCATGCACATCCTGACCTTCGACCCGACCGACCAGCCCACGCCGCCGCCGCAGGTGGCCGATCTGACCTGGGTGTGGTCGGTGGCCGGCACGGTGCTGGGCATGATGATCCAGCGGTACTTCGCCCGTCGGCGGAAGCGCCGGCAGGCCGCGGCATCCGCCGTGGCGGATCGACCGACCAACTCGCGGTAGACGTGCCCGACGGCGGCCCCAGGAGTGGTTCGGCCCCAAGCCCTTGCACCCCCGGTCCGCAGCGGGCATAATGACGCCCATGGCTAAACCGACTCCCACCTACTATGTGCTGCACGGCGACGACGTCTTCGCCATCGAGGAATTCGTGGCCCGGATGCGCGCCCAGATGGGCGACTCCACCACCGCCGACCTCAACAGCGCGGCCTTCGACGCCCGGACGGCCACCGTGGCCGACGTGTTTAACGCGGTGTCGGCGCTGCCCTTCCTGGGGGATAAGCGGCTGGCGGTGGTCGACGGCTGGCTGAGCTGGCTGGTCCGGTCCGGTGCCGGCCAGAGCGGCAAGGACCAGCTTCGCCAGATCGTGGACCAGCTCCCCGGCCTGCCGGACTGGGCGCGGCTGGTCTTCCTGGAGCGGACCGTGCTCAAGGACAGCCACCCGGTGCTCAAGGCGGCGCACGGCGACGGGCGGGCTTACGTCAAGACCTTCCACCTGCCCAAGAATCCGCGTCAATGGCTGCAAAAGCGGGCTGCTTTTTACGAGGTCGCCCTCGAGCCGGGTGCGGTCGAGGCGCTGGCTGCCGTGGTGGGCGACAACCTGGTGGCGGCGGACAACGAGCTGTTTAAGCTGGCGGCCTACGTCGGGGAGCAGGGCACGGTCCGGGCGGCGGACGTGGCCGCGCTGACCCATTACCTGCCAGAGGAAAGCGTCTTCGCCATGGTGGACGCGCTGGGCCGGCGGGACGGCCGGACGGCTATGCGGCTGCTGCACCGCCTGCTGGGCGACGACCGCGGGGCGGGGCTGGGCCTGCTGGCGATGATCGTGCGCCAGTTCCGGCTGCTGATCCAGGCGCGCGAGCATCTCGACGACGGCGGTGGGCGCGGCAGCGCGCTGGCCCAGGCGCTGCACGTCCCTGGCTTCGTGGCGCAAAAACTGGAGACGCAGAGCCGCAACTTCTCCCTGGCCGACCTGGAAGCCGTCTACCACACCCTGCTGGACATCGATCGCCGCGTCAAAACCGGCCAGGTCGAGGCCCCGCTGGCGCTGGATACCCTGATCGCGGCCCTGTGTGAGTAGCGCGCGTCGGGGCCCAGTACCCGCACAGGCTACCGCTCCGGCAGTGGTCGGTCCTGCCCCTGGCGAAAATCCCCCAACAAAGACCCTCCCTC
Organism: Anaerolineae bacterium; assembly: GCA_034430555.1. Taxonomy (GTDB): domain Bacteria; phylum Chloroflexota; class Anaerolineae; order Aggregatilineales; family Ch27; genus DAOTXK01. The sequence continues at coordinate 20,587 of DAOUEM010000395.1, read as the reverse complement.
ACCATTGACATCCCGGCAGTGCAGGCTATACTTCCGGCACTAAATCTGTGGCGCCTGCTTTGGCAGGCCGGGAGGTCTGATATGCCTGAAGCCGATTGCCCCAACTGCGAAGAGGTGGTGCGCTTTTCGACCGCGCCCACGCTCGGCCAGAAGGTAACCTGTCCTTATTGCAGGGAATTACTGGAAGTCGTCGAACTCAAGCCTCTGGAGCTGGATTATGCCGGCGAGGAAGACGACGATGGTGATTTCGACGACGACAGCGCGGATTATGAGTACGACAATGACGATGACGATGACGATGACGATTACTGATCGCGCCCCCTGTTGCGGCGGGCGCTCGTCCCGGTAGCCCCCGGATCAAGCCTGGTCATCCTCGGCAGGCCCAGGGTCCCACCGACAACTGAAACCACCAACGATGAGCAGCCTGACCCGCCCGGCCAGGCTGCTGTGCGTTTGATGGCAGAGTGTTCGCCGAAACAAAAGCGCCCGCCGGACGCGATCCAGGGGCGCTGCAAAGACGGGTTTGGGTGGGGCAGCTTACGATTCGCCGCGCATCCGGGGATCGAGCGCGTCGCGCAGGCCGTCGCCCAGGAAGTTGAAGGCCAGCGTGGTGATCGAGAGCGCCGCCGCCGGCAGCAGGATGGCGTAAGGCCGGACCATCATCGCGCCCACGCCGCTTACCACCAGCGCCCCCCAACTGGGCATCGGGGGCTGCACCCCCAGGCCGAGGAAGCTCAGGATGGCCTCCGAAAAAATGTAGCCGGGGATGGCCATCGCCTCTACCACCACCAGCGGGCCGATGATGTTGGGCAGCAGGTGGGTGAAGATGATGCGGCGGCTGCTGGCGCCGACCGCCCGCGCCGCCTCCACGAATTCCTTCTGTTTGTAGGCCAGCACCTGGCCGCGCGCCAGCCGGGCCATGCCGATCCAGCTCAACATGCCCAGCACGATGAACAGGAAAAACAGGCCGCCCATGCTGCGGTCGATGTTGACGATAAACTCGCCAAAGCCGCCGACCTCGGCGGCGTGTTCGCGCAGGCCCCGGAAGTACACCTGGATGATGATGATCAGCGGCAGGGAGGGGATGCCGTACACGAAGTCCACGAAGCGCATCATCAGGTTGTCCACCTGGCCCCCGAGGAATCCGGAGATCACGCCGTATAAGGTGCCGATCAGCAGCGAGACCGTCGAGCCGACAATGCCGACCGCCAGCGAGACGCGCGCCCCGTACACGGCCCGGCTGACACGGTCGCGTCCCAGGAGGTCCGCCCCCATCAAAAAGCAGAACTGAGTCGCATCCGGCACGCCGTCGCCGTCTTTGTCCAGGTCGGTCGAACAGGTCAGCGGTTCGGCCTGGCTGGAGCCGCGATGCTGTGTGGTGTAGTGGTCGATCCAGCCCCACTGCACGAACAGGTCCGCGCCCAGGGCCAGGATCAACATAAAGGCGATGATGAAGATCGCCACCACCGCCCCCTTGTTGCGGAAGAGGCGGTACAGGGCATCCTGGGTGAGCGATCGGGATTGGTAGTGTTCCTCGGTCAGTGCGACCGGCTTGGCGCTTTTGGCTACGGCCATGACCATGGTCCTCCGCTACGCTGTGGGTGATCGGGGTGAGGCGCTGGCCGCTGGGCACGCCGATCGGGTATACCGGGTGTGGAGACAGCAGGCACGGCTGCCGCATCCCCCCAGCCTAACGCCTTATTTTAGGTATTTTCACTCATAATTCAAGTAAACGCGCCGATGCTCGGCGTACGCGCCGATGCTCGGCGTACGCGCCGATGCTCGGCGTACGCGCCGGCGTCCCCAATGCGTCGGCCCGCCCCGACCCACCCCCTCCCCGCCGGGGGCGAGGGGATCGGGTGAAGGTCGGGGGTTAGTTTTCGCCGCGCATCCGGGGATCGAGCGCATCACGCAGGCCGTCCCCCAGGAAGTTGAAGGCCAGCGTGGTGATCATCAGGGCGAAGCCCGGCACCAGCAGCAGGTGGAAGCGGGTCCGGACCGCGCCTTCCTGGATGGCAGTGGTGATCAGCGAGCCCCAGCTCGGCATCGGCGGACTCACGCCCAGGCCGAGGAAGCTCAGGATGGCCTCGTAAAAGATGTAGCCGGGGATGGCCATCGCCTCGCTGACGATCAGCGGCCCGATCACGTTAGGCAGCAGGTGCACGAAGATGATGCGCCCGTTGCCGGAGCCGACCGCGCGCGCCGCCTCCACGAATTCCTTTTGTTTGTAGGCCAGCACCTGGCCGCGCGCCAGCCGGGCCATGCCGATCCAGCTCAGCACGCCGATGGCGATGAACAGGAAAAACAGGCCGCCCATGTTGTTGTCGATGTCGACCATCACCGCTCCGAAGCCGCCGATATCGGTGGCGTGCTCTCGCAGGCCGCGGAAGTAGACCTGCATGATGATCACCAGCGGCAGCGTCGGGATGCCGTAGAGAAAGTCCACGAAGCGCATCATCAAGTTGTCGGCGCGCCCGCCGTAATAGCCGGCGATCACGCCGTACACCGTGCCGATGATCAGCGATACCGTCGCGCCGACCACGCCCACGATCAGCGACACGCGCGTGGCGTACAACGTGCGGCTGAGCAGGTCACGGCCCAGGCGGTCCGAGCCGAGCAAAAAACAGAACTGGACCGAGTCCGGCACGCCGTCATGGTCGTTATCCAGGTCAATAGAACAGTGTAGCGGGTCGGCCATGCTGGAGCCGCGGTGCTGCGTGGTGTAGTAATTGATCCACCCGGCCTGCGCCATCAGGTCGGCGGTCAGGGCGATGATCACCAGGACGCCGATGATCACCAGGGCCACGACCGACATCCGGTTGCGGAGCAGGCGCGTGAGGGCATCTAGCAACAGGGGGCGGGAGTGATAATGTTCCTCAGCCAGCGTTACCGGCTTGGCATTTTCTCTGACAGCCATAGGCGGTTCTCCTTCAAACTCGGATTGGTGGTTCGAAGCCGGTCACGCCGGTGATTCGAACCCCAGGGGGCGGTCCCCGGCGCGGCGATCACGCCCCTAACGGACGGACGACCCAGGTTCGCGGTCACATCATATTTACAGGTTTGGCCGGCCTGCCGGTTTTTCACATCGCGCGGATGCGCGGGTCCAGCCAGCTGACCAGCACGTCGATCAGGGTGCCCCCGCCAACCAGGAGCGCCGAATACACCAGCATCACGCCGACCAGCACATTGCTGTCGCGGGCGGCCAGGCTGTCCACGAACACCTGGCCAATGCCGGGGATGGTGAACACCGGCTCGACGATGAACCCGCCCAGCACGATCATGGTCAGCAGGGGGGCGAAAATGCCCGACACCTGGACCAGCGCGTCCCGCAGGACATGCCGCCGGAACACGGCCCACGTCGTCGTCGGCACCGGCGATTGCCGGCGGCGGGCGGCCTGCACGGACGGTTTGCGCAGGGCCTCTCGCACGGCCGGGCGCATGTGGCGGGTGAGCACCGCCACCAGTCCGAAGCCGATGGCGCTGGCCGGCAGAATCGCCAGCCGCAGGTAGGCCGGGCTAAACACCGTCCAGGGGTCTGTTAACGTGCGCTGCCAGGTGCCCTGGACGTCGGCGATGGGCACCCAGCCCAGCATGACCGCGAAAATGACGATCAGCAGCGGCCCCAGCACGATCACCGGCACCGAGTGCCCGACCAGGGCCACGGCCCTGGCCAGCCGCCCGATCCAGCGTTCCGGCCGGGTGGCGGCCAGCGCGCCCAGCAGCAGGCCCGGGCCGACTCCCAGCAGCAGGGCCAGGCCGCTCACCTGGAGCGTGATCGGCAGCCGCCGCGCCAGGAGGGCGCTCACCGGCTGGCCATAGGCCGATTTGCCCAGCGCCTGCTCAAAATCCAGCCGCAGCGCGCCCGCCAGGAAGGGCAGGAACGGCTGCACCGGCGGCGGATCGGGCAGCGGTCGCACTGGCGTTGCTTCCGTCGCGGCCTCTCGCCTGGCTGGTAAGGTGGGCAGCGCGGCGAACATCACGACTGCCACCAACAACAGCATCGCCGCGGCCCGCGTCAGGTGCCGGCTCACGAAAGCGGCCATGTCACATCGCGCCGGGCCGGAGGCCGTGCCTAGTCAAAGCGGATGCGCGGGTCCAGCCAGGTGTACATCACGTCGACCAGGATATTGCCGGTAATCAGGAAGATCGAGTACACGATGGTCACACCCACCAGCAGGTTATAGTCGCGGGTGGAGACGCTGCTCACGAACTCGCCCCCGATGCCCGGGATGTTAAAGATCTGCTCGATGATGAACGAGCCGGTCAGCACCGCCGCCAGCAGCGGGCCGAGGATGGTCGCCACCGGGATCAGCGCATTCTTCAGCGCGTGCCCGTAAATAACCACGCGTTCTTTGAGGCCTTTGGCGCGCGCCGTGCGGATGTAATCCTCCCGCATCACCTGGAGCAGGCTGGCGCGGGTCAGGCGGGCGATCCCCGCCACCATGCCGGTGCCCAGGGCAAAAACCGGCAGAATCGCCAGGCTGATATAATCCCAGGAGAAGATCACGCCCGGATTGGAGATGGTGCTGCGCCACACCCCTCGCACATCGGCCACTGGCAGCCAGTCCAGGGTCACCGCGAAAATGATGATCAGCAGCGGCCCCAACACCAGGTTGGGGATCGAGGTGCCCAGCACCGCGATGAAGGTGGCCGTATAGTCGATGGTGGTATTGTGGTAAACGGCAGCCAGCACCCCCAGCGGGATGCCCAGCGAAAAGCCCAGCAGCACCGACATAAACCCGACCTGCATGGACACCGGCAGGCCGCGCGCGATGATGTCGGTGACCGGCTCGCCCAGCGTGGCGCGCCCCAGGGACGGGCCGAAGTCCAGCCGGATCAGGCTGCCCAGGTAGGTGATGAACTGGATATGCATTGGTTGGTCCAGGCCATACTGGCGGTTCAGGCCGTCGATGACGGACTGCGGCACACGCCGCCCTTCGCCGATCGAGTCGAAGGGGCCGCCCGGAGTCACACGGATCACCACAAACGACACGAAAATGATCAAGAGAAGGACCGGGATAGCCGAGAGGATTCGTCGGATAAGAAATTTGCCCATGCCCATTGTTCAGCCTCCTCTAGCTCTACTCGGCCGGTGCCAGGTTGGTTTCAGCCGTCCAGCCATCCAGGGTGCAGTTAACCAGGTAGTAGATGCTGCCATCTTCACCCTGGGCGATATCCAGGATTTCGACTATCTGGTCCTTGAAGCAGTTGGTGCCGATCTGCCGATTGCCACCGGTGTCCGGTTCCGGTCGCTGGGTCAGGGGCAAAGAGAACACGGTGATATTGATCTTGGCCGAGTCGCCGACCTCGAACATCGATTGCGTGGTCACCGGGATGGGGGTGGGGGTGACCGTTGGCGTCGGCGTGCGGGGAATGATCCAATCTTGATCAGACGTGCAGGCCAGGGCTGCCAGGCTCAACACCCCAATTACCAGCAGTAGCGCGTGTAGCGCCCTTTTTTGCTTAACCACCCAGTAGAACTCCTTCAGCTACAACTATGATCGCGATACCGACCATGAAACGAAAGATAACCCTTGCAGTACCGCGTTTTGTCCACGCGTGAGTGGGCAGGCAGGCGCGGTGCCATCAGCTCACCCGGTAACAGGAGACCCAGTGGTCGGTTTGAACCTCGATCAACACCGGTTCTTCACCATGGCACACGTCGATCGCCACCGGGCAGCGCGTGTTAAAGTTGCAGCCTTTGGGCGGGTTGATCGGGCTGGGCACGTCGCCCTTCAGGATGATCCGCTTGCGCTGTGCTTCCACCTTGGGGTCCGGCACCGGCACCGCCGAGAGCAGCGCCTGGGTATAGGGGTGCAGCGGATTGGTGTACAGCTCTTCGGTCTCGGCGACCTCGACGATCTTACCGAGGTACATCACGGCCACGCGGTCGCAGATGTGGCGGACCATGCTCAGGTCGTGGGCGATGAACAGGTAGGTCAGGTTCAGCTCGTGCTGAAGCTCTTCCAGCAGGTTGACCACCTGGGCCTGGATCGAAACGTCCAGCGCCGAGATCGGCTCGTCGCACACGATAAATGACGGGTCGAGGGCCAGCGCGCGGGCGATGCCGATGCGCTGCCGCTGCCCGCCGGAAAACTCGTGCGGATAGCGGTTGACGAAGTAGGGGTTGAGGCCCACCTTATCCAGCAGGTACTCTACGCGCTCCTCGCGCTCCTTGTTGCTGCCGACGTGGTGCACCAGCAGCGGCTCGGAGACGATCTTGCCGACGGTCATCCGCGGATTGAGTGAGGCGTAGGGGTCCTGGAAAATCATCTGCATGCGGCGGCGCATTTTGCGCAGGTCCTCGCCCTTGAGGTCGACCAGTTCGCGGCCCTCAAAGGTCACCGAACCTTCCGTGGCCCGGTAGAGCTGCAAAATGGTGCGCCCGGTGGTGCTTTTGCCGCAGCCCGATTCGCCGACCAGGCCGAGCGTCTCGCCCCGCCGGACTTCGAAGCTCACGTTGTCGACGGCTTTGACATCGCCGACGTGCCGTTGGAAGATGATTCCCGACGTAATAGGGAAATACTTCTTGAGGTTCTTAACCTCGAGCAGAACCTCTTGCTTGGGCTTGGCGCCATTCCCATCAGTCATCATTGCGTCAGTTCTCCCTCAGCTCTAGCTTCTGGCATCGGCTCGCCGCTGCGGACGTCGATCCAACAGGCGACAATATGGCCTGGCGCGCCTTCCTTGACGGCTAACAGGGGCGGATTCTCTGTACATTTATCAATGCGGTAGGTGCAGCGGGGCGCGAAGGGGCACCCCACCGGTTCACGGCGCAGGTCGGGCGGCGCCCCCTCGATGGAGAAAAGTTTCTCGCCCTTCTGGTCCAGGCGGGGCAGGGACCCCAGCAGACCCAGGGTGTAGGGGTGCCGGGGATCGGCGAAGACGGCGGTATTGGGGCCGCGCTCCACGATGAACCCGGCGTACATCACCTGCAAGGTATCGGCTATGCCGGCCACCACGCCCAGGTCGTGAGTGATCCAGATCATGGCCATGCCGATTTTATCGCGCAGGCGGCGCATCAGGTCGATGATCTGCGCCTGGATGGTGACATCGAGGGCGGTGGTCGGCTCGTCCGCGATCAGCAGTTGTGGATTACAGGACAGGGCCATGGCGATCATGGCGCGCTGGCGCATCCCGCCGGAAAACTGGTGGGGGTAGTCGTCCAGCCGGTCGGCTGCGCTGGGGATGCCGACCATGGCCAGCAGTTCTGCCGCGCGTTCGCGGGACTGCTGGTTGTCCATGCCGAGGTGAAGTTTGAGGGCTTCGGTAATCTGGTGGCCGATGGTGAGCACGGGGTTGAGCGAGGTCATCGGGTCCTGGAAGATCATGGCGATCTCGGACCCCCGCAGCAGACGAACTTGTTCCGACGAGAGCTGCATCAGGTCCCGGCCCCGGAAGGTGATGGAGTCGGCCTGGACTTCACCGGGAGGCTGGGGGATAAGACCCATGATCGAGAGGGCATGCACGCTCTTGCCGCAGCCACTCTCTCCTACCACGCCCAATGTCTCCCCTTCATTGAGCGTATAGGACACGCCGTTTACAGCGTAGACGGTTCCTTCTTGCGTGTGGAATTTGGTTTTGAGGTTCTTGACCTCCATTAAAATGGTCAAGTGCCGCTCTCCTTAACTCACTCGGTGCGACTAAAAAGGCCGGGTATACAGCCGGGCGAACTCTGCTCCGTACCTGCCAGGCGTACCGCCAAGCGGGCGTCACACGTTAACCCGCCCCCGCTCTGGCCAATACAAATTCACACTTGGCCAGACACAGCCAAGGTGTGGGACAATAATTTTATTTGATTGTCAATGGAATGGCTAACAACGTCCGACCCAATCTTCCCGGCGACGCCAGGCCAGAGGCTGGTTTCCGGCGCAGAATATTTCCCTATGATACCCATAGGACTGGGGTACGGGCAAATACTATTTCGTTTACATTTGCCGCCCAACGGCCTTTTCCCCCCATGTTCGATAAATTACACGGCCCTCACATCGCTTGCCAGGGCAAAACGCACCGAACAGGGATGACAATTGGGTATTCCTGGCTGGCATCCCCGCCGCCGCTGCCGAAAACAAGAGAGACGGCTCCGCCGAGCCGCCCCCCTGAGTGGGCCTCATCATACCCGATGTGCCGCCGCCTGACAACTGCGGTCACACCGGGGCAGGCCAGATCTGTCAGGTCCCCTGGCGCCGTGCGCCCGGGGCGGGACTATCAGTCCTCCTCGTAGACCAGGCGCTCGCCGGTGGCCGTGGAAAATACCTCGGTGACCGAGTGCTGCATCGGGCAGCCCAGCCAGCGGAAGACGTACAACTCAGCGCCGTTGACGACGTTCATCTGGTACTCGCCGCTGCCATCCAGGAAGTAGAGCTGCACCTGCCCGTCGTCGCTGGCGGCCAGCAGCGGATTGGCTTCGTCGGAGAGCAGGGCGGCCTGAATCTGCCGGCCCGTCGCCAGGGCGGCCAGCACACCATCCCGGTTGTAGACGTGGATACTACCATCCACGCAGTAGGCGGCTGCCGGGGCGGCCGGTTCCGGGTTAAGGCGGTCGTCGCCGGGATCCCAGGGGCCATCCGGGCCATAATAGCGGAGGTGGTCGATGGCGAAACAATTCGCCGTCATCCGCACTTCGTCGATGGGGCCGGCAAGGCTGGCGTGGCCTTCACTCCAGATAGGGTCTTCAGGGAGAAGGAGGTTGTCGACCAGATTGCCGCCCAGGTATGTTTCCACCTGCAAGGGCACCCCACAAGAGGCCCAATCGAAGGAAACAGAAGGCTGGTTCCGGTCAAAGGTCATCACGATGGTACCGAAGGGGTTGATGTTATAGACCGATATGAGGTCGTCAATGTAGGTCCAACTAAACAACATACCGATATCAGTTTCTGCCTCGTTATTGAACGTCACGCCAGGGATGCCAAAGGCCGAGCCGGGCGTGAATGGTGCGATATGCTCGAAGCTGGTATAGACTGCGGTGTCGGCCCGCGCGGTCGGTGTGGAGAACGGCAGGACTGAGGCGACCAGCAAAATCACCAATCCCAGGATGAAACGTGTGTTTTTCATGTGTTTTCCTTTAATGAAGGCGCAGCTTCGCAGGGCAGCGAAGACGATAACGGTGTGATCATGATACCACGCCGCCGCGACGAGCAGCCGTGGGCGGGAGCGTTTTTACATATTTTTCAGAAGCAGGCGCTGCCGTCGACGCGGCCCCCGCGATCAAAACGGCGACCGGGGGAGGGTGTCCGCCGGTCACCGCGGCTGATGCCGGAGATTTGCTAAGGGGCGAGGCTTACTGGGCTTCGTAGACCAGGCGCTCGCCGGTGGCCGTGGAGAAGACCTCGGTGATGGTGTGGGTCATCGGGCAGCCGTCCCAGCGGTAGATGTACTCTTCCGGCCCACCGTTGACGACGATCTGGAACCAGCCATCGGGCAGGCGGAAGAAACCAGCGTGCATCGCTTCGTTCATGTCCAGGGGCAGAGGCGCGTTGGTGGGCACGCCGGCGGCTTCGATGGCTTCCCAACTGGCGTAGAGCATCGGCTGACCCTGCGGGCCGTAGGCGAACAGGCCCTGGGCTTCGCAGTAGACGGCGGTGGGCTGTGCTGGCTGGCGGTTCAAGCGGGCATCGCCGGGGTCCCAGGAGGCGTCGGGGGCGGCAGCGGGCGCAGCGGGTGCAGCGGGTGCAGCAGCGCTCAGGTAGGTCATCCTGAATTCCCAGGTGTTACCAGCGGCGAGATCCCCGCAGTGCCGGTGGACCACGAAGGTGTAGACGTTGCCAGCCGTGAGTGTCACGATACCGCCGTCATCCAATGCTGCGATGCGGTTCACGGTCGAGTCGGCAGGGTTGAAGCTTGGGTAGAAGATCATGACATTGATGTCTGTCGAGTTAAAGTGATCGGAGTAGTTGTACACACCCGTAGCAGTCGGCACTGCCGTGAAGGACATGTACGGCGAGAGGGGGGTGCCGCAAGTATACCGCTGGGTTAACCCCTCGGTGCCATCGGCGGTACCATTAAAAACAGTGACGAAGCCAACGAGGGGAAGGCGGCGGTCGCGGAAACCAGCAGCGCGACTATTACGATGACGAGTACAGCCAGACGATTGCGGTTCATGTAGGGCGTTCTCCTATGGGATTATGATGTGCGATGCCGATAAAAAGACCTGGGAGGGGGAAACGATGAAGGGTGGAGTGCTCCCAGGCGTGCGTTAAAGACAAATACAAAATAAATGTTTCACAACGAAAAATCAATACATCTATTTATAAATATTTTATATTTCGACAACTCTTTCGTTTACTACTTCATATTTAGAATCGCGGTATACTCCCTCCCGGATCGGCCAACACGCGAGGAGGGGGCACGGATGCACATCGTGATCACGGGCGTCAAGGGGCGCGTGGGCGGCAAACTGGCCGGCCTGCTGGCCCCGGAGCACGCCATCACCGGCGTCGACCTGCTGGCCGACGACTCGACCGTCGCCCCGATCCTCGGCCTGGACCTGGCCGATCCTGCCGCGGTGGAAGCGCTGGCCGACCTCAAGCCGGACCTGGTGATCCATCCCGCCGCCTGGACCGACGTCGACGGCTGCGCCCGCGACCCCGAGCGGGCCATGGTCGTCAACGCCTATGGCACCAAACACGTCGCCCTGGCCTGCCAGCGAGTCGGCGCGCCGCTGCTGCACATCAGCACCAACGAGGTCTTCGACGGCCGGCAGCGTTTCCCCTACCGCGAGTACGACCGCGCCAACCCGATCAATCCCTACGGGGCCAGCAAGTGGACCGCCGAGCAGATCGTGCGGGAGCTGCTGCCGCGCCACTACATCGTGCGCCTGTCCTGGCTGATCGCGCATGGCGGCACCAACTTCCTGCAAAAAATCCTGGCCCGCGCCGCCGAAGGGGGGCCGCTGCGGGTGGTGATCAACGAGCTGGCCGCCCCCACCTACAACGACGATTTCGCCGCCGCCGTGGCCGCCCTGCTGAAGACCGGCCATTATGGCACCTATCACCTGGTGAACGAAGGCCATACCTCGCGCTGGGGGCTGGCCCGCTTCGCCCTGGATGAAGCCGGTTATGCCGGCGTGCCCATCGAGCGCATCGTGCTGGCCGACTACCCGCGCCCCTCCACCGTGCCGGAGTACGGCGTGCTGCAAAACAGCGCCGCCGCTCACCTGGGGATCAAACTGCGCCCCTGGCCGGAGGCCGTGCGCGCCTTCCTGCGGCAGGAGGGCTTGCTGAAAGAGGCCAGTACACAGTAGACAGTAGACAGTTTTCAGTTTCCAGCAGCGCGCGAACGTCCGGCCCTGGACCTAAGGCACGGTGATCGTACAGGTCCAGACGTTGGTCCAGCCGGGACTCAGGGTGTAGGCATCGTTTTCCCCATAGTATGGGATGGTCTGGCGGACCACGACCGTGTACTCAATCTGGTGGGTACCCGGACTCATCGAGCCGCCTCGCCAGTACCAGGCCACGCTGGCCCTTCCCGCGCCTTCGCTCTTGTACTCGGTGAAAAAGGGCGCGCCGCGGTCTGCGCCGTCGATGCGCAGGGTGGGGGCCATCCCGCCATCCCGGATGATTTCAGCCGACTCCACGCGTACCGTGCCGGGCGAGGCACCAATGATGACGTTGGGGGATACCGGCTCGGACCAGACGCCGCCGTTGCTCCAGTAGCAGACATTGATGTTCAGGCTTTCGTCGTAAGGGACTGGCGTGGGAATGGTCGGGGTCTGCTGCACGACCGGCATCAGGTCGCAGGGACCCTCGGTTGTCACCAGGTCGGAGCGCACCCAGTAACCGTCTTCCATCAGCCACCAAGTAAGCCCTTGTACGCCAACTACCTGCTGGTAGACGGCCATGCTTTCGCCGCCGCGCAGTTGATACACTTGAGGATAGCTGGTGCCAGGACCGGAGCGTACGTTAATCGTGCCCGGCGCCGTCAGGGTGCAGCCGACTTGCTGGGCTTCGATCACCTCTGCTGCCGGCGGCTCTACCATTATGAACGCGCGCTGCAGCAAACTGGTCGGCAGCGCCTGCACCACCGTCTCGGCATAGGGTTCTGGCGGGTTGGGCGGGCCGGAAGCATGGAGGTCGGCGTCGATGGGCACGGTTACCCGTGACCCGGGGATGAGAGTCCGCTCTTGGCCGAAAGCCTCCACCGTGGCTCGCCCTTCCAGCAAATAGACATAGAGCAGGTCGTCGGCCACGGCCTGTAAGAACGCGGTCGAGCTGAGGCGGATGCTCACGTCGTTGACCAGCAGTTCGATCGGTTCTTCGTTCGTTGGCGTCTGGAGCAGCAGGCCGCTGGGTGGGGCCGGGGCGCATGGCGCATCCCCCAGTCCTGTCTGTAGATAAAAGGCCTGCATGGGGCCGTAAGACGGGGTGTCTGCCGCCGGGTCGACCACGGGCAGGGTGGCGCTGTCGCCTGTGCTGCTCAGCAGGTCGGCCGAGACCCAGCCCCAGCCCCCTTCCGCCAGCCGGATGCGCAGCCAGGAACTATCTGACAGGCGCCCATCCGCCCGGGCCGTATCAGACTCGCTCAGCCTGTCGACGATCCGGCTCCCGGTGGATGGCTGCGCGCGCACGTTGCTGTTCGCCGTCGCCGTGACCTCCAGCCACGGGCTTTCCTCACCGGCGTTGTCTATGGTGACATCGCCAAACAGCACCAGCGTCACATTCTGTCCGGGCAGGGCATCCGGCAGGTTGGCCTGGATGCGCATCAAGGCAATGCCCCACGTGTCATCCGCCGTGTCCATCGTGCTCAGGCGCAACTGCTGCAGCGCGGCCACGTCAATGATGTCGCCGGCCTGCTCGAACTGGATATCCCCGGTTGTCTCTGCCGGCTCGGCATCGATCCACACGTGCCCGTAGCAGGCTTCGTTGCGCCCTGTTAACGCACATACCTCGTCCGTGGTCGCCAGCGCCAGGTCCACTAGAGTCGGGCAGTCCTCTGCATCGCCGCTCTGGGCCAGGGTTGCAGTAGGAATACCGACCATGATCAGGAAGAAGACCAGCCATACCCGTAACACCCTCATGTTTGCCTCCCCGTGCAAATAAAAGCAGCCTTCCGGCGGTGACGAAGGCTGCGGTGGTTGACGGCCTCAATTTTATCATGAAAACCCACTGCGCTAGAATGATAACCACCGGCGTTTGAAGTCTTACGCAAACCAGCCGCGCTGTGCCGTTGGATCCATGCCGTCATCTGAATAAGGAGAGACCGAATGTCCTTCACCCACCAGGCCACCGCCGAGACCCTCGAAGCCCGCATCCGCGCAAACCGGCCCCTCGACCTGCCCGTGCCCTGGGCCGACGAGTTGATCTTCCCGCACTACGACGGCCTGTCGATTTACAACGCCGTGCACACCGTCGCGGACCTGCTCGGCGTGGACCTGCCGGGTGCAGTCCCGCTGGACGAGACGGTGTGGGGCGGCGCAACCCCGGCGGATATCCGGCGCGTGGTGCTGATCCTGTCCGATGGGCTGGGCTATCACTGGCTGCGGCATTACATGGCGGCGGACGATACCCTGCGCGCCACCGTGGCCGACCTCACCGAGGGGCGCGGCCCGGTCCCGCTGACCTCCGTGTGCCCCAGCACGACCACCACCGCCCTCACCACGCTGTGGACGGGCGCGTCTCCCGCCCAGCACGGCAACCTGAGCTTCCGCCTGTTCCTGCGCGAGATCGGCGCGCTGACCATCCCGCTGTTCTGGCAGCCGGCCATCGGGGGCCACGCCAAGGGGTCGCTGAGCCAGTACGGCCTGGAACCGGAGAACTTCGTGCCGGTGCCGGGACTGGCCGAAGTCTTCGCGGCGGCGGGCGTGCCGATACACGTCTCGCTGCGCTACGAATTCCTGTGGAGCGGCTTTTCGCGCATCCTGCACCGGGGCCTGCCGACAGAAAACGGACACTTCCACACCAACAGCACCGACATGTTCCTCCGCCTGCGCGACCTGCTGGCCGCCACCGCCGGGCAGCGCTGCCTGGTCAGCGTCTACTGGGACCAGGTGGATACCCTCAGCCACAAATACGGCTCCGGCAACAAGTACCTGCACCACGAGATCAAGCGCCAACTGGCCGACCTGCGCGACGTGCTGGCCGACGAGTCGATCCGCGACGGGCAGACGCTGGTGCTGTTCCTGGCGGATCACGGCCACTATAATGCCGAACGTTTCCTGCACCTGCCGGCTGAGCAGCGCGCCGCGCCCATCGACCGGGCGTTACAGTGCCCGGTCAGCGGGGAGGGCCGCCTGCCGTACCTGCACCTGCGGGCCGATCACAAACAGGCGGTCATCGACTGCGTGACGGGCGAATTCGCCGAATCGCTGGCCTGCCTCGACCCGGCGGAGGCGCTGGCGGCGGGCCTGTTCGGCCCCGGCGAACCGTATGCCGAGACCCTCCACCGCCTGGGCGACCTGATCCTGGCCCCGCGCCTGGGCTGGGTGCTGGACGATCCGGCTTACGGCCGGGCCAACGTCAGCCGGCACGGCGGTCTCTCCGACTGGGAGATGCTGGTGCCCCTGCTCTGGCGGCGTCTGTAAACTCGCGGACTTTGACGAATCGGTGTGTATCGGTAGGACTGGTCTCAGACCTGTCCCTACAAAAACGGGTTCATCGATCACCCCTACGGGAAGCCCCGCCGGACGACTCGCCGGGATCGACGCACCGCCGGGCGAATCAACGATTCGCCCCTACTTGGCAGCGCAACGGGCTGGTTGTACACTGATCGCCATCCGCAGATTTTGCCGGAAAAAACGGCCATCCTGGAAGCCTGGTGAGGATTAACCCCCATGCCCCGCTTTGAAGAACGCTCCCACCGTGCGCAGGTCCGGCTGCTGCGCGGGCTGGCCGCCCAAGCCCTGGCTCACTACGACCTGGGCGGCCAGCCGACTTTCAAGCTGCTGCTGCACCTGGCCAATACCACCTTCCGCGTCCGCGTGCCGGATGGATCGCGTTATGTGCTGCGCGTCAGCCAGCCCGGCTACCGCACGCCGGCAGCGATCCGCTCCGAGGCAGTATGGCTGGATGCCCTGCGCCGCGACACCGATCTCGGCGTGCCGGAGCCGGTATACACGCGCGCGGGTGACCTGCTGGCCGTGGCCGGGGCGGAGGGTGTGCCAGAAGAGCGGGTGTGCGTGCTTTATCGCTGGGTGCAGGGGACCTTTCGACGGCGGCGGCTGGGCGCGGAGTCGCTGCGCCAGGTGGGCGTGCTGACGGCCCGCCTGCACGATCACGCCGCGACCTTCACGCCCCCGGCGGGATTTACGCGGCCCGTGGGCGAGGTCAGCCGCCTGGTCGCGGGCTGGCGCGAGGACCTCGGCGACTCCCGGGAGCTGGTCTCGCTGGAGGGCCAGGCGCTCTTTTACACCGCCGCCGACCGCATCCGGGCCGAGATCGCGCAGTTGGGCGACGGGCCGGACCGCTTCGGGCTGATCCATACCGACCTGCATCACGGCAATTACCTGTTCCACAACGGGGAGGCGCGCGCCATCGATTTCGACGACGCCAGCTACGAGCACCTGGTCTACGACCTGGCGACGACGCTGTGGGCCTTGCAGCCGCACCGCAAGCTGGCCGCCTTACAGCGGGCGCTGTTCGCGGGGTACGAGTCGGTGCGCCCGCTGCCGCCCGGCTGGGATACGCACCTCAAGACCTTCATCTCCGCCCGCTACCTGATCGTGTCCCATTACGTGGTGAGCCGCGCGGCGGATAACCCCACCCTGCGCCAGATGGCTCCCCGTTACGTGGCCGTCAGCTCTGATTACGTGCGCCGTTATATGGACAGTTGACTCGGACCTGTTCCCCGTTCGTAAGCCCGTAAGGTCGCCGTTTTTTATTTATGGTAAGCTAATGGGGCCCCGATAAGACTTGGGGGCCCGATAACGCGGTACAATAAGGGTGCCGGCGGACGGGTTTATCGTGCGGGTCCGCCTTTATCAGGAGTCTGTTTTTATCATGAGCCAAACTTTACGGGCCGGAGTAATCGGCATCGGCGCGGGCCGCTTTCATGCGGAAAGTTACCGGGACCTGCCCGGCGTGGAGCTGGTCGCGCTGTGCGACGTCAACGCCGACCGGCTGCGCGAGCGCGCCGCCCATCTGCCCGGCGTGCCCCATTACACCGACTACCAGACGATGTTCGCCGAGGCCGACCTGGACGTGGTCAGCGTGTGCGTGCCCAACAATCTGCACCCGGAGGTGACCATCGCGGCCCTGGAAGCGGGGCTGCACGTCATCTGCGAGAAGCCGCTGGCCAACGACCTGGCCGGCGCCGAACGCATCGCCGCGGCGGCGGAAGGGGCGCGCGGCAAATTCACGGTGTGTTACGACAAGCGCTACCGCGCCGACAGCCAGTGGCTGCGTCAGGCCGTGGGGGCCGGCACGCTGGGCGAGATTTACCACGTCGAGGCCGGCTGGAAGCGCGAGACCGGCATCCCCGGCGGCTGGTTCAGCCAGAAGGCGACGGCCGGCGGCGGCCCGCTTATCGACCTGGGCGTGCACGTGCTGGACCTGGCGCTGTGGGTATTGGACTTCCCGGCGGTGCACACCGTCAGCGGCACCACGCGCGCGGTCTTCGGGCCGGCGGGGCGTAAAAGCTGGAACACCAAGACCGGCGGCGCGGGCGGCTACGAAGTCGAGGACGGGGCGCTGGGCCTGCTGCGCGTGGGAAGCGGCATCCCGTTGGTGCTGGAGGCCTCGTGGGCCGATCATCGCCGCCCCGGCGAGGACGACATCTACCTGCGTTTTGCCGGGTCGAAGGGCGCGGCCGTGGTGCACGTCCGTAATTACACGCAGGAAGATACCCTGATGCTGTATACTGAAGTAGACGGCACGGCGGTGGAAGCCCGGCCCAGGCTCCGCCCGCCGGTTCCCGCCGGCCACGCCGGGCTGATCGACGCCTTCCTGCGTTGCGTGGTCGACGATAGCCCGGCCCCGGCCCCGGCGGCGCAGGGGCTGGTCACCCTGCAAGTACTGGATGCCTTTTATCGTTCGGCGGCGCTGGGCCGCGAGGTGGTGTTGGGGGCGTGAGGTGAGCACGACGTTTGACGTATATCCATCGACGGCGGCGATCCCGACCTTTGGCGACCTGCTGGACCGGGCCAACCGGCGGCTGGACGCCTACCTGAAGCGGGCCGTGATCGCCTCCCGGCCGGCGCTGGCGGTGACGCTCAAGTCCCGCAATGGACGCCGCGAGCACGCCATCAAGCCTTATGATCGGGTGACCTGGCCGGGTGAAACGTATGCCTGGTTCCACGTGCCGGAGCGGCCGGGCGGCTGCGAGGTGTACCACTGGCAGCTCGACCACTTCGACCGCGAATACTGGGCGTACGAATTGACCATGCCCTACGGCCGCTACCGGGAGCGCGCCGACCACATGCGCCGCCGCCTGGCGGTGGGGCACTGCTGGCGCTTCCGGCGCGAGGACGGCCAGCCGGCCATCATCGACATCGCCTACGGGCTGCTGGCGGCCTCCATGGCGGAGCTGACCGGCGGCCTGATCAACACCTGCGATGGGGCGTGGGACTACCAGCACTTCCCGGCCACGCCGGCCGAGTTCGACCGCTGGTATTTCGTGCCGGAGCAGGCGCTGGCCAGCGAAACCCGCGAATGGGCGGAAGCGGCCATCCTCTCCGTGCTGGCCGAGTTCGACTTCGCTCGCTGGTCGGCGGGGTAGTCGTCGGCATATCACCGCCGGGCGAATCACCGATGGGCGAATCACCGATGGGCGAATCACCGCCGGGCGAATCACCGATGGGCGAATCACCGATGGGCGAATCACCGATTCGCCCCTACCAATAACTCCTACCTGAGGGAAACTCCTATGCGCTACGGTTTGCAGTTCCCCCCGATGGGCGAGTTCGCCGACCCGTTTCTGCTGGCCGAGCTGGCCCGCGCCGCCGTTACCTGACAAGAGTGTGTTTCGACTGATGTGAAAATCGCATTACCGAGAAGTTTTGTTGGAAAACGCTATATGAATCACAATATTGAACCCCAACAATATGAGCAGGCCTTGGTAGAGATGCTACGCTATGAGTTCAAGCCTCCAAACTTTCGAGTTAAGGGTGACGTTAAAATTGTTGGGCGCTTTAGCAAAGTCAAAAGACAACTAGATGTTGTTGTGTATCGAGCTAATCAGTCAATCCCCTTTTTTGCAGCTGATGCAAAGCGCCACACGAGAAAAATCGATGTTTCGCGTGTTGAGTGTTTTCTAGGACAGCTAGAAGATGTAGGTATAATGATCGGGTTATTGACTAGTCCTTCCGGTGCCACTGCGGGAGCCAAAAGGCGAGCATTAGCTTCGAGTATCAATTTAAGTGTGATGTCCACTGATGAAGCTAGAAAAATGAATTGGAGGACTGTTGCTCGTGGACTTTATCCCTGGGACTGGACATTTCATCCTCAGCTTGCAGAAGGGCTCTTTCATCTTCATGAAAAACACGAGCCGAGACTTATCATTGATTCCCTCGAAGGTATCCCGTTTGAAGAGTGGAGTAGGTTCGTAACTTACGGTTTCGAGAACGAGTTGCCTGAGACTGAGGACTTTCTTAGGTTTGTTGCCTTACACCACTACGATGATGGCTGGCGGTTTAATGCTGTACAACTACTAATCGAAGCTGGGAAATTACGTACACTTGATATTAAGCAAATTCTATCTTCTGAGACTGACGCCGCTATCATAGAACTTCTTGAAGAGAATGGAATCTAGCCGGTTGCTGACAGGCAACTTCAGCCTTTACGGTCAATAAAGGGAAATCCCCATGCGCTACGGCTTGCAGTTCCCCCCGATGGGCGAGTTTGCCGACCCGTTTCTGCTGGCCGAGCTGGCCCGCGCCGCCGAGGCCGCCGGCTGGGACGGCTTCTTCTCCTGGGACGCGGTGATCCCCCACTGGCCGGCAGACCTGCTCGACCCGACGGTGGCGGTGGCCGTCATCGCCATGCAGACGACGCGCCTGCGCTGCGGCATCCTGGTGACGCCGCTGCCCCGCCGCCGTCCCTGGAAGTTCGCCCGCGAGACCGCCGCGCTGGACCGGCTGTCCGGGGGGCGGCTGGTGGTGGGGGTGGGCACGGGCGGCGACCCGGCGGAATTCGACGAAGTGGGCGACGAGCCGAGCGCCCGCATCCGCGGCCAGATGCTGGACGAGGGCCTCGCCCTGCTGACCGGGCTGTGGTCCGGGGAGCCATACCGCCACGAGGGGGACCGCCACGACGGTGGCCACTACCGCATCGGCGAGGTGACCTTCACGCCGAGGCCCGTCCAGGTGCCGCGCCCGCCGATCTGGGTGGGTGGGCAGTGGCCCAACCCGAAGCCCGCTCGCCGCGCTGCCCGTTGGGACGGCTACCACCCCCTCGACCGGGACAACTTCGCCTTCGCGCGCATGATGTCCGTCGAACTGATGCGGGAGGCGGTGGCCTTCGTCCGGGCGGAACGGGCCGCGCTGGACATCGCGCCCGATGCCCCCTTCGACTTCATCCATTCCGGCATCACGCCCGGCGGGGACCCGGCGGCGGATGCGACCATCGTTGTGCCCTATGCGGAGGCCGGTGTCACCTGGTGGATGGAGCAGCTCAGCCCGTGGGTCTTCGGCTGGTCGGAGGGGGACGGGGCCTGGCCGGTGGAGGCCATGCGCGCCCGCGTCGAGGCCGGCCCGCCGGGAAAGGGTTCGTGACCTGCGATGAATATCAGGCGAATCGCCATCGGGTTGACGGTGCTGGCCGTAGTCGTGGCAGCGGCCATTGTGATCGGGCTGCGCCCGCCAACGCCTGCCAACATGTTGGGCGCAATGCTGGGGCATGGCAGGTGCCCTCAAGCCTGCTGGCAGGGCATACAGCCCGGTGCCACGGATACAGATACGGTGGAGGCGGTGTTCGATCGTCTGGATATCACTTTCGAGGTGAACCCCGTCAGGGATTCGTCCGGTTGGGATGACGTCTACCGCTGGCCGTTTATCAGCCCTTTTACGCCGGTACGGCCTGATGCTTCAACCGGTTCGATATGGATAACGGACGGGGTGGCACAGCGCATCATCCTGCCCATCAGTCCCTGCCTCGCCACAGTCCTGGACGAATACGGCCAGCCGGCGTTTACCTATGCCATCGATTCAACAATCGGGTTCGGTTATCCTGCGGAAGGCCTGGTGTTTCATGCAGGCGGCAGGGACCTGTTTCAAACAGGAAGCATGAAAGATGTTTACCTCACGACCGAGGAAGAGATTCAAGCACTCGCTGACATCCCGAGTGAATTTGAGGATATGCAGACCATTCTCGCCATTGAGTGCGTAGGCCCGCTCAACTGAAGAAAGAACAGAAAGGTACCCATGCCCACCAAACCCGAACTGGTCGCCCTGCTGCACGAGGCGCGATCCGAACTGCGCGCCGCCCTGGATGCCGTCGACCCGGCGCGTGAGGTATCGCCCGGCTGGTCCGTGCGCGACGTGCTGGCCCACATCAACGGCTGGGATGCGGCCACCGTGGAGGCCCTGCGGGCGCTGCTGCGAGGTGATGTCTACAGCCTGGAGGGCTATCGCGGCGTCGACGCTTTTAACGAGGAGATGGTGGCGGCTCGTGCGGCGATGACGTTCGCGGCGCTGCGGGAGGAGTGCGAGTCGCTGCGC
>DAOUEM010000394.1:0-4753 GCA_034430555.1 Anaerolineae bacterium | reverse complement strand
GAAGTTCAGGCCCGGCCCCAGCCGCAGCGAACTGTAGTCCTGCGTGGTGACGTACACGCCGGTATCATTCCGGTCATCCCCCTGCGCCTGCGCCAGCGAAAGCGGCAGCAACCCGACTAACGCCAGCAGTAACGCGAGGTTTCGCCACGTCATGTTCATCGTGCCCCCTCCGGCGCTTCACCCGTCCATACGATCACGTCGCCCACATCGAAGCTCAGCTCGGTCACGGCACCGGTCGCCAACTCCAGCACCAGCGTACGCGACCGCACTGTGGGGAAATTCCCATCAGCCGGCAGCCGAATACGAAAGACCAGGTAACGATTGTCCGGCGACCAGTGCAGCGGCCCGCTGAAGTTTTCCCGTTCCGTGCCCGGCAAACAATAGCGGCGAATCAGCCCGGTCTCGCTGTCCCAGACGGTGATCTTCGGCTCCGGCGGGCGCTCTTCCGACTCTTCAGCGGCGCTATCCAGAGGAACTGAGGTTGCCCCCAGCACCATCATGGTCGGCGTGGGCAGCGAAAACACCGGAGTTGCCGTGGTGCCGGCGCCTTGCTGCAACGCACCTTCACGCGCCGCTCGTTCCTCGGCAGAGACCCAATACCAGTCTGCCCGATAACGTCCATCAGGCGACCATACACCATCCGGCAGCTCGCCGAGAACGCGGTGTTGGCTGGTGGCCGGGTCATAAATGAACCACTGATCTTCAAAAGGATAACGATAGTACAATGACGTGCCCAACGGATGCCAGACAAAGGTCATCTCGCCGACCGGATAATCCGCCAGCCGGGCGAAATAGTCCTCAACGCCCGTGTCCTGGTTGACGATATAGTACTTGTAGCCCGTGGTGCGCCCGGTATTAAAACTGGTACGCACGACGGCCAGCGGTCCCCCGGCGGGCTGCGTGGTGATCGTCTCGGTATAGAGATTATTGACCGTGACGGACGATCGGGGCTGGAGCGGCTCGGAATACTCACCGAGTTCCACCTCCAGGCGCTGCAGCAGCGTCACCGGAAAAACGAATCGATCCGGCAGGTAACCCTGGTAGCGGATTTCGATGGTATCGGGGTCGAGCCAATAGACGGCTTCCGGCCAGGCGGACTGTTCCTGCGGCTCAAAAAGCGTCAGGGCATCGCGGCCATCCGGTCGTGACACATAAATCCGGTTGGAGTGGACCAGTATCCATTCCTGGTCAAACGAATACCGGCAATCCAGGCCCAGCCCACAGAGGGGAATGGTCTCATCCGGCGTCAAGCTGCCGGTGAGCGGGTCCAGTATCCAGACTACCCTACTACCGGGCATCGAGACCAGCAGGCGGCCAGGCGGCTGATAATCCGGAGGCGGGTTATTGACATGGTAGAGCGGCCCGGCTGGACAGAATTCCTGCACTACCTCGTAGTCGGGTTGATCGACCTGCTCGACCGGCGGCGGCGGAGGCGTCGGCGTTATCGTCGGGGTGAGCGTGGGGCGCGGTCCGCCCTGGACGTCAAACGGTTCGGTCGCCGTGGGGCGCACCGCAATCCGATTGGGATCGTCATCCGCCAGAGGCGCGGCGGTGGCGGTGGCGTCAGCGGCCAGCGTCTCGTAAGCAACGGGCAAACGATAAACGGTCACATAACCCGGCACGCTGCGTGCCGCCAAAAGCTCTAAATCCTGGCTGAGGATCGCGCCATCCGGTGTGAAGCTGTGCGCCCGCCGGAACGCCTCCAGAACCACCTGGATAGAGGGCGGGGTACCGTCATCTGCCGGGAAAAACGGCCCGAAAGCCCGCAGCCCCGTATTCACATCGATGGTCATCACCTCAATGGGAGGGCCGGCCGCATACCCACCGTACGAGGATGACGGCACAGACACCCCCCCGAGACCCTCGCACAACAGCACTTCCATCTCGGCGACCTGTTCCGGCGTCAAGCCTTCGATCATCTCCCGCCAGACGGTCGCATATTCCAGGGACTGAGCAGGATACCGGTTGGTCAGGCAGGCCGGCACACCGGCGATAAAGGCCGGGGTCGGCGTGACCGGGATGCGGGTCGGGATCGCGGTGGGATGGAAGATGGCCTCGACATCGGTTTCGGTGCCCGGCAGCGCGTCACACAGCCGCCGGGTCAGCCGTCCCAGAGTGTCCGACCGCATATTGGCGTTCAACTGCTCCCAGAAATCGAGCCAGCGCCGCCATTGGAACGGAAAGTTTTCCACCAGGCAGGCCGGCAGTCCCGAGACATGATATTCCAGGCTATAGAGGCGCTCCGGCTGGTTCGAGCCACCCACGTCCTCGCTGGCCACAAAAACCGTGGCGGCATCCAACCATCCATAACGACGCGCATAAGGCTGCGGCAGATCATCTCCGGCCAAAAACCAGCGTTTGCCCTCGAACAGATTGTAGATGGCGATCTCGTTGCCGGGATAATGCGGCCCGTACTGGTTGGCCTCGTAGATCACCAGGTAATTGAGCCAGTCCGGGCTGGGAATCACGTCGACGATGGCACGGTCGGTCAACACTTCGAAGACCAGGCTGTACCGCTCGCCGGTGCCTACGTTGACCACCTCAATGCCGGGGCCGTCCGGCGTCTCCAGGGTCGTAAGGAAACGGTGGCCGTCCGGCCAGGTGCACAGCAGCGACCCGCGCAGGTCCACGCTCTCACGGCGAATGACCCGCCGGGTGGCGAGGTCCCAGTACCACCATTCAGAACCGCGCAGCGTGACCAGGCCCGAGCCGTCCTGTGAGAAAAAGTAGCGGTCAAAGCCGGGATGGTAGTTCAGTTCTTCAAACACGACCGTGCCGGTCGCGACGTCGAAGCGCTGAAAGTCGCTGATGATTAGGCTGCCGGTGCTGTTGTAGGCCAGGATGTGCGATCCATCCGGATCACGCAACGCCGGGGTATAGCTGGCCGTCAGCACGCCGGTTTCCATATTATAAACTTCGATAGGCTGGCTGCCGGAGGACCGCCGCACCATCAGATGCCGGCCATCGGGGTGTAAAACCATCTGCAAGGCGTCCACCGGCCGCACGAAGTCGATCACGCCCTGGCCCGCCTGTTCATCGAAGATATAAACCAGCAGGCCCATCTGCCGCGCTTCCGGCGTGACGGGCTGCAAGATATCGATCAACATGACGGTCAGCGGGTGGTAGCGCCAGCTCTGCTGGTACCGTTCCCCCAGCAGCAAGCGCAGCAGCGAGTTACCCGTCAGGCTGTTCGGTTCGCCGATGATACGCGCCTGGTCGCTCAGCACGAGACGCTCAAACGACCGAATGTTTTGGTAAGTGAGCTGGCTGCCAACCGGGATATCGACCAGGCCGCCATCAGCCGTATTGACCTGGTACAGATGATTACTGCCGATGGGACGCACGTACATCTGGTCATCACGCAGGCTGAACCACACACTCAACGGATCGCGTTCATTGCGGGCCGAGGGTATCTCCGCAATCACCGGCAAATCCCGGTCGTTGATGTCCACGATCTGCAGGCGCTGCGGCAGCGCAGCAATCGCCATATTGTTGGGCCCGAGGATGTAGCCGTTGCGCATATTAAACACGGGGTAGGCTTCCACAAAACGGGGCAGCCGGGAACGCGCCGCGCCGCGTGCATCCGACAAATCCCACAGCCAGGGGAGAATCACGGTATCGAACTCGCTGCGGCGCAGGTTATCCGGGGCGGGCACGACCGAGTCGAACAGCAGCAGGGTATCGTCATCCGAAAAATGCAGCGGTCCCTGGATGCCCAGCGCACCTTCCGGCTCCAGGGAGAGGTTAAGCTCGCCGGTTTGTGTATTCCACACCTCGATGCGGCGCTCAATGGCCAGGGCTAACCAGCGACCATCATGGCTGAACCGGTAGGCGTTATACGGACCGCGCGCGGCGATGGTGTGCTGGACTTCGAGCGTGGCGGCATCCACCAGTTGCAGGGCGGCGGCATCGACCCAGACAAAACGGTCGAAGTTCGGGTCGTACCGGATGCCGCGCGGACGTTCCTGTCCGATCGTCTGTACCACGGCAAACGTCTCTGATGTCCCCTGGCCGACGGCCACGCCGACAATCACCAGAGACACGATAATTGCTAGCAGCACATACACATATCTCATGACCACATCACTCCCCGCTGGCTGACCGGAGGCGTCTACGTCCACATTCATTATAAGACGGACTACGGCTAAGCGCTGAACGCTTTACCTGCCGCCTTCCAGGCTATTTCTGTACGGCTACACTACGGCTGACCTACTATCCCGGTTCTACACGCCCTGAATCGTGATATATTGCCAGTAGCAGGGAACAAGGAGGGACGGCAATGAGCATGGTAATGTTCAGGCGACTCGTGGTGGCAAGCATACTCCTGACCGGGGTGCTGGGTGCATCAATGCCGGCGGCGGCACAGGGCGGCGACAACTGCCCGGCGAACGTCCTGTTGGCCCAGGGACGGGCCGGCGCAGTGTGCCGCACGATGGACAATAACACCGCCTGTTATGGCAATGGCCAAATCTCGGCAGAATTCCAGCCGGGTGTGA
This sequence comes from Anaerolineae bacterium, assembly GCA_034430555.1. Taxonomy (GTDB): domain Bacteria; phylum Chloroflexota; class Anaerolineae; order Aggregatilineales; family Ch27; genus DAOTXK01. The sequence continues at coordinate 257 of DAOUEM010000394.1, read as the reverse complement.
GCCGCGCTGCTTTTGATCAGCCGGGCGATCTGGCGGATATCGGGGCGATCCGCCAGATCGCGGTGACATCCTCCGGGGAGAACATCAGCGACTGGAGCCTGGCCACGCTGCTCATCCAGGCGAATCTGCCCGATACGCAGCAGCGAAACATCGCCATCATGCTGTTTGGCGATGCGACCATCACCAACCAGGTCCCTCCCCTACCGGCGCTGACCGCCACCGCCACCGGCGGCCTGAACATTCGGGGGGCGCCGGAG
>DAOUEM010000393.1:0-7618 GCA_034430555.1 Anaerolineae bacterium | reverse complement strand
ACATTCAAGGTGACAACTTCAAGGTGCAGAACACAAGGCAAGAAACGGAACGAGACGATTGGGTGTAAATTGAACGCTATTTGAAGTCAAAGGTCTTCCTGTTTGTGCGTTCTTGAATTGATTCCTCAATTAGTGAGGGGAAAATGGTCAAGCTCATAGCATTTCTGAAGCGGAAGCCCGGCATCAGCATGGAGGAGTTCAAGCGGTTGTGGGTGGAGGAACATACCAAGATATCCACTCAACTGCCGGGCGTTCACGGGTACCGTATTAACATTGCCACGGAGCGGCAGGACACCGATGAGGAGAAGCCCTACGACGGCACCGCCGAAATGTGGTGGGATAGCATTGATGACATGGAAGCGTCATTTGACACCGAAATCGGGATCGCTGCCGGGGCGGATGCCGATGCCTTTTGCTCCGTTCGCTTTCACCTCTATACGGAAGAATTTGTGATCATGCCTGGCCCGGACGGCGAATAACCGATTTATGACCACTGGAGAGCAGCCGTGCAACCCGGCGTGAGTGCATTTTATCAGCCGGGTTGGCTGTTCTAGGCGAAGGCTCATGGCCAGTCCGGCGGTGCCGGTTAGTGAGCGGTCAGCAGGGCCTCGACTTCAGCACGCTGCGGCATACTGGGTGCGGTGCCAGGTTTGGTCACGCACAGCGCCGCCGTGGCATTGGCAAAGGCGACGGCGTCGACCAGGCGCTTGCCTTCCGCCAGGGCGACCGCCAGCCCACCATTGAAGGCGTCACCCGCACCCGTGGTATCTACCACGTCCACCTGGTAACTGGAGACCAGGGCCGTGCCGTCCTGCCGCAGGTAACGCGCCCCCTGCGCGCCCATGGTCATGATGATGGTCTGCGTGTCGGTGGTGAGCAGGGACCGGGCCATCTCCTCGACGGAAGACGCGGGCATGCCGCTCAAGACCTCCAATTCGGTTTCGTTAGGTGTGATATAGTCGACCAGCGCCACCACGTCCGCCGGTAAGTGGCCGGCCGGAGCCGGGTTCAGGATGGTGGTCACACCGTGCTCTTTGGCAACCCGGAGGGCATGGCCCACCGCATCGTAATCAATCTCCAACTGGGTGAGCAGGATATCTGCCTGAGCGATAGCCTCTGCCGCCGCATCAACATCCGCTTTGCTGACCGCCAGGTTGGCCCCCAACACGACGACGATGCTGTTTTCGCCCGTGTCGTCCACGAAGATCGGCGCGACACCAGTCGAGTGTTCGGGATCCTGGATCACGTAGTCAGTGTTTATACCTTCCTGCTGCCAGATGTTCAGAGCCAGTGGGGTAAACACGTCCTGCCCGATGCGTCCGACAAAGGTGACCTCGGCACCCAGCCGGGCCGCCGCCACGGCCTGGTTGGAGCCTTTGCCACCGGGGCCGGTCACGAATTTGCGTCCGTGGACGGTCTCGCCTGGCCTGGGCATCCGCTCCATGTAGGTTGTCAGGTCGGTGTTAAAACTACCGACAATCACGATCTTTGCAGCCATTGCATTCCCCTTCTTGTGGCGAGTAAATCAGATACCTGGCTCGGCCAGGCAACAATAGCTTCGGATGACAAAGACCCCCGGCATGCCAATCCCGGCGACATCTGCCCCTTTGCACTTGTGATTATACAATCATCTGATTGACGACAAAACAAGATCCTTATCCATTGGGATGCATACTGGGGGAAATCTACCACCTCTGGCATGAGGGCAGCGGTGGCCTCTTCGTCTTCGTAAAGCACCGAGAGCAGGAACGCGGACGCGGACCGGGTTGTCGACGGCGTGCAGCACTTTGCCCCCTATGGGGTACCCTTCGGGGAACAAGGCTCCTTCTACCTGCCGTTTTGGACCACACCTTTGATTCCCTGTGGAATGCGGCCTAATTGCCCCCAACAACAAATGCACCCTGTTCTCTGGTTATGATTGACGTAGACTGGTGACAAGGGTAGCGAGTCAAACAGGCATGCCAAAGCTGTTTTAGCAATAGCTGCTCGATCATTTCACATCCGCCATGGTACGAGGAAAGGTGTATCCCCAGAAAACAGGCCTGTCATTTGGCGCGAGGCTGTCAAACCTCGATCGGGAAAGCGCCAACAGGTAAAAGGTTCTTTGGGCGGGCTTTGAATTATCATAATGAATACATGCTAATCTCGCTCGTTGTAGACGGCCCACGATTTTCGACTATAATTATGTTAAGGGCCTCTGCCATCCACTCTCCATCGTGTACTAATGTTGTTCTGTCCGCCGCAAAGCACTCCCACTGATAAGCCAACGAACGAAAGGAGGGAACCGGCGCACATCTCAATTTCATCCCCCACTGTTACTCAGTAGAGTTTTTTAGATCGAGAGGCGAATCATGTCTATAGGCAGAAAATTCGTCACGGTGCTTTTTACCGTTAGTTTGCTGCTGGGCCTCTTCGGCGTATCCACAGTGGCCCAGGAAGAAGTCACGCTGACCATTACCTGCCGCTGCGTGGCTGGCGGCGTCAACAATAACCTGGTGATCTGGCTGACAACCTACGTCATCCCCACCTTTGAGGAAACGATGGCTGCCGAGGGACGGAACGTGACCGTCGAACTCGTCGAGTTTGGTGGCGGTGACGAACAACTCAGGGAGCAATATGCGCTTGACCTCAGCGTGGACAGCGGCCACGATGTCATGGCCTTTGACGGCTTCTGGGTGCCAGAGTTTGTGGAGGCCGAATTGCTCCAGCCGTTGAACCAGGTTGTGGGTGACATGGTGGACGAATGGGAAGGCTGGGATCACATCTCGGCAGGCATCCAGAACATCCTGGGCTTCCAGGGCGAAGTCTACGGCATCGCTGCCGGGACCGATGTCCGCCAGATATTCTACCGTCGTGACCTTTTTGAGGAGGCCGGAATCGCATTGCCCTGGCAGCCCACTACCTGGGCAGAGGTGCTCGACACCGCCCGCCAGCTTCAGGAGGCCGGAATCGAAAACCCGTTGCAGGTGGATGCGGGCACGGCCATGGGCGAAGCGACCACCATGCAGGGCTGGTTCATGGTGCTGCTGGGTGCAGGCCACCACATGTATGACTTCGACCAAGGCAAGTGGATCGTCAGTAGCCCGGGCATCCTGAACGCGCTGAACTTCTACGCCACCGTCTACGGCGAAGAGGAACTCGGCGATCCGCGCCTGCAACTGATCGCCGATGGGCGCGACCGCTCCTTTGAAGCCTTCGCCAACGGCCAAATCGCCATGCTGGTTGAGGGCGACTGGTTTTGGCGGTCGGCCATCCTAAGCCACCTTGAGATCGAACAACGGAACGAAGTTGTCGCCTGGGCGATGATGCCCGCGATGGAACCGGGTGCAGGGTTCCGGGGCCAGGACTTCGTAACCATTTCAGGCGGCACGGGCTGGACGTTGAATCCCCATACCGAGCATCCGGAGGAAGCCTGGGCGCTGTTGGCGCATATGTCTGGCCTGGATGCGCAACGCGCCTGGGAGCTGATCCAGCCGCGTATCAACTTCCGTGACGATGTGCCGGTCGGTGGCGATCCAGTCATGACCGCCATGGCCGAGGCGCTGTTGCCCATAACGACCGTACGGCCTCAATTGCCTGAGTATTCGCAGGTCTCCGTCGAAGCGCAGTTGATGACCGAGCGGGTCGTCTCCGGCGAGATGACGCCGGAAGAGGCGATGGCTGCCTTTGACGCGGCGGTCACCGAACTGGCCGGTGAGGAGAACGTGGTCCGTATCCCGCTGGAATAAGGAGTGTCAGAAGCCCTGACAGGGTAAAGCGTTTTGCTGAAAACGGGGCCAGGCGCGGACCTGGCCCCCTTTTTACTTCCCAGAGGTGACTATGGACCGCCAAACGCCCGTGTTTTCCAGCAGGGTTGGGATTTTCTTCCTGCTGCCAGCGCTTTTTTTTGTCGTTGTTTTTTTGCTCTATCCCTTTGTGCAGGTTTTTTTTCTGAGTTTCAGCAACCAGACTCTGACTGGCGCGACTGCCCCTAACCCCGCGTACGTGGGACTGGAAAACTATACGCGCCTGTTCGATGCGGAACGCTGGATGCGGCGGGGGGAGTTCGGCAATGCGTTGGTGATCACCAGCCAGTTTGTCTTAGGGTCGGCTCTCGTCGGTCAGGCAGGGCTGGGGATGCTCGTCGCCTGGGTCTTTTACCGGCGCAAAGGGATTTTGCGCGAGGTCGTCTTTACCCTGGCCGTCTTGGCCTGGATCATCCCGGAAGTCGTGGTCGCCTTCGCCTGGAGCGCCTTCCTGGATTGGGAAGGCGGCACGCTAAACAACATACTCCAATTTATCGGCCTGGGGCGGCCCGACTGGTTATTTGAATTTCCCTTGCTGTCTATCATCATTTTTAATACCTGGCGCGGCTCGGCGTTTTCGATCTTGCTCTTTTCGTCGGCCCTGGAAACCATCCCGCCATCTTACATCGAGACCGCAGACGTCGTAGGGGCATCTTCCTGGCAGAAGTTCCGTGACATCCTGTTCCCGCAGATGCGTGCCCATATCCTGACCGATCTGATTTTGATCACCCTGTGGACGTTTAATGTCTTCACGCCCTTCTTGTTGACGCACGGCGGCCCAACCTTCCGCACCGAGTTGGTGTCCATTTTTACCTATCGCACTGCTTTTAGAGATTTTGAGTTCGGCAAGGGAGCCGCCATCGCTGTGGTCATGATGTTGATCAATTTGACCCTGGCGATGGGCTATCTGGCGATGATACGCCGTCAGAGGGTACACGCATGAATCCGTATGACTCACCCTGGTCACGCGCTGGCCGCCTCATCTTCACCGTGGTGATCGCGGCCTTTTTTGCCCTGCCGATGTTGTGGCTGCTGACAGCCCCGTTTAACCCCAAAACGTCTCTGGCCGTTGAGATTCCTGAAGAGTTTTCTCTGGCCAACTTCGAGACCGTGTTTGGGAATGATTTCGCCATTCGCGCCCTGTTCGTCAACAACCTGATCATCGCCGGTGGCGCGATGGTCGTCGTGGCGGTCGTGGCTTCTTTAGCCTCCTATGGGCTGTCGCGCGCCCGCCTGCCCGGGCAAGACGTGTTGGTCTACGTGCTGATTTTGTTTTCCTCGGTAGTCAGCGGGACGGCGGCCATGGTGCCCATCTTCTTGCTGGCCTTTTACCTGGGGCTGGTGGATACCCATTATGGCGTCATTCTGGTGATGAGTGGTGGATTTCTGCCTGCGGCCATCTTCATCATGCGCGACTTCGTGGACTCCATTCCACGCTCTTACGAGGAGGCCGCGCTGGTCTTTGGCGCGTCTCCCCTGCGCATCTTCCGCGACATCGCCCTGCCGCTGATCCGGCCCGGCCTGGCCGTCGTCGCCATCTGGGCATTTGTCAATGCCTGGGGCGCGTTTTTGATCCCGGTGGTCCTGCTGCGCGACCCCAGTAAAATGCCCGCTTCCATCGCCCTGTACTCGTTCTACAGCGAGGCTGGGACGCCGATCCATACGTTGGTCGCGGCCTATGCCTTTCTGTACACGATCCCTGTGCTCCTGTTGTATCTGTTGGTGAACTGGCGCTTTGGGTTCCGCTTCTTCGGCGGGATCAAACGTTGACTCGATTGGACGATAAGCAATGGCTCACATAAAGCTCAATCAAGTGACCAAGCGTTTCGGCACGGTTACGGCGGTGGACAACGTCTCACTGGACATCGCCGACGGCGAGTTTGTCGCGCTGCTTGGCCCTTCTGGGTGTGGCAAAACGACCACGCTGCGTTTGATCGCTGGCCTGGAGATGCCCGAACACGGCAGCATCCATATCGGCGACAAAGACGTGACTAAGTTACCGCCCCGTGACCGCGATATTGCGATGGTTTTCCAGGATTATGCGCTTTACCCGCACATGACCATCCTGGACAACATCGGCTATCCGCTCAAGGTACGGGGCGTCCCGCGATCTGAGTTAAAGCGGCGCGTGGACGAGGTGGCGAAGCGGCTTCAGATCAGAGAGTTGTTGGAGCGTCGACCGGGCCAGATTTCCGGTGGTCAGCAACAACGGGCGTCGGTCGCGCGCGCAGTCGTCTATCAAGCCCAGGCGTTTCTGTTCGATGAGCCGCTCAGCAACCTCGACGCCAAGTTACGCGTCGAGGCCCGCGCTTTCCTGAGACACCTGCAACACGAAGTCGGTGTGACGACGGTTTATGTCACGCACGACCAGGCCGAAGCCATGGCGCTGGCCGACCGCATCGCTGTGATGGCCGCCGGGCGCATCATGCAAAGGGGGGCGCCCCTGGACGTTTACCGGCGTCCAGCGAATACCTTCGTCGCCTCCTTTATTGGCAATCCGCCCATGAATCTGCTGGACTGCACTGTGGATATGAGAGCACGCCAACTGGTCTTCAATGATGGACAGGCCACCTTGGACCTGGCCGTGCTCCAGACGCCGCTGGGAGATCACCTGCAAGATCGCGACGCGATCACGGTGGGTATCCGGCCCGAACACATCACCATCAGCACCGAGCCTACCCCCACGGGCCTTCCTGGTCAGATATACGTGACCCAGCCGCTGGGTGGGGAGTCATTGGTCGTGGCGCAGGTTGGCGAAACGCTGGTGTCGGTGCGCCTTTTCCAGGACGAGCCGCCGGCACTGCCCGACTCGATCTGGTTGAGTCTGGACCCGGAGCGTACCTTCTTCTACGATGCCAACGGCGAGCTAATCGAATGAACATCACAGATGGCGGGGAACTGGTCCTTGAAGGATTGGCCGCGCCGGAACAGGCCGGGAGTTACCTCTCCCTGCCTGTTGAGATGCCACCCGATGTGGGCCGCCTGGAAGTAAAATATGACTACAGCGCGGCCATCGGGGCTGATCCGCACCTCACAGACGGCAATACGGTGGATATTGGCCTCTTCGACTGGCGGGGCGATACGTTCCTCGATGCCGGGTTTCGAGGCTGGAGCGGAAGCGCCCGCCGCGAGTTTTTCGTCACTCCCACCCAAGCCACCCCCGGCTATGTGGCCGGCCCGCTCACGCCCGGCACCTGGAGCGTTTGCCTGGGGTTTTACAAGGTTGCGCCACAGGGATGCCACTATCGCGTGATCATTCGCCTTTTCCCGGATGCAGCGACCGGCCAGCCTCAGTCTTTCCCTGAGATGCTGACTCTGAAGAGTCCCAATTTCCACCTTCCGCCCCATGCTAACAACTGGTATCGGGGCGAGTTACATTGTCACACCCACCACAGTGATGGCGACTCCTCACCGAGTGAGGTGATCGCTGTCGCTAAAGCGCTGGGTTTGGATTTCCTGGCGATCACCGATCACAACACCATCAGCCATCTGGCTGACCTGGCCGTGCTGGGACCGCAGCAGGTGATGCTGATCCCCGGCTGCGAAGTCACGACCTTCAAAGGGCATTGGAACATCTGGGGCTTGGAGGAATGGATCGACTTTCGGGTATTGACCCCCGAACACATGACCCAGGCCATACAACAGGCTATCAGCCGCGGGTATCTGACTTCCTGCAATCACCCTCGCAGGTATGGCCCGCCCTGGGAATTTGAGCAGGTAGGCGGCCATCATTGCGTGGAGGTCTGGAATGGTCCCTGGCGGCTGTTCAATCAGGAGGCCCTGGATTTCTGGGAGCGGCGGCTTCGGCAGGGTAAGCGATTGGTCGCGGTTGG
>DAOUEM010000392.1:0-5251 GCA_034430555.1 Anaerolineae bacterium | reverse complement strand
CCTGCTCCCGCTGCTGGGCTTTTTCTCGCTTTCGACCACGCCGGTGATCATGGCCATCGCGCAGGAGTGCTATCCGGAGAACCGGGCACTGGCCAACGGCGTCTACATGGCGCTCTCGTTCATTATCCAGTCGATCATCCTGGTCGTCTTCGGCGCAATCAGCGACCTGATTGGCATGCCGAAGACTTATTTATTGAGCGCTGTGCTGCTGCTGATCGGGCTGCCGGCCATACGTTGGTTCCCGGTGCGGGAAGCCAGGATGAGAAGTACGAGTTGATGGCTGTTGGGTAAGTATCCATCCGGAAAGTAGCGCTGGACGACGCCCACATCCTGGCAGGATTGAATACCCCGGTTCAACAACTGCACGAAGATAGATGGGGGCTCTCTCCCGTAACCCTTCTCCAGAGCTGATGCAACGATGATGATTAAATCCCAGCTCGAGCGGGAGAAGACAGTCGCCTATTTCGCTGAGATCTACGCTGATCCGCTAAGTTCCATCCTGCTGTGAAATTTGAGTGGCCGGAATGGCATCTCGCGTTCGCAGGAATTTCATCCTGATGGATCAACTATCGGTACAACCCGAGCGGCGAGGGCGGGGTGCGGGCGCTGCGCTCTTGAAAGCCGATCGTAAGTTCATTTCATCACAAGCCAACCTATACTGAATCCAATGTCTTCGGCCGCAAGAATTATGCTCCTGTGGCTGGTTTACCGGCTCGAGAGCCCGCTCCAACCATCGCCCCGCGTCCGGCGGGAGGCTGCAGTGCGGGCTCTGCCTTATGCGGAGGTTCTCTCATGCCACGAATCCGTCCACGTCATTTGCTTCCGCTCCTTTTCCTACTGACTCTGCTTACTGCGTCCCCGGTACTGGCTCAATCCGGCGAGATCCAGGCTTCAGGCCAGATCTGCACCTCGTCCTGGGCGGGGGATGAATGCTTCCCATTCACGATGACTCTGTCGCCAGCAGGGGGCCCGGCGGAAGGGTACGTCGAGGGATCCAGCTCATACACAATCTCCGAGATTGGGATGACGATCGGTTCGTCTTTCATCGGTCACTTCAACGGGATCTTTGAGGGCGGGGTAGGCGGTTCAATCAGCGGCACCTGGGAGATCATCTCGACGCTTCAGCTGCCGGCCGACCTGAATCTGCCGCCGAATGTGCAGTACCCGACGACAATGACCTCCGGGGGATCCTGGCAGGGCAGTTTGTCGGCGGATGGCGGGTCTGGTGCCTTCAGCGGCAGCGATACCATGGGCATGCCCGTCTCAGGCAGCTGGACTGTGGGGTATGATCCGGCCGCATTCCATTCGGCGCTGCCTTCGCCCACACGGAGTGCGGCGACAGCCACGACTGCATCGACGGCGACCTCTCGTCCGGCCTTGACTCCCACACTGCCCCCGGCTCCGGATGTGACATCGGTCGTCCCGCTGCAGGATTTGCTCGACCTAATCGCCCGTCAGCGCACGCTGCTGCAGAGTGGCCTCGACAATTGGAGGCCGGGCGTGGTGCCCTGGTTCAATGGGCAGCTAGTGAGCGCTGGCCTGGAGGGCGAGGATCAGGCGTATGTGGAAGACGTATTCGGTCGGCATACAGCCGTCGACCAGAGTGGCCTGCCATTGACCGCTGTCGATGGACCTGATACGCCATCTGAGTCGATTCTCCGCCAGAACCCAGATTTGAATTGGGGCGCGCAACTGGAGGATTTCGGTACCCAGACCTGGGGGACGCTGCAAGACCTACTGCAACCTGGTGTGGACTTCTTCAACCAGACGCTGGACAGCTGGAATCCATCCGAGCAGCTGAGCAGTTTTCTCGATCTGCTCCATACGCCGGTGATTGGCCAGAATGAGGGCCTGGCGGAAAATGAAAGCGCGACCGTTCAGGTAGAGACCGTCCTGCTGCAGTCGCAACAGGATGCCGACCTGGACTGCCGTCAGGCGCTCGGTCTTTCGGCATGTGAAGGTGAAGAGCTTGACCTGAACGACCCGAGTGACTACGCACGATGGGCCGAAAAGCAGCGTGCGGAAGACCGCTACTACTACACGGATCTGATGGGCTTTATGAAACCCGAAGAGTGGGATCGGCTGGTCGAGGACGGATTCGATCCGAAAGAAGTGATCAATTCCCGCCGTTCGATGAACCAGGCGCTGAAGACGATCAACGGCCAGATCGGCAGCAACGCCATCGACTTGATCGAGGAGCAGTTCGGCCTCGACAGCAAGGCCGCCGACCAACTGAAGGCTGATCTCGTAAGGCTGGGTGCCGATCCCGAGAAGGCAGATGAACTGGCGCGCGCCACACAGGCACTGCGTGTGATCACCAAGCTCGGCGCTGACCATACCATCTCAAACCAGGGCATGCTGAACGGGCTGTTCCGCTTCGTAGACAAATGGATTGTCCGCAGCCAGGCTCAGGCTTTGATGATTGAAAAACTTGACAGTCTTACTGATGAACAGTTAGCGATGATACAGCACGCTGATCGCGGCGCGCTTGTGCAGGCGCTCCAATCACAGCAGCCTAGCGAGAATGACCCTGTTTATCAACTGCTGATGAGCCAGATCGAGGGAGGCCAGCAATGAAACTCCAACGAGCAATCCATATTCTGGCGCTCTTGCTCCTGCTGGCAGCCTGTGGAGGCAAGAAAGCCGCCTCGCCCGATCAGCCGGTGCAGGACCCCCGTGTGGAGGCGATGCTCGATCCGGTTCAAATCGAAGCGGATCTTTCCGATTTTCTCACCCAGGAGTTCGGACTGGCCGGAGTCAGTATCCGCTATGAAGATGGGCTGGTATCCATGCAGCTCGAACAGCCCGAAGCGCTCTCCGATGAGCAGGTCATGCTGCTCTACCTGGGTGCTTTGGACGCTGCCGCCCGCTTTGCACCTTCCAGCGCGCGAGTCAGCCTGACACTCGCCGTCGCCGGAGATCCGTTCATCGCCATCGAGTGCGATACAGAGCACATCAACGCGTACCGGCGGGATGAGATCGACTTGACCGCGTTCGTCGGTGGGCTGGCGATCGGCGCTCCATCCGGTAGTGGAGCTGACAATGCAGAGCCAGCGGCCACGCAGCCAATAGCAGCGGCCGCTCCCCCTGAAGTGGAGGCTGATCTTTCGGTTGGCTCTGTGTCGCTGGTCTTCAACGAGAATGCCGGATGGCGGGTTTACGCCACGCTTTTCAACGCCGGCGATGGGCTTGCTTCCGGGGTCAGCGCGCAGGTGGATGTCTATGATGAATCCGGCTCCAGCCTGGCCAGCGAGCGGGTCTTCCAGGCGCAGTCGGTTATTCGACCACAGGAGATGGGGCTTCTCGTGCTGGAGCTTCCGCAAGGCATGCGGCCGGCGGTGGCACAGGTCTCGCAGCTGAAGAGCGAGCAGGTACTTCCTGACCTGCCGATCGAACTCTCGCTCGGAGGCGTACGTCAGCTAGCTAATCCAGAGCTGGGTCAGGTGACGCTTGTGACGGAACTGCACAACGATAGCGAGCAGGCGGTCGTACTTGAAAGCGTGCTTGGACTGCTTATGACCGGTGAGGGCGAGGTGCTCGCCCACCAGTTTGATTGGATCTACACGCCGCAGCTGCTCGCCGGCGAATCCACGCCGGTTTCGATCAGCTGGTACAACATCGACCCTTCGTTGATGAGTGAGATCGAGCGCATCGAGATCCTGCCCGAGGCTCGGCTGGCGGATGAACTGCACCAGACGGCGCTCTCAATCTCAGCCTCGACACACGTTTACTTCGATGCACAGGGCCGTCCGCATCTGGTAGGGCTTTTGCGCAACGAGGGTGTAGTGCCCGAGCGGCCGGTGCTGCTCGCCAGCCTGTACGATGCCGGAGGGCAGCTGCTTGACTGTAATTCGGATTGGGGCGCACCCCCCATCCTGCTCCCGGGATTGACGGTCGCCTTTGATCTCTCCTTCTGGCCTTTGTTGGAGATAGATCCTGACCTGGCGGCGCAGGTGGCAAATTTCGATCTGCGCGTAGATGCCTACAACAGCTTCGCGCCACAGGAGTACGAGATTCTCAGCGTCGAGAGTTACGAGGCGGAGTGGTCGCTCGTCGAGGGTGAGGTTATGGTGGATGGTTCGGCGATCGTGCCATCTGGAACCTACGATGATGTGATCGCGATTATGCTGCTGATCGATCCGGCTACCGGTGGGATCATTGCAGCTGGGCGGGGCTACCTGTACGGAGAAAGCCCGGAGAAAACGCTCTACGCACAGCTATCCCCCGACCCTGCCTACGACCTTGCAGGTGCGGAGCTGATCATGGATGTATATACCGTACGACTGCTTGAGTAAATCATTCGCAGGGTGAAGTGAGTTTTCAATCATCTCCCGGCGCAGAGAAGCAGTCGATACATGCTGCTTGAACCCGAACGCAGGTTAAGGCTTGCGATAGGACAGAAGGGATACAGATCTCGCTACGAACTCGATTTGAGCTTCACCCGCCGCAGCAGTTGGGCGTTGACGGCGACGATAACCGTGCTGAGCGACATGAGCAGGGCCCCAACGGCCGGTGAGAGGATGATGCCGATCGGGGCCAGCACGCCGGCTGCCAGCGGCAGTGCGACGATGTTGTATCCTGCGGCCCAGAACAGGTTCTGCACCATCTTGCGGTAGCTTGCCTGGCTGAGGCTGAAGATGTTCACCACATCGAGCGGGTTGCTCTTCACCAGGATGATGCCGGCCGATTCGACCGCCACGTCGGTCCCGCTGCCGATGGCGATACCGACATCCGCCCGTACCAGCGCCGGGGCGTCGTTGACGCCATCCCCAACCATCGCCACCTGCTCGCCCTCAGCCTGCAGGTCCGACACTTTTTGATCTTTATTTTCGGGCAGCACTTCAGCAAAGAAAGTCTCGATTCCCAATTCATCCGCCACCGCCCTGGCGACCGGCTCGCTGTCGCCGGTGAGCATCACCACCCTGATCCCCAGGCTCTTCAGCATGTCAACCGCAGGCTTGCTCTCCGGGCGGACGACGTCCGCCAGTGCAAAGGAGGCGACCACGCGGTCATTCTGGACCAGGTGAACCACGCTCTGACCCTTCTCGCTGGCCTGCTTATTAAAAGACGACAGAGTCTCTGGCAATTCAAGTCCTAGCTGCTCGAGCAGCAGGGGTCCACCGAGATAGACCTGATCGTTCTGCCAGCGAGCCTGTACGCCGCGACCTTTGATTGCTTCGAAGTTCGAGATGGGAGGAAGGTCGAGGGAGCGTTCGTCGGCTGCTGCCCGGATGCCGCGGGCGATCATATG
>DAOUEM010000391.1:0-1630 GCA_034430555.1 Anaerolineae bacterium | reverse complement strand
CCGGGGGCCAGCGCACCGCCGGTTGAGGCGGTAGCCGGAGGTGGTGTCGTGATCTTTCCATTGATTGCCGTGACCACCTTGATTGTGCTCTTGGCGGGCGTCGGGGCAGCCGTTTACGCGTTCCGCCGGCAGGGCGGCCTTCAGGGCGGCAAACGCAAGCGCAGCTCGGAAGTCGAGGCGGAGGCGATGGCCATGCTGGACGACATGATCGAGCAGGGCGTGGTCCGGCTGGTTGATGACGATGAGCGGGCTGAACTTGATGAGCGCGAAGTGTTCTACGAGGACGGCAAACCCGTCCGGCTCGACGATCAGCGCTGATGTCCATTTGACCCGCGGGAGAATGACCGTTGCCCACGATTATCCCGCGCCTCCGATTGCCCATGGGGTTGACCCGTATCGCCAGCCGATTGCCGCTGCTGCGCTTGATGCCCAGGGCTGCCGTGCTGACCCTGTTTCAGCCGGAGGTAGCCGGTCTGCGCTGGGTCGCGGGCGCGGGCGTGAATGCTTTCTGGATGGGGCAGTTCGAGCCGGAGCAGGTGCGCGCTTTTGCCGGGGTTCTTCGCCCCGGCGGTATCGTGTATGATATCGGCGCGCACGCCGGGTTTTACTCGCTGCTGGCTTCACGCCTGCTGGGCGAGCGTGGACAGGTGATCGCCTTTGAGCCGCTCCCGCGTAATATCGCGATGCTGCGCCGGCACCTGGCGCTCAACGGGGTGAGTAATGTCCATATCATTGCCGCGGCAGTCGCCGACCAGGCGGGACAGGCACGCTTTTCAACCGCTCGCTCGTCTACCATGGGGCGGCTAAACCCGGCGGGGACTTTGACGGTGGCGGTCGTGCAGCTTGATGCGCTGGTGGCTGCCGGCGACATCCCTCCCCCAGACGTGATCAAACTTGATGTCGAAGAGGCTGAGCTTCAGGTTTTACAGGGCGCGAAGGCGGTGCTTACTGCCCACCACCCGGCATTATTTGTATCTACGCACAGCGCCGACTTGCACGCGGCCTGCCATCGATTTTTGACTGGCCTGCACTATACGGTGACGGATATGGCTGCCGGTACGCCGGCTCGCGCATCGGCGCGTGACTGTGCGCCGAATGGTTTGTTCGCGCACTGGGAGCCGTGATCCATGCCTACTTTTATCCCCGGCCTCAAGCTGAGCGAGGCTTTTTACCACGAAGCCGTCCGCCCGATACTCGATGCTCACTTCCCCGGCCTGGCGCACAGCGCCGCGCTGATCGGCCCTGGCTCGGAAGTGCTGGGCTTCGACGATGCCACCTCCACCGACCATAGTTGGGGGCCGCGTTTGCAGCTTTTTCTCACCGTGGACGATCATACCCACCTCAGCGAAGCTGTCCGCCTGGTTTTGAGCGAACACCTGCCGTCCGAGTTCAGGGGATATTCCACCCATTTTTCGCCGCTGGACCCCGCCGACACCGGCACCCAACTGCCGCAACTCTACGATGGCGGCCCGGTTTATCACCGGGTGGACGTGGTGACGGTGCGCGGCTTCGTGCACGCTTATCTGGGGTTCGACCTCGCCGGTCCACTCGGGCCGGCCGACTGGCTGACCTTCCCCTCGCAGAAGCTGCGGGCGTTGACTGCCGGCGCGGTCTTTGCCGACGCGGTTGG
>DAOUEM010000390.1:0-2074 GCA_034430555.1 Anaerolineae bacterium | reverse complement strand
CGTAGGTGTCGGCCCGTTCCAGGCAGCCGGCGCACAGCGGCTGGCCGTCATGTTCTCCTGCCGGTTCGTTTATCGCTTGCCGACAAACCGCACAAAACCGTTGTTCGGCCCTGTCCAGCTCCCGGTCTACCCGGGCGTCGAGGTCCTGGCGGGTACCGCCTGGAAAGGACGCGCCCGGCTTATCGACCACCACCAGCCGTGTCGCCGTGGACGTGCCACTGGCCTTGAAGGCGTCTTTGGGCAACTGCTCGCTGTGGCCACCCTGCTCGTCCAGCCACGCGCGGAACTCCGGCGCGCCGCCGTTGGCCCGGAAGAACGCGCCTTCGCCCATGATGGCCACCAGCCGCCCGCCCGGATTGAGCAGTTCGTAGCAGTGGCGCACGTGGGTGATGTCCAACCCGTTCTCGAAGGGCGGGTTCATGATGACACCATCCACCTGCAGCACCGGAGCGGTGACGTCCAGGCAGTCGTCGAAGCGCACGTCGAAGCCCTTGGCCAGCAGCAGCTTGCGCAGCGTGGTATTGATTTCTGCGCAGATGACCTCAGCCTCCGGCTGCACCGCCTTGACCGCTTCCACCAGCGCGCCGCTGCCGGCGCTCGGCTCCAGCACCAGGTCGCCCGGCGATGGGTTTAGCGTCTCAGCCAGGCGTTGGGCGACCGCCGGCGGCGTGGGGAAAAACCCCGGTATCCTGCGCAGGCTAATCGCCCGCTCCATGGCTGCGATCTGGTCCGTCAGGGTCGGCTCGCCGGCTTCCGGATCGCCCAGCAGCTTCAGCGCTTGCTGCGCCGCTTGCAGGATATCGTCGTCGGTGATACCCGCCTTCACCAGCCGCCGGTAGTCGGTCACCAGCTCGGTCAGGGCCGGGTCCTCGTACAGCTTTTGTAAGGCCAGCACCGGTTCGATCTCCTCCGGATTCAACCGAACCTGCCAGTCTTTGCCCTGTTTATCCGCCCGGCCCAGCAGCTCGGCGATCAGGTCGATGTAGGATGCGATGGCTTCCTCGTCCTGGTGGGCTTCCCACAGCTGGCGCAGAACGGTCACCCGCACGTAAGGGTACGGGAACCGGGCCAGGTGTAATACCTTCTCCACCTGCGCCTTCTGAGTCAGTCCTTGCAGCGGCTCCGGCGCGGTCCCGGCTTCCCAGGCCGCCGCCAGGGCGGTCATCTTATCCAGCAGCTTCTCGGCTTCTCGCCGGTCCTGCTCCTTACTTTCGATCATCCGTTTCCGCCGGTGGGTCATGTTCTGCCCTTCGAACGGCACCACGCTGAGCCTTTCCACGGTCTTACGCTGGCTCGCCGCCAGTTTACGGAACGCGGCTGCACGTTTTTCCTGTTGTTTGGTCACGGTCTCCTCCCTAATCGATATCCAGGTCCTCGGCAGCGACCCGCAGCCGCTCCCGGCCTTCATCCTCGCGGGTTACCGCTGCCGCCCACAGGTCCACGTCACGCACGCCATACACCGCGTCCCGGATGAGTTCGGCCATCACGTTCGGCTCCAGGGCGTCCAGCTCCCAGGAAGACGTGCCGTGCTCGGCGATGTAACCATCGCTGCGGCTGTCGGTGATCTTGGCGGGATTGGGCGGCGGGTTGTACAGCGTGATCTGGTTCATGTTGAGCGCGATGCGGTCCACCTCCACAGACGCCTCGGCAAACACGGCCAGCCGGTCCGCGATGTCGCGCGTCATGTCGATACCGGAAGGGTCGTGGTCGCCCAGGTGAATGATGAACGGCGTCTGGTCCTCGCGCAGATGGTTGCGCAACCGGATACCCGCCCGCCACATCTCGCTGGCCGAGGTATAACCTCGACAGGAGAAGTACGGGATGTCCAGCTCTTCGCACACGCCCGCGATGACGCCCACCAGGGCGTCCTTCTCGATCCACACTTCAGGCCGGTATGATTGGCCCTCCCACTTGTCGATGGCGTAACTCTGGATGGCGGCCTCGACGATGTTCTTGGGGCTGGACCAGTGGGGATTGCGCCGCAGGTGGCGCGTGCGATCCACGATGGCTTCCCAGCTCACCAGCCCGGCCATACGCGCATTACTGATGGTCTGTCCCAGGCGCTTGTAGCTGC
>DAOUEM010000389.1:0-6271 GCA_034430555.1 Anaerolineae bacterium | reverse complement strand
CCAACCGCTGCGACTCGCATGGCCGAACCACAGCCCTTACTATGCGCCAGGCCCGATTGGCGCCAGGGTATGCCGCGCTCGAAGTTTCGCATTCCGGCCAGGCAGGTGTTACCCGGAGCGCGATTGTTGTCCGGGTTGTGCAGCCATTCCACAAACCGGCGGCCAACAGCCAGCATCAAGCGCTCAATGTCAGTCCCGCCAGCCTCAACGAGCGCCTCCGCCAGGGCAACAGTCATCTGGGTATCATCGGTGTATAGGGCCGGGTCTGGCGGCTCCTGAATACCGGCCAGCCCATACTGCGCCGTGATCTGCTCGAGTGACAAAAACTCCACCGGCCACCCGAAAGCATCTCCCAGAGCCAGGCCCATGAGCACTGCTTGTGCTTGTTTTTCGCTCATCGCGTTCCCCACAAAAAACCTTTTTGAAGAAATACTACTCTCAAAACGGAAAAAATTGTATCATACAGGTCAATAGGTTGCGATTATTCGTAAGAGTCTATAGGATCAAAAGCCTTAACAATTCGCTTAGATCAAAGAGAGTTTGCTGTATGTCATCGCAGACCAGAGCACCCGTAACTGAGACACGCATAGCCGGTGTGCGCTTCCACAAAATCGGCAAACTGTACCATTTCGATTGCTCCACGCAGATCGACATCGTCCCAGGGGATAACGTCATCGTCGAAACCTCACGTGGCCGGCAGATGGGCCAGATCATGGGCTTCGCGGAGGTCGAGAAAGACCGCGATTACAAACCCATCCTACGCAAGGCAACTCCCCGTGACTTGATGATGAAGCAGGCATGGGAGGAACGCGAGCTTGGTGCGCTCATTCGCTGCCGTGAGCTGGCCGCGGAAGTCGGCGGTTACGACGATATCAAATTCATAGCAGCCCAATACAACTTCGACGGCACCATGCTGACCGTCCTGTACAGCGCCGAAACCGAGAATAAAGCGCCAAACATGAACCGGCTGCGCTCCCGGTCGAATCGCGCGTTTCGCAACTGCAAGATCGACCTGCGCCAGATCGGGCCGCGTGATGTCGCCAAGATTCTGGGCGGGTATGGCGCCTGTGGACAGCCGCGCTGCTGCAGCACGTTTCTCACCGATTTCAGCCCGATCTCCATCAAGATGGCCAAAGCCCAGGGAGTATCGTTGAACCCATCCGAGATCACGGGCATGTGCGGCCGTTTGCGCTGCTGCCTGATCTACGAGTACGAGCATTACGTCGAGGCGCGCAAACAACTGCCCAAGCGCAACAAGCGGATCGGCACGCCGTTGGGCGAGGCCAAAGTGATCGACGTGCATCCCTTACAGGACGCGGTCACCGTGATTTACGAAGGCGAACGGCATACCTTCACGCGTGAAGAGATCATTCCGCTGAAAGAGTGGGAAGCCCTGCAAAAAAAGGCGCAGGAAGGCTGCAGCAAACATGAGGGCGGTGGCTGTGCTTGCGGCGCCAACCGCTAACAGGGACAACCAGACCCTGCTTCAATTGGCAAATGGATGATCTCTACCATCAAGGACTGGAATAGCAGACAATGCCTCTAAACTTTTTGTCAGACGCCCAGGTGATGTCCGAGCAGTTAATAGCCTGGCGGCGCGATTTCCACCAACACCCGGAGCTGGCCTTTCAGGAAGTGCGAACGGCTGGCATCGTGGCGGAGGAACTCCGGCGGTTGGGATTGGAGGTGCAGGCAGGCGTTGGCCAGACTGGCGTAGTGGCTGTGCTGAGCGGCGCTCCGGAAGGGCCGACGGTGTTGGTACGCTTCGACATGGACGCCCTGCCCATCGCCGAAGCCAACGACGCCGAATACGTCTCCCTGCAGCCGGGCGTAATGCACGCCTGCGGGCATGATGGTCATACGGCCATCGGCCTGGCCGTGGCCACGCTGCTGTCCAACTTACGCAGCCGAATCGTCGGGCAGGTTAAGCTGGTTTTCCAGCCGGCCGAGGAAATCGCCGGCGGCGCCAAGGCCATGATCGCGGACGGCGTGCTGGATAACCCTGCCCCAGACGTGTCACTGGGCCTGCACCTGTGG
This sequence comes from Anaerolineae bacterium, assembly GCA_034430555.1. Lineage (GTDB taxonomy): Bacteria > Chloroflexota > Anaerolineae > Aggregatilineales > Ch27 > DAOTXK01. The sequence continues at coordinate 4,234 of DAOUEM010000389.1, read as the reverse complement.
AATAATCTACCAGTGGGCCAGGTCGCGCTCACCAGCGGCCCGATGATGGCCGGCGCCGACACTTTCAGCATCTCTATCCGGGGGCGTGGCGGCCATGGCGCCTCGCCCCACGAGACACGCGATCCCCTGCTGGCGGCAGCCACCGTGGTCACAGCTCTGCAATCCGTGGTGAGCCGGAACATCAACCCGCTGGAATCGGCGGTGCTCTCCGTCACCAGCTTTAACAGCGGAACGACGTTTAATGTAATTCCCGCCGATGCTCGTTTGCAGGGTACGATCCGCACCTATAGTACGGCCGTACATGAGATGACCGTCTCGCGGCTGCGTCAGGTCACCGAGGGCATCGCACGCGCCCTGGGCTGCGAAGCCAGCGTGGAGTGCGCGCGGGTTACACCACCCCTGGTCAACGACCCGGAGGTGACTGCCGTCGTCAAACAAGCCATAGGACCTTACATCGAACCTAACAGCGTGCTGCCCGACTTACGCACGATGGGCGCGGAGGACATGGCGCTGTTTCTGGACCGGACACCCGGCTGCTTTTTCTTTGTTGGTTCCGCCAACGACAAACGCCAACTTAATTACCCGCATCATCATCCCCGCTTCGATTTTGACGAAGCCGTGCTGCCCCTGGGCGCGGCGATGCTGGCGACTGCCGTGGCAGCCTATGTTATCCCCGGATGAACTCAAAGATAAGCGTCTGCCGCTGTTTGTCTATGGCACCCTGCGGCAAGGGCAGCAAAACTTCGCGCTGCTGCGCGGGCACATTCTGGTCGACCAACCGGCGAAAATACGGGGAATGAGCCTGTATTCACTGCGGGCTTACCCCGTGGTGGTCCACGGCGAGCATACCGTCAGCGGGGAGTTGCTCACGATTAATCCCCGGGTATATGATCGTCTGTTGACGGACCTTGACCAGTTGGAAGGATGCTCTCCCGGAGGGACCGACTCCATGTTTAGGCGCGTGGTCGTCCAGGTAGAGACGGATACCCGCAGACGGATCGCCGCCTGGATGTATCTGAGCCAGCGGAAGTATTTGAGCCGGTATCACCTACTGATCGCACATGGCGATTGGGTCCGACACCGCCAGGAATTGATTCAAAGCACGCGCTTCGGGCGGTTCATCCTTGAAGAGAACAAACGGATGAAAGGATCGTGGTAGAGCCATGTTGCAGAGCAGTATCTTTCAGTGGCAAAGTGGGGCTGGCTGGCTCGTCTTGAGCGGCGGCGGTGACATCATGGGCGGAGCCCACGACGCCATCGATACCCGGGTGCTGCTGCGATGTGCGGCGGACGGCGCCCTGGTGTACATTTGGGCTGCCAGCGATCTGGACGAAGCGGACCACTACCTGAATCATCTGGGCGAACTCGGCGGGCGCACCGGCTACCCGGTGGACATCATCGCCGAGGATGATGACAGCCTGAGAACGCAGTTGGGCGAAGCTGGCGTGATCATCATCGGCGACGGCCCCCAACGCCTGCGCCTGTATGACGGCCTGCATGGGGCCGCCATCGATGCGATGCGCCTTGCCTACCAGCGCGGCGCGTTCATTATGGGAACCGGGATCGGCGCAGAGGTGATCGGCCAGTGGGTGATCGGCCCAGCATCGGGTGAGCCGGCGGCAGGTTTTGCCTGGCTGGCCAATGCCGCCATTCTGACCGGTTCCCCGGGCAGCAGGGAAACAGCCATATTGCAGCGCCTGCTCCAAGACCAGCCCATGGCCTATGGCTTGCGAATCGGCCGCAATTCGGCAATCGCATTGGGCCCGGACGGCAGCGTGGAATTATGGGGCGAGCGCCAGATCGCCATCTCATTAGGACAGGGTTACAGCCTGCAGGAATAAATATAAATGCCCGACAGTGAACCCTTCAGCGAAGTCTACGACCTGCATTCCCCGGTCGAGTCCCCCCCAGAGCGCGTGGTATCGCTGGTGCCCAGCCTGACCGAATCGTTATTTGACCTGCAACTAGGCGACCGCGTCGTCGGCGTCACCGATTACTGCATCTATCCCGAAGAGGGCGTCAAAAACCTGCCGAAGGTCGGGGGCACCAAAAACCCGAACATCTCGCGCATCGTCGAGCTCCAGCCCGACCTGGTCCTGATGAACCGGGAAGAGAACCGCCGGGAAGATGCCGCGGCCCTGGAAGCCGCCGGGTTAACCGTCTGGGCGACCGATCCGCGCACCGTGCAGGCAGCCATCAACATTCTGTGGGAGATCATGTACATCTTCGACGAACCCCAAATGTCCGAACGGGTTCGCTGGATCGAGCGGCAGATGGACTGGACGAGAGGAGCCGCTTAAGAAAACGAGCCGGTTCGCGTGTTCGTGCCGATCTGGTACGATCCCTGGATGACGTTTAACCGGGAGACTTACATCCATGACCTCCTGCGCATTTGTGGTGGAAAGAACGTGTTTGCCGACCGGGCGCGCCGGTGCCCTTTAAGCGCCGACCTGGGGATGGCTGAATCAGCCAAAGATACGGATAATACGGCGGGGCGGGATACGCGCTACCCGCGCATCACAACAGACGAAATCACCGCCGCGCAACCGGAAGTGGTGCTGCTGCCCAGCGAACCGTTCGCCTTCACGGACGAGCACGTGCAAATGATAGCCGCGCTGGACATTCCGGCGGCCCACCACAGCCGCATCCATCTTGTTGATGGCACTTTGCTAACGTGGCATGGAACGCGCATCGCTTATGCGCTGAGTGAGATCCCGCCCTTACTGGCGATAGAAAACGAGGCGTAACGTGTCCGAAGACCACAGCACGACATCTCACTACGATCTCCTGGGGACGGTCATCCACGACCTGAAAACCCCGATCTCCTCAATCAAAAGCTATGCAGACCTGATCAGCCACGGCGGGGAGCTAAACGAGCGCCAGGAACGTTACCTTGAGCGCATTCACATCGCCATCTCCAACATGACGAACCTGGTCAATGACCTGCTGGACCTGGTCTGGATCGAGGGTGATATGGAGATCGTCAAGCAGCCATGCAATCTGCTGGAAATCGCCCAAACCCAGGTGCAGGCGCACGAAGGCTTAGCGGAAGAAAAAGGCGTCACCATCCACCTGAACCACAACGATAACCTGAAACCTATCGTGGCAGACGAACGGCGCATCCACCAGGTGCTGGATAACCTGATCAGCAACGGCCTGAAGTACAGCAAACAAGGTGGAAACGTCTGGATCACAATCACCCTGTACAAAAAGACCGTTAAGGTATCCGTGCGTGATGATGGCATTGGCATTAGCCCGGACGACCTGCCGCATGTCTTTGAACGGTTCTTCAGAGCCAGCCGGCGAGAGGCCGCTCAAATTGAAGGCAGCGGTCTGGGACTGTCCATTGCCAAGGCAATTGTCAAACGCCATAGCGGCAAAATCGGCGTCACCAGTGAACTGGACAAGGGCAGCACGTTCTGGTTTTCCCTGCCCCTGACGTGACTGAAGGTTCCGGGAATTTTAAGCATCGGCAGCACCCTCCGACAGGCAAGATTGAGACGACAGCATGGATAACACGCAGGAAGGCAGCGAACAAACCCCGTTTATCGCCGAGGACCCGCCGCAGGTGACGCCGGATCGCGATCCACACAGCCCCGACACGGTAGCCGAGGGCGTGCAGCAGACCGAAGCAAATGACACCGAGGAAGCGGGTGAGATCGCGGACATGGTTTCTGATGCCACCCAGGAAACCGGCGAGGACGATACCGCCCAGAGCGCCGAAGAAGACGATATGGCCCGCGCCGAAGTCCAACCGGATGTGCCTGTTTTGGCGGTTCAGGCACAAGCAAAGGAGCAGGCACCACCGGCAGCGCTGGATCGCGTCCGTACGGCAGAACCCGCGGACGCCGACCACGAGACCCAGGATAGCACGCCGGACAGCTCCGACATCACCGAGACAGCCGGTGAAACCGGTGATGTGGTGTTGGACTCCACGCAGGAAACAGGTGCCGACCAGACGGCACAGTCCACCGAGGAAGAGGACCTCGACGTCCAGGCGTCCCAGCAGGTCGATCCAGGGGTGCTGCAGGGTCGTTAGTGCCGGGCGGCAATGGTGGTTTATTTACGCGTATTTCGTGACAGTCGTGCAGCATAGCGGCAGAAAACTCGGCCGCACTAGCCGGACAAACCCACCCGATTGGTCAAACAGTACGGAATGCAGGTAAAGATGAATCATTGACGACCACCAGATATGGTTTATCTTGAGAATTTAAGTACAATAAAGCTCTATAAT
>DAOUEM010000388.1:0-2200 GCA_034430555.1 Anaerolineae bacterium | reverse complement strand
GCCAAGCCAGGACAAAACGACTGAACCAGTCCATCACGGCCACCAGATACATGAAGCCAGTGGCCATCGGCACATAGGTGATATCCGCCGACCAGACCTGATTGGGCTGTGTAATGGTCAACCCGCGCAGCAGATATGGGTATTTCTTGTGCTGCGGATGGGGTATTGAGGTGCGTGGTCGTGGATAGATCGCCTGTAACCCCATCTTACGCATCAGCCGTGCCACCCGTTTGCGATTGATCGCATAACCCAGTGCTTGCAAGCGGGCGGTCATTTTCCGATAGCCATAGAACGGCGTGCGCGTGTACTCCTCGTCGATCAGCCGCATCAGTTGCAAATTCAAGGGCGTTTCGTCGCTGGGTTGGCGGTAGAACGTGGCCCGGCTCAACCCCACCAGTTCACACTGGCGGCGTACGCTCAACTTGGGATGGTTCAGTTCAATCATCATACGTTTCGTCTCAGTCGAAGCGGGCAGCTTTTTTTTTCAGCCACTCCAACTCCATCTTGAGTCGCCCGATTTGTTCATAGAGTGCTGCTTCTTGCTCGGCTTGCATTTGCTGGTCACGCCTTCGTTTACGACTGAAGACGCCCGCGCCTTCTTCCAGTAATCGTTTTTTCCAACTGCTCACCTGGTTCGGATGCAAGTCATAGGCGCTGGCAATTTCGTTGATGGTTTGCAGCCCTTTAGCCGCTTCCAACGCAACCTTGAATTTGAGTTGCTCGCTGAATTGTCGTCTTTGCCTTCCCATTCATTCCTCCACAAGCTCTCGGATTATACTTCGATCCACCTTAGCTTGTGGTCTCATTTTTGGGGGTCATCATAGGTAGTACCAGCCCCAACCCATCACCTTGAACTGGGTGAAATCGGTTTACCACATCTCATTCACCCGCTTGGTCGGATGCTTGAACTTGTCGCTCGCTTTGACAATATCAAACGCCGGGCTGGTGATCAGGTCATAGCTTTTCAGAATACGATACACGCTCGTTTCCGAGATAAAATAGCCCTCAGTATCCGTGATATGCCAGGCCAGCTGGCGCGGTGACTGATCGGGGCGGTCGAGGGCTACCTCGACCACATGCTCACGCACCGCATGGGGGATCTTATTCCAGAACCGGCGCGGCCCAGGCTGTTGCTCAGCCAAGCCCTCATCCCCCGCCGCCCGATACTGTTCATACCAACGGTAGAAGGTGCTGCGCGGCACGCCTAGTTCTTCCAACGTACGTTTCACCGGCAGGTCCGATGTCTCCACCAACCGGATGATTTCCAGCTTCTCAGCTTGCGTGTAGCGCATCAATCGTCCCACCCGCTCGCCGTGCCAAGTGCACTTTTTTTCAACACGCGATTCTTCAATGCCAGTTCGGCCACCAACTGCTTGAGTTGCTCGTTTTCCTGGCGCAGGTCAGTCACTTCACTGCTGCTGGCTTGCCGTTTCGTATTGCCTGACAAACGCGCCTTGCCCGCTTCCATGAACTCCTTGCTCCAACTGTAGTACAGGCTCTCCGCGATCCCTTCCCGCCGACATAACTCGGCAACACTCTGTTCGCCCCGTAGCCCTTCAACGACAATCCGAATCTTTTCTTCCGCACTGTAGCGACGCCGGGTCTTCCGTTTGATATCTCTGATGGTTCCTTCGGCTGAGCCTTCCTTCGCCATTTGTTTGCTCCTTTGTTGCTCTGTTTGGCGGTGAAAGTCTCCATTAGTTTATCCCGTTCATTTGTCCCACGAATTCTGACACGGAACACGCGTGTGTTTTCGCCGGGCGGCGATCCGCTGGTGCCATACCTGTTGGTGGACGGCGAGCGCACCCTGGCCGAGTACCTGGCAGAGCTGGGCGACGGTATCGGCGAGTACCTGCGTTCGCCGCAGGAATTGCCGCAGCTGCCCGGCGGCGAGGTGATCGAAGGCGACTTCGAACCGGCCTGACAACCGCCAACCCAAAGTGAAGAGCGGCCCCACTCCGTGCAAGAAGAAGGCCGCTCATGTTATCTGACACCGCACAGGGCGGCATCACCCCCATTGTACCTGATGTCACCCTGTCGTGTAAACGTACGCTCGACTGAGGGTGCATACCAGATTGGGGGCAAAATTAGGCAGCGGCAGCCCATAGCGCCTCAAAGTCATCACTCATCACCGCCGAACGAATGACCATCATGCGTTGAACACGCGGACGAGACCAGCGCATGCCAGGTCCACAAAGGC
>DAOUEM010000387.1:0-4372 GCA_034430555.1 Anaerolineae bacterium | reverse complement strand
TCGACACCACGCAAAATCGGATTCCCATCCAGAGTGCAAGTGATGTTTTCGATCGACAGCATGGCTAGAATTCCCCTGTTCCCGTCGTGCGCAGGCGCTCAATGATCACAAAGCTCAAGCCGCAAACGCCCATCAGAATAACGCTCATAGCCAGCGCTTGCCCGTAGTTTGCGGTGCCGGGCTGTCCCAGGAGGCGATAAATCACGACCGGCATCGTGGGCGTTTCGGGCCTGGCGATAAACGCGGACGCGCCAAACTCTCCCATGCTGATGGTAAAGGCAAAGGTGGCGCCTACGATCAGGCTCCGTGCGATCAGGGGCAGGTCGATCAGCCGCCAGACCTGCCAGGGAGGAGCGCCCAGGACACGGGCGGATTCACGCAGGTTGGGCGGAATGCCGCGCAGCGCCGGAAGTACGCTTCGTACCACAAATGGCATGGCCACCAGGGTATGGGCAATGGGGATCAGCACAGGGGAGGTCCGCAGGTTAAGCGGGGGGGTGTCCAGCGCGATGATGAAGCCAAAGCCCAGCGTAACGGCACTGGTGGCGAGGGGCAGCATGAACAGCGGATCGAGCCAGGCCACTATACGGGATTGGCGTCGGTTCAGGTACGTTGTGATGATCAGGCCCAGGCCTACAGCCATGATCATGGTTGTGATGGCAAACAGCAGCGAGTTCCATATTGCTGCTATGGGCGGCACGAACAGGATGGATTCTCGTGTGTTGACGGTTAACTGGTGATAGTTATGCAGGCTAAAGCCTGTAGGTTTTATCCAGAGTGACTGTAGCACAAGTGCCAACAGCGGCAGAAACAACAGCACGACCATCGCCAGGACATTCACCAACACCAGCACCTTTTCTCTGCGATTGCGGATCGGATAGGCCGTCTGCTCCTGGCGCTGCAGGGGAGTATGGATCTGCCTTTGCAGCCGCGTGTAGACAGCCATCATCACAAACATGGACCCGATCTGCACCAGCGAGAGCGAGGCGGCCATCGGCAGGTTAAACAGACTCGTCGCCTGACGGAAGATTTCGACCTCCAGCGTGGCAAAGCGCGGACCACCCAGGATCAGAATGACGCCGAAACTGGTAAACGTGAAGATGAAGACCATGACGGCGGATGCCAGGATGATTGGGCGGAGCAGGGGCAGCCGCACCATCCACCACAAGCGCCAGCCATGAGTCCCCAGCACGCGGGCCGATTCCTCCAGGCGGAGATTTTGATTGGCCCAGAACCCGGTAATCATACGTAGGGCAAGGGGGTAGTTATAAAAGACGTGGGCGATCAAAATGATGGTCAGGGTGCGTTCCAACTGGATAGGCGGTGCGTCCAGGCCAAACCCTGCCATCAGCACGCTGTTCAACATCCCTCGCGGCCCGATCAACGATGTAAAGGCAGTGGCCACCACCACCGTCGGCAGCACAAACGGCAGCACAGATAGCGAGAGCAGGATAGATTTCCCTGCAAATCGGAATCTGGTGAAGATATACGCGCCGGGCAGGGCGAGGGCCAGGGTCAAGCCTGTCGAGAGCAGAGCCTGCCAAAAGGTGAAACTCAAGGTGTCCCGGTAGTAGCGGGAGGTTGCCACCTCCACGAAACTTTCCAGGTTGACCTGCCCCTCCGGGGCCAGACTCGCCTGGAAGATAACCAATAGCGGGTATATGAAAAACAGGGCAAGAAATGTCAGCGGCACGAACAGTAGTCCGTGCCGCCAGAGAACTGTCAATCGTTTCATCGAAGTACGGTTTCAACCCACGCTTGAATCCATGTCTCGCGGTTCTCACCGATCTTTTCGATACTCATAGTCACTGGTTCGTCGGGCACCTGGGCGTAGGTGGCAAAAACTGCGGGGAGCTCAGCATCTTCATTAACGGGGAATACAAACATCTGCAGCGGCAGGTCCTCCTGAAAAGGCACGCTCAGCAGGAAGTCCAGGAACTGCTCGGCTGCCCTGATGTTGCTTGACCCGTTTAAGATGCCGGCAAACTCGATCTGCCGGAAGCAGGTTTCCCTGGCTACGATGCTGCCGGTTGGCGGGGTCTCCGGCTCCTCCTCGGCAAAGTAAACCTCGGCCGGCGGGCTGCTGGCATAACTGACCACCAGCGGGCGCGTGCCGTCGCTGCTGCCGCTGAACTGCCCATAATAGGCGTCTGTCCAGTCGTCAACCACCAATACGTCATTTGCCACCAGGTCGGCCCAGTAGTCGAGGTAGGTGTAGACGCGATCACTTTCATTTTCCTGTCCCTGGCCGAAGACGGCAACCGTAGCCAGCAGGAAGGCCAATCCTGGCGAGGATGATGCCGGATTCTCTACGACCAATAGGCCTTCGTAACTGGGATCGGTCAGGTCGGCCAGGCTTTCCGGCAGAGGGAGGTCAGTCTCTGCGAAATAAGCGGCATCGTAGTTCAGGCAGACGTCACCATAATCGACAGGGGTGACCCGGAATTCGGGATCGACTTTGAAGGTATCCGGCACGTCGTCCAGCAGGGGAGACTCATAGGGAATGAACAGGTCGGCATCCAACGCGCGTGTGAGAAAGGTGTTATCGACGCCGTACATGACATCACCAAGCGGATTCGAGCGGCTCAATATCGCTTGGTTGACCATGATGCCGGCGTCACCCACCCGCAGCAGGCGGACCTCAAGGCCGGTCTCGTTTTCGAATGCAGAAAGCACACTTTCACTCACGCTGAAGCTGTCGTGCGTGAGTACAGTCAGCACCTGGTCGTTCTGAGCCAGAACAGGGGAAGCGAGCACACAGATAGCAGCGATTAACAGGTAGTAGACGCGGTTCTTCATCTTGTTCCTCCTACAAATCGTTCACTTGTGCCGGGGAGGGATACAACGAAAAAGCCACCCCGGTTGGGAGTGGCGTATCTTCTCAAACAATGGCACTCCCTACGCCGGCATTATCCGGATCAGGTCTAGGGTCAATGCGGCACTACGCATCCTCTCAGTTCGCTTGGCACGAACTCCCCGAGCCTATTCACTTGTACGTGTCTGAATATACCCAATCTTTGTCTACTTTTCAAGAATCATGCCCAGCAATAGGCGAAGGGTAGGAAGCAACCTGTGATATGTCACAGGTAAAGCCCTATCTTATACAATCGATTCATCACGAATATGATTAATATTTGAGTGTTAGAAATAGATTTGTCATTGGTTTGCAGGCATAAACCGGGTTTTCTACGTATTGAACTGATTCAAACTTTCGCTGCGAAAACATGACGCAGATTAATCATGGCAAACGCGATATGATGAGCACCCAGGAAGTGGGCGCCTTTCTGGTCAAACCTGATAAATGTTGCGGGTCTTGGCGCGCTTGCGTCCCTGGTAAGCCACACTTTCACCGCCTTTCTTGGCAATCGCATGGGTGCCATCCAGATTCAATTGGCTCAGGTCAAGGTCGGCTTGTACGGTTTGAATGCTGACCTGCCAGACCTTTTCCAGGCTGCCGTCGGTGCTCCATTTGCGAAAGTGATAGTAGCCGTTGTAATTGCTGCACTTCCACTCAGCCCAGTTTGGTAGTTTTCAATAGTACGGGTGTTCGTAAAAATCGCTTGACGGCCACAGTTTTAGCATATACTATTATGTCGTATATTAGGGAGAATGCGACATAATGTATGATTCGGGCTATAATCCTGTTAGAAAACGGTGATCGGCTGTGTCGCGGGCCACACAAAAGCTCGCCAGGAAAAAAGAGACCGAGTTTGAGATTAGGAGTTTATACGACTTGCCCATCAATTCAGTCTTTGAGCCGCCGGACAAGTTTCTCTGGAAAACTGGATCGCCCTACTCTATCCGTTATTGACGGTACAGCGGTCACCGGGACGTTGGTTTCCATCGAGCCGACAACTATGCCGGAGGAAGGCGCCGAGGCGTGGTTGTTGCAGTTTGAGTACGCTCTCTTGTAAATGAGGGACTAACTAAGGAGATAGGCTGATGGTAGACAAAGTGATTGGGGCCATAAAAAGCCTGCTTACAGGCTGGTGGACGTCGCGCCAGGGTAAGCGCGAAGACAGGTACAAGCGTCTGAAGGATCTGATGAAGTCGCTGGGAGAAGCAGCCGCCGAATATGAAGTCTATCTTGCTGAAGAGAAGTTGCTCGACCACAATTCAGCTTTAGCCAGGCATGCCGCAATTATTGGAAAAGCTCAGGCAGCTTGTAAGGCTGCTGGGGATACAAGCGAAAAATGTGAGGAATGTAGTCGTTTTCAAGCGCCCGAAGCCGAAGATGAAGCAAAATTCCGAAAATGCGCTGAGGAGCACGAGAACAGACTTACTTACATAGGGAACCGGCGCTTGACACGGAATTTTGTTGATAAAAACACTGACGGCACACAGCAAAAGATTGAAGTTGCTCTTTGGAAGG
>DAOUEM010000386.1:0-2787 GCA_034430555.1 Anaerolineae bacterium | reverse complement strand
TTCTGATTCCTCGTCATCTCCCTGCATGCCGCGGCGGAATTCGCGGATCGCCGTCCCCAGTTCACCGCCAATACGGCCTACGCGCCCCACGCCAAAAAGAATGATGACGATCACCAGGATGATGATCAGTTCAGTGGGTCCCAGGTTCATGTGTCGCTCCCATTGTCTATTCGTTGGACAGCCGATCTAACACTGATTTGATTATACCGTGCTCCGGCAGGCTGGGTAGGCCTTTTCTCATGGGAAGCCGGTAAAAGCATCACCCCTCGTGGCGACGAGACTACCGGCGCGCCCCGACCTCGATGTCGTCCGCCTGAGACCGGCGCGGCAGGTAGCGGTCCGGCTCCTCAAAAAAGTCGATCACCTTCACCCCGGCGGGGATGGTGCCCTCGTGGACTTCCCCGGCCCCGATCACGTACGAATCGCCGGGGCCATACGTGCGAGTCATGCCGCCGATGGTCAGCTCGATAGCGCCCTCCAGAACGGTGCCCCACTGCGCCCCATGCGCGTGCGGCGGCACGATCGTCTCCCGGGTGAAATCAAAGAAGACCAGCAGGCCGTCTTCGGAGCGGAGCATGTAGGCGTCGATGCCGGGGAACGGCACCTCGGCCTGCGGCAGGCGCGTGATCAGTAGTGGATAATCCATCAATCAGTCCCTTTCAACTGGCGATAACCGCCAAAACCGAACGATCAAAACGGGCCGGCTAACGATCCCAGGGCGTCCGGACGCTCTTCCACCGGCACCGGCAGCACGCCATCGGCCCACTGGGGATGGGCGTCCAGGTCGCCGGGGATGAAACGCGCTCCACCGTACTCGGGGTACAGGCCGATAAACACCTGCAAGCAGGCCGGACTCATGTCCGGCTCCAGGGGCACGGTGCGCAGAGAAGTCCGACGTTCGCCCGCCGACCAGGCGCGGAACGGGTACAGGTCGCCCAGCGGCAGACCGTCCGACTGGGTGCGGAATTGGCCGTCGCACCAGACATGCACGAACAACTTGATCGGCTGCGGGGCGCCAACCTGCCAATCCGTCTTCACGGTGATCGTATGGGTAGCCGGGACGTAATAAGCCGCCGCTCCCCACAGCGTGAAGTCGATGGCCGGGTACGACGCCAGCGGCTCGCCCACAAATGTCGGCACCGCCCGCCCGCCGACGTATTCCGGCCAGATCGCCCCGTCCTCGAAGCGGGTGACGATGATGTGCTCTGCCTCCCGCACCTCGTCCCACAAATGCTCGTCATCCACAAACGGTAAATGCGCGCCGTAGTTTTCGGCCAGGATGGTGGGCGGATAGGCCACCGAAGTCACCGCCGGGATGTCCATACCCCGGTTGAGCCAGTACATGCGGTCGTAGCCGATGAAATCCACCAGGAAGATCACCCGCTCCACCCCGAACAGGAAGGTCGTCGGCGCGGCGTGCAGATAGTCGGGCGCGTTCACCAGCAGCAGTTCCGATTCGTCGATGTCGAGGGCCTGCCCCATGTCCAAAACGCGATGGGTGTAGTCGCCCAGGCGCACATACAGCGTCCGCATCCGTAAGATGAAGCTCAGGCTGACGGCGACCATGGCCAGGATCAGCCCGACAGCGGCACCGCGCCGCAGCCATCCCCGCCACCGCCCGGCCCCGGTGGAAGACGCCCGTAATAAAGCGGCGATGCTGACGCCAAAAAATATACCGGCCCCGATCGAGGCCAGGAACATCAGGCGGGCGGAAAAACTCACATAGCCCGCCTCCAGGAACAGGATCGCCGGCAGCACGCCCAGTCCATACCAGGCCCAACCCAACCCGGCTGCCAACCCGTCCCGCCGCGACCCTCGCCACACGATCCCCAGCAGCAGCAGCGAGGCCCCCACTTCCAGGACCAGGGCCAGCCCGGCGGACAGGCTGCCTTCCTGGCCGATCAGGAGACGGGCGGCGGCCACCACCGGATAGGCGATGCCCTGCATGAGCTGAGCGGCACGGCTGTCCATCTCGCCGCCGGGCAGCAGGTCCTCGCCAAAACCGGCGCGCGGCACCGTCAGCCACAGCCCGAAAAAGACGAGGACGATCAGGGCGACCGGAACCAGCACCGCTGCCAGCCGCCGGGGCGAGAAGGTCCGCCACCGCCCCCAGAAGGCCACGCCCCACACCCCGACCAGCAGGGGCACCAGCAGCGGTCCGTTCTCATGGCTGAAGACTCCGGCGAAGGCGAAAGCCCAGCTCAAGACCAACCAGAACCCTGCCCGTCGACGGCCATCCCAATAGGCCAGCGCTGCCCAGATGCACCCGATAAAACAGAAGGCCAGCATGGTGTGGAACAACGCGCCCACCAGGCCCAGCACCTGGTAGTTAAATGGAAACAATACAAAGGCCAACCCGCCGATCAGGCCGGCGCGCCACCCCGCCCTGCCCCCTACCAGCCGGCGGATCACCAACGCGAGCAGCACGCCGGTCAGCCCGAACAGTATGAGCTGGAAGCCATGAAACGATACCGGGTCGTAGCGACCGCCCAGCAGGTGATAGTGCAGCTTCCAGACGGTAAACGGCAGCGGGCGATAGTACTGATAAACGGCGCTGCCCCGCCAGACGTCCAGGCCGTTGTTACGATCCAGTATCCAGAAGTTGGTGACGTCATCCGCGAAGAAGGGAATACGCAGCGTCCAGCCGTAGAGGGCAAAAGCTGCCACCAGCGGCACAGCCGCCCACCACGGACGGTCCCGGCGTGGTTTATCCCTGTGTTGATCGGCGATCATCGCTTCTCCGTCCTGGCAGTCGGCAACGGTCTTATAGTAGCGCAATTCTGACAG
>DAOUEM010000385.1:0-2613 GCA_034430555.1 Anaerolineae bacterium | reverse complement strand
TGTGTCTCAGTCATGGCGCATCTTCTTTTCTCAGCGTCGAATCGCGCTACGATAACACAAAAAAAGCCGGCGGGCACGGGGTTATCCGCGCCCACCGGACTGATCGGTCGGTGTAGAGGGCCGCTACGGGGTGGGCGTGATGATGCCCAGGTCGCCGGCAGGCGGCTCGCTGGTGGCGACCGGCGGGTTGATCGGACCGCCCTGGGGCAGCCCGCCTCCGGTACCCTGCGGCTGGTAGTAGCCGTCCGGCGCGCCCGGCGCGACATCCCAGTCGGCCAGGCCGCCCGGCACGGTGCCGGTCCGCTGACCCGGCTGGGCGGGCATGTCCTCCGGCCAGACGTAACCGTCGCCCGCCGTGGTGGAGAATCCCGGCCAGGGATCGACGCTGCCTTCGGTCGGCGTCAGCAGGTAGGGGGCATTGCCGCTGATCAGGTCGCCCAGGTAAGCCCAACCCTCGTCGGCGTTGCTGGGCAGGTTATCCAGCGCCCGCACGAACGGGTCCAGCAGCTCGCGCAGGTTGACCACCGCATCCCCAATCTGCGTCTCCTCGATGGGGATCACGGCCCGCACGTCCAGGCTGACGGGCAGCATGGTATCGACCGGCACATCCAGGTTCAGGCTGACGGGCAGTTGCAGCCCGCGCGGCAGTTGGATGTTGACGATACCGTTGATCGTGCCGCCGCCGCCCGGCAGGTCGAAAGTGGCGGCGACTTGCAGCGGCACCGGGGCGGTCAGCACCACGATGGTATCCTGGTCCAACGGCAGCGTGAACTGCACCGGGATCGTCTCCCGCACCGGGATGATGCGGTCGATGGTGGCCTGGTCCAGCCCGACGAAGCTGGCGTGCAGCCCGTCGATGAGCGGTTCGGCGATGCCGTTTTTGATCTGGAAGATCAGGATCACCAGCACCAACAGCACGATGACCAGGACCAGGTTGACGACAAAGGAGAAGAGAACCGCGAAGTTCTTAAAGGCGTTCCAGGTGGATTTGACGCGCTGCATGGCGTACTCCTGGGATATGGCTATTAGACACTGGGCCGAACGGCAGCTTATCTCGCCTGGTAAGCGGTCGGCCAGGATTAAAGAAGGCGAAAAAGTCAGGGCCGTTCCAACCTTCACACGATGATAACCTTAGCATACTCGGACGGTCAACGCGGGGCAAGTCGGCGGGGAGTAGGTGCGGGTCGTCTGGGCGATCCGGCGGATCGCCCAGACCTTCGGTGCATCGCCCTGCGATCCGATGAATCCCCCCCCCCCCAACAAAACAGGGGCGGTCCGTGGTGACCCCGCCCCTGCGAAACATCGTCTACCAACTGCACCACCTATTGGATTTGCTCCCAGGTGCCGCTCAGCGTGCCGTTGAGCTTGTAGATTCGGCCTTCCGGCGTGTCGATGTAAATCACGTTGCCGCCCTGCAAAACCTGCGTGGTGCGCTGCTGCGTGTCTACATTGGGGATCAGGGCGTATTGCAGCAGATTCTTCACCGGCTGGCCGTTGTGCAGGCCGGTCTCCCAGATGTTGCCCAGGATGGACGAGCCGGGCATGTGGCGTCCGGCCGGCGGCGACCCGGTCGGCGTGGCGTTGCCGACGTTCTCGTAGGCGTGCCACTGGTTGCCGTTGTAGAAGATCACGTACACCAGGTTGCCGGGGTAGTTCTGGTTGCCGCTGGCGACGTAGATCATACGACCGCCGTCGAAGGCCTGGTATTCGGCGTTGCTGGTCATCTGGTTGCCCGCCGGGCAGGCGCCGCCGGCCAGCGCGTTGCCGAACCACCAGTTAAAGCCGCAGGTCACCTGGATGGCGATCGACTGCGAGACCGGTTGGCCCTGGCGGATGACGGTCAGGCGGTAGGTGATGACCATCCCCTGGTTCTGTGGGATGGTGACGGCCTGCTCGCCGGTCACGCCCACCGACCACGACTGCCCCACGCTGCCGTTGGCGTTGATCTGTTCCAGTACGGCCGTTTCGCCGTCGCCGCGCCAGCGCAGCACGGTGGGGCTGCCGGCGGGCATCTGGTAATTGTCCGCCGAGAACTCGTAGATCATCGGCCCGGTCGGCGTCTGGGTTAAGGTCGGCGTAAAGGTCGGGGTGAAGGTGGACGTGTTGGCCGGGGTTTCGGTGGCGGTGGCGGTCGGCGTCAGCGTCGGCGTGAAGGTCGGCGTGAAGGTGACGGTGGCGGTGGACGTCGGCGTGACGGTGGGCGTAAAGGTCGACGTCGGCGTATTCGACGGAGTGAAGGTAAAGGTTGGCGTGAAGGTCGGCGTGATAGTCGGCAGTTCCAGCAGTTCCGGGATTTCCCGCGGCGGCCCGGGCTGGCAGCCGATCAGAGCCAGCCCGGCCAGGGCGATCAGCAAGAGCAAAGGGGAACGCTTCACGATAGTCCTCCTCTGGCAAGCGCGGGCCGCTCAAGCGCGGGTCGCAACCGTGGCGTTTGCCCACGTGCCGGCGGGCTTGCCTATTTGTGCTAACGCGGTGGCCGGGGCGGCGCAGCGGACGCGCCGGCAATAACGGGAAACCGTCCCTGGCCGGGTAGTAGCCTGTGGCATAAATTCTGTTCTGTAGGGTAGCACAGGCCCCCTTGCGCGGCAACCGCGGCCCGGACGCCGGGCACCG
>DAOUEM010000384.1:0-3085 GCA_034430555.1 Anaerolineae bacterium | reverse complement strand
CCCGGAAGACCGGGCGGATCATCCTCCCTACCCTGCCGGACAAATTGACGATCGACGTGGCAGCTTTCAGGGGAGATGACCCGCAAGACGACCTCGACGAGAGGCTATCCGCCGACCTGAGAAGCCGCGATTTCACGATCAACGCGATGGCGGTCCGGCTGGACAGGCTGGACGAGATCATCGACCCGCTGGGCGGCCAACACGACCTGTTGAGCCGCAAGCTGCTCCAGCAGTGCAAGCCAGCCAGTATCGAGGCCGACCCGATGCGGGCGCTGCGGGCAGTGCGGCTGGCCCTGGCATTCAACCTGCACCTGCCCCCGGCCACGCGGGATGCGGTGAGAGCGAACAGCCCACAACTGGCAAACCCAGATGGAACATTGCAGCAGCCCGAACGGGTGCGCGACGAACTGTTCAAGACGCTGGACGGGCCGCGCCGCGCCGCCGCCTTCCGGCTGATGGACCGGCTGGGGCTGTTCGAGACGATCTACCCATTCGAGAGACCGGATCCTCAGCAGCTCGACCTGCAACTGGCCGTCGGCGCGGGCTTAAGCCACCTGTTCGCCGTGATCGGCTCCCGGCGTGACGACAACGTGGCCGCCCAACTGGCATCGGGGGTAGCGGTGATGGTGCTGGATCGGTTCCGCAACTCGCTCCAAGAGCATTTGGGCCGGGTCGTCACGGACAACCGGCCCCTCACGGCGCTGCTGCTGCTGGGCGCGCTCTCATCGGGGGAAACGAACCTCCCGCTGTGGGCCGATCACCTCCACCTATCCAACGCGGAGAGGCGGATACTCGCCAACCTGGAACTGTCCACGCGCTTCGACCTGGCATCCGGGCCGATCTTCGACAAGCGCCAGATACACCGGTACTTCCGCGAAACAGGCGAGACGGGAATAGACGGCGTTTTGCTAGCGCTGGCCCAATACCAAGCCGCTCATCTTTTATCGCTTGACCCAGAGGAGTGGGGGGCGCTGCTGGAGGAGATGGCTTCGCCACTGCTGGCCGCCTACTTCCGCAGCTACAACCAGATCGTCGCTCCCCCGCCGCTGGTGGATGGGAATGACCTGATCGAACACCTGAATCTGAAGCCCGGCCCTGAGATCGGGCCGCTGCTGCGCACGCTGCTGGAAGAACAGGCGGTGGGGGCGATCACGACAAAAAAGCAGGCGCTTCGCCTGGCAAAGCGCCTGATTAACACCCGCAGTTAGCGGCGCGAAAATCGATGGTCCCTCACTTAAGTTCTGAGGTGCAGTGGGGGCAGCGAGACGCTTTTACGGGGATGGCCGTGAAGCAGTAGGGGCAGTCTTTTGTCTCCGGCTTGGGCGGGGCCTCTTCCGCCTGCCCATGCAAACGATTCATCCCCCGCACAAGCAAAAAGACGGCAAACGCCACGATGACAAAGTTGATCAGCGCGTTAATGAACAGGCCGTAGTTGAAGGTTGCCGCTCCCGCTTCCTGGGCAGCCGCCAGCGAATCATACTGCTGGCCCGTGAGGCTGATGAACAGGTTGGTAAAATCGACACGGCCCAGGACCAAGCCAATCGGCGGCATGATGATGTCGTTGACCAGCGAGTTAACGACCTGGTTGAACGCCGCCCCAATGATGATACCAACCGCCAGATCGACGACGTTGCCACGCATGGCGAAGTCTTTGAATTCTTTCAGCATATCTCCCCCTCTCAAGAATGAGCCTGCGGCTGCCTGAGGTTTCACGAAAGTTCTAGCCACCGGACACTTGAACAAATGAGTGAGAGTTGAACAGCAAGCGGAACCTCGATAAGGTTGAGTTTCCCGACAAAACCCGATCGAGGAGATCGCGCAAATGCTGTCCAACTCTGACTTGTATGGTAAATGGCGCAGGCAACTGGCGCAACTGGCACCCGACAAATGCGAGAGCCGACTGACGAATATGCTGTATCTGGTGGTAGGGTTGTTCAAAGCCCGAAGCGTGCATCTGAGCGTGATCGCCCGAAAACTGCCGGTACGGGCGAAAAAGCTGAGCCTGGACAAGCGGCTGCGGCGCTTCTTGAGCAACCCGGCTGTTCGGGTTCGTGAATGGTATCGACCCGTAGCCGAAAGCCTGATCCAGGCTGCATCGAGCGCCGGGCAGGTTCATCTGCTGATCGACAGCAGCAAGGTGGGCTTCGGTCACCAGTTGTTGATGGTAGGCATCGCCTACCGGCGGCGGGCACTGCCGCTGGCCTGGACCTGGGTCAGGAGGCCGCGCGGGCACAGCACCACTCATCAACAACTGGCACTGCTGCACTATGTGCACAGTTTGATCCCGGTAGATGTCCGGGTGTCGCTGGTGGGCGATTCGGAATTCGACCATACGCTGCTCATGGAATACTGTGATGCCTGGCATTGGGACTATGCGCTTCGGCAGAAAGGGCGCTATCTCGTCATGACCTTCAACCAATTCTTCTGGCGGCGGATTGACCATCTTGACCTGAAACCCGGTACGATGGTCTGGCTGGGGCGGGTGGTGCTCACCCAGGCCAGCGCCTACCCGACCAACCTCGTCTTGTACTGGGCACCAGGAGAAAAGGAGCCGTGGTTCCTGGCGACCAACCAGCCCAGCCCCCATGCAGCCATTCGGCTCTATCGCCGCCGCATGTGGCTCGAAGAGATGTTTGGCGATATGAAAAGGCATGGCTTTGATCTGGAAGCCACCTATCTGCGCCATTTCCTGCGCCTGTCCCGTCTCACCCTGGCTGTATGCTTGCTTTATCTCTGGTTGGTTGCCACGGGTGAGCATGTTATTCATACCAACCAGGCTGACGAAGTTGACCGTACGGACCGCCGTGACCTGAGCGTTTTTCGCCTTGGTTGGGACTTCATCGAGCGCCGCCTGGCCCTTGATGATTGCCTCCCGCCTGTTTTCATCCCGAACTTCTGTTCAGTGTCCGGTGGCTAGCAAAACATTGGAATTAGGAGAACCATTTGCTTACTATGGGAGAGGTCTGGTATACGAAGCTCTTGGAGAAGTCGATAAGGCCTTAGACGATTATAGACAATTTCTTGAGGCATACCCAGATTATCCAGAAAGTGATACTGTACGTCAGAGAATTCAAACTCTAAGTCA
>DAOUEM010000383.1:0-9455 GCA_034430555.1 Anaerolineae bacterium | reverse complement strand
AATTTGCAGAAACCGGTGTTTTGTGGTAGAATGGTTTCGTTATGGTGACTGTAGCCGAGTGGCCCAAGGCATCTGGTTGTGGCCCAGAAGATCGTGGGTTCAAATCCCACCAGTCACCCAGGTAAAGCTGGCTGCCAGGCTGGCTTTTTTGTTGCTGGTATCGTGTTGAATCCAAAACCTTTCCACATTATGACGATGAACTGTCGGTGTCCGCTTCTTCTTCGCTGGGCGGTGTGATGCCAAATACATCCCAGATGCTGGGGCCTACTGGTTTGATGTCCTGGTCGAAGACCGACATGGGGCTTGCCGGGTCCGGATCAGGTACCGAGGGGGTGGATTCGGGCGGCCTTTCGGCGGCGGGTTCTTCCTCTTGAGTCGCAGCTTCAGTCGGCGGCATTCGATCCACCACGTCACTTACTTCATCCTCCGGTTCCGGCGCGGCGTCATCCAGATCGCCGGTTTCCGTGTCGACAACAGGCGGTTCGTCAATGTCCGGCTCTTGACCGGCCTCAGATGACCCTTCTTCGCCGGATGCTGCGCTTTCGCCCATTGAAGAGGCGGGTGTGTCGCTTTCCGTTGCGGGGACGGCATCTGTAACCTCGACGGGGCCGGGCGTCTCTTCGTCCGCCGGCGCTTGTTCTTCGGCAGCAGGCGCCGGTACCGGGGACTCGTCGTCAGGTGTAGGGGGGGCAACCGCCAGCGCCGATTCATCCACAGCTTCCACTTCACCGGCGGCGGTGCGGCCCGGACGCGTATCTTCTTCGCTGAGCGGTGGTTCCTCGGCGGCCAGCCTGCTTTCCAGCGAGGTCTCGATGTGCACCTCTGGCTGCCCTTCCGCCCCGGCAGAATCGGCCTTGGCAGCCGCATCGCCCTCCACTGCGGCCGGGTGACGCGGCTGCGTGTCTTCATCACCGACCGGCAGTTCGTCGATGGGCACCGGCACGGATTCGGCGGTGAGTTCCCCTGCGGTGGCCGGGGGTGGCCCGGCATTTTCGCCTGGGGCGGAAGACACCTCAGGTATCTGCTCATTCGCTTCGACCGTGGCATCGGGTGGCAGCGGCGGCATCTTGACGATGGTCTCTGCTTTGGCCGCCTGGCGCAAGGCTGTTTCCTGTTCGGCCAGTTTGGCGCGCTCGCTGACGCTGGGCTTTGGTTGCAGCGCGACTTTCTTGATGGTGGCAGTATCCATGCGAGCGCCGCTTGATTCGATCAGCTTTTTGAGTTGTTGGAGGCTGCCGGCGATCGTTTTGTCCAGGCGGCGGCGCACCGTCGTCGAGTCTCGCGGCCCGGACAACAGGCCGCCCAACTCGTATTCGAAGGTCCACTGCACGACGGTGCCCTCGGGTATCGCTTGCAGCCGGACCAGGCCCCGGTTGGAGCGGTAGCGCGGCCCATCGACGACGGTGTACTCGTAGCCGAGGTTGTTATACCAGGACAGGATTTCTTCGACTTCAGCCGGGCCACGCTGCATGGTATTCCGGCGGCGGGTGCCGACTCCCGTCTGCTGGGTGGTCAGGATGCTGGTGGCAGTGCAATTGGCGTGCCAGGTGGGCAGCGCGCCGAGATCGCCCAGCAGCGGCCAGATGGCCTCAGGTGATGCATTAACCAGCACACGGTGATCGATCAGGGTCATACCAAGCAGTCCTATGTAAGCCTGGGCAGGCTGAGGCAGACCTCAGAAGGCCAGGCCAAGTATTACAGAAAATGCAGCCCCCAGCAAGAGTTCCGCCAGGCCGCCGGGCTGCTGCCAGATGGGCTGGCCGCGCTGGCTGGCGGTAAACAGCCGCGGCAGGATGGCCACCGGGGCCAGCCACCACAGGTTGAGGGCGCTCAAGATGAGGATGGCCACGCGCTCCACATAACCCCATAACCGCCAGCGATCCATGTACCCGTAAATGGCCGGCCAGTTTGACCACCAGGAGACTTCCCAGAAGCGAGTTACGGCAATGATCGACGCGCCAAACATGATCAGGGTGGTGACGGTGGGACTGGTGGTAATGTCCAGACGACGGGTTACTATGTCCTGGATGATAAAGATCATCGCCAGGTGCAACCCTTGATCGGCCAGGTACGGTAACAGCGGACTGCCATCTTGTTTACTGTTGATCCAGACCTTGAGGGCGTCCTGCGTGGTATGTACCAGCGCCAGAATCGTGATGTATGGCCACAGCTGCCCGATGTGTCGGACCACCACGGCCAAAGATACCACCCATACTATTGCGCCGTGCAGCAGTAACCCATCCCAGGAGTGTAATTTGCTGAGCACAAACCCCTCTTTGCGGGTTGCCAGCCAGTTGGTTTGTAGGACATAATCTGCCAGTAGGTGGGCGAAAATCAGGTGAGGAGCGATCACAGGATTACCCTTACCGATCGTCTTGAACTTTGGTCAACTGTTTTGTAGTATTGGAAGATTGTACCACTTTCAGGCTCTTTTATGATAGCGTCCCCACTGCAGTAAGAGGGTGATACGCGGATGCCGACTCCAGCCGTCACATTTGGTTTTATCCTGGCGACAATTTACGGGGCAGTATTCCATCTCGTGGTTGGCGGCGATATTCGCCGGCTGGCATTGTACCTCCTGGCCGGTTGGCTCGGATTCGCCGTCGGCGATCTCACCGGCGCGCTGCTCGATGTAACCCTCTTTAAAACCGGGCAGATACACATGTTATCGGCCACGGTGGGTGCCTGGACGGCCTTATTTGCCGCGCGAATGTTGTTGAGCCGACCGGCGCGCCGCCGGTAGGGCGGGTAGGCAGACGAATGGTTTGTATTCCGTTTTGCTTGCGCTATACTGTTGAAGCGACCATGTGAGGTGTCTATGTCCGACCAACCCCAGAAGCAGCAGACGAGTGGCTCATCGCCGCCGGCGCCCACCGAAGGCGAAACGCAGACTTCCGCCGGCCCCGGAGCGACGCGCCTGATGATCTACTTCATCGTCGGGCTGGTGCTGGTGGTGGTTGTCGGCTGTATTGCTGCCGGTATCCTGGCGCTGACCAATCCAGGCGCGGCTGGCGGTGTCCAGATCATCCGCGATTTTTTTATCATCGTCATGGCGCTGGAAGGCATCCTGATCGGCGCAGCGCTGACCATCCTGGTGCTACAGTTGGCCCGCCTGACCAGCTTGCTGCAAAACGAAATCAGGCCGATCCTGGAACAGACGAACGACACCGTTAAAACCGTTAAAGGAACGGCCACCTTCGTCAGCCGCAACGTGGCCGATCCGGTGATTCGCGCTGGCGGCTTCCTGTCCTGGCTGGTAGCGGTCATCAGAGAATTGCTGGGCCTGCGGCGCGTGGTTACAGGCGGCGGCAAACGCCAGTCCGATTCCGCCGAGGGGAACGACGGGTGAATAAGACGTCTCGTTCCAGGACTGGCGGCGGTGCGTTCTGGCTGGGTCTGCTGCTGGGCGGTCTGGTCGGTGCGATGACAGGGTTATGGAAAGCCCCGGCCAGCGGCGCCGAACTGCGGCGCCGGTTGATCAGGCGCGGCGCGGCGATCGGTTCCAAAGCCGGGGAAATGGTCATCGGCGAGCGGATTACCGATGTCGTGGCTGAGGGGAAGGCTGTGGCCCAGCAGCGGCAAAAAGACCTGGCTAATAAAGTGTCTTAAGGCTGTTTTTCCAGCGTGTACAGGGCGGTCTGGCAGGTTAGAGACCGCCCTGATGTTTTTTACAGAAGACTCCGCCTGGCGCTTAAGCGGTGTTTTCGACGGCGGCAACGGCCGCGGGGAGTTGGGCGAGGACATCGGTCGCGGTCACGCTGCGAGCCGACCTGAGTGTTTGGGCGGCCAACTGCCCGGCCAACCCGTGCAGATAACCCGCCGCTAATGCCGCCTTAAAAGGTGCCACCTGTTGCCCCAACAACCCGGCGATGGCCCCGGCCAGCACGTCGCCGGTGCCGGCTGTCGCCAGAGCGGGCACGGCAAAAGGCAGCACCGCCAGCTGACCATCTGGCGCGGCTATGACCGTGTGCGCACCCTTGAGCAGCACCACGCAGTCCCAGGCTTTTGCTTTTTCCTCGGCCAGCGAGAGTCGTTCGGCCTGGACATCTTCCCGCGTCAGCCCGGTCAGGCGCGCCATCTCGCCCGGGTGAGGGGTCAGGATGGTGTTCGGCGGGAGCAGTTCCCACCAGTTGTCGATCGTACTGAGCAGGTTGAGGCCGTCGGCGTCGATGACCAGCGGTGGCAGCCGGCGGGCGTTTGCCGGGTCTTCAGCCGATCCACTGCCGGTCGAACTGGGCGCAAAGCCGATCGACCGCTTGCTGTGCTGCAGGGAGTTGCTGTTGAGGATGGTTTGCAGGAAGTCGCGGGTCGTATCTTCCCGACCCCAGCCCGGGCCCATGAGCAGGGCGCTGTAGCCAGTCAGCTCATCATGCAGGATTTCCGCCGCATTTTCGGCGATCACGCCCATATCATGCGGCAGGAGGAGCCAGGTGGCTTCCGGAAGCTGCGTGGCCAGTATCGGGATGATCGGCTGAGGTGCGCCGACCGTCACCAGCCCGGCTCCAACCCGGTACGCGGCAGCGGCGGCCATGCCGGCGGCGCCGGTGTAGTTCAAGGAACCGGCCACGATCATCGTTTTTCCGAAGGTGCCCTTGTGCGCGTCTGGTGGGAGCAGGGGCAGTATGGCGCGCACGTCGGCGCCGGTGGGCATAGACAGGGCGATGTGCCGGGTGATCTTTTCCGGCACGCTAATGTCGGCCACGTGCAGGTGCCCAACCGCGCCTGCGCCGGGGAACAATACCTGGCCGCGCTTGGCGGCTACGAAGGTGACCGTCTCGTCAGCCTCGATCACCAGGTCGTCGATGGCGCCGCTGTCGCAGTCCAGGCCGCTGGGGCAGTCTACGGCAATCACGGTTGGCCCTGCCGGGGGCACGATGACCGGGGTCGCCGGGGTGTGATAACTGGCCGGTGATTGTTTTTCCCGTGCCTGAGCGATCGTTTTACGGATGGTATCCATGAAATCGGCCAGGTCACCTTCGATGGGCAGGCGCAGCCCGATGCCCAGCAGCCCGTCGATGATGAGGTGCGAGGAGCCGATCAGGTTTTTGAGCACGCGGAAGCGCTGGTCGCTCGGTGCCTCGGCCACGAAATAGCCGCCTTCTTTGACCGGCGCGAAAACCCGGTCGTCGGCGTCGCGTGGTCTGTACAGGTAAAAGTTGACGTCGTGGTCGCTGTCCTCCGCGAGCAAGCGACCGGCCACCAGGGCATCGCCGCCGTTGTTGCCGGAGCCGACTAACACGGTGATCCGGGCGGACGGTTGGCCGGCCAGCAGGCTGAGGACACGGTCGGCCAGGGCGCGCCCGGCGTTATCCATCATCTGCTCGTAGCTCAGGCCGGAGGCATCGGCTTCTTTTTCGATGGCGCGCATCTCGGCCACCTTGACGATTTTGATCATGGAAACCCTCTCTTCTCGAATACAGCCGCGGACCGGTGAGTACGTTACGTGGTCATGGCGCTACTTGGCCCAGGGGAAGCGCTCCTCGCGGTACCAGGCGAGCGTACGCCGGACGCCTTCCCGAAACGGCGTCGGACGGAAGCCCAGCTCGTCTCGCGCTTTTTCGCTGGAGGCCTGCCAGTCATTAAACACATAAGAGCGCAGGTTGATCGGGTAGTATGGCTCGACGCCGGTATATTCCGAGAGCCAGGTCCAGAAGCGCGCCAGGGTGATCATGGCCCAACTCGGCGCGTTGACGCGGAACTGCGTGATCCCGGCTTCTTCGCTGACGATATCGTTGGCTTCGTTGTGCGTCAGGGGATCGCCGCAGATATTGTAAATCTCGCCCACCCGGCCGTGCTCAAGTGCGCTACAAATCGCCTGGGTAACGTCGCCGATATACACCGGGAAGATCACGTGTTTGCCGCCCGCTACCTTGATGATCAGGCCTTTGAGCGGGTCTTCGAAGAACAGGCGGTTGAAGGCATAACGACCGTGCGGCCCATAAAACGCACCCGGCCGCAAAATGATGCCCGGCAGCCCGCGTTCGGTGATGTAACGCTGCACGGTGTGCTCGCCGGAAAGCTTGCTGTGCTGGTACGGGTCGGCTGGCCTGGCGGGATGAGTCTCGTCGATGATACGGCCCGGCGTTGGGTTGCCGACGACGGCAATGGTGGAAATATGGACGTAGCGGGTGATCCCGGCTTTTAATGCGGCTTCTACCACGTTAATGGTGCCCTGGATGTTGGCGCGTTGAAAAGCGGCCGCTTGGCCCCACATCCGAAACAGGCCGGCGGCATGCAGCACGTACTGGCAGCCGTCCACCGCCTGCTCGATGACGGGCGCGTCGGCGAGACTGCCCTTCACGATCTCCACACCATAGGTGTGCAGCCACGGATGCTCCTCCGGATGACGGACCAGCGCCCGTATCGATAGACCTTGTTGCGCCAGGCAGGGAATCAGGTTCTTCCCCAGGAAACCGGTGCCGCCGGTAACAAATATCATAGAAGCCTCGGTGTGGTTGTTGGTGCCACCATGTGGCTGTTGCCAGCGTATCCAGGAAAACCAGCCCATCAGGGAGGGCTGCGCCGCGGATGCCGACGATGAGCCAGCCTTGATGGTCCGGCTGGTGAATGTACCAATCCGGCGGGAAAACTGCAACGTTCATTGGAACTAGAGGAGCGGTTGCGGCATGAAGCAGGGGTACTTAGCGGGCTTTAAGCGCGGTCCAGACGCTTTGTCGCAGGCGGCCAGGGGCGACCGGCTTGACGAGGTAATCGTGCGCTTTGGCGACGGTCAGGGCAAAGACCTGGTCCGCCTGTGAACCAAGCCCGCTGACGATAATCACCGGGATGTTGACCAGGGCCTGGTTCGCCTTCATCTTGGCCAGGATTTCCCAGGCGTGGCTGTCGGATAATACCAGGTCCATCAGGACCAGGTCTGGCTCGAGGTCTTCGATGGTATGGAGGGCCTGCCGGCCGCTGGTCATGGCCACAAACTCGACACCTAAAGTATCCATCATCTTTTTGGCCGTTTGCAGGAAGTCTTCATCCCGGTCTACGCCAACCACCACCCGGCCCTCGTTGGCGAGCGTCTCCGTCTGGCTGGCGACCAGCGTCTCGAAGTCGAGCACGTTGACTTCGTCAAAAGTATCGCCGGGGGGCACGCTGTGGGTGTTAAACTCCATGAATGCCACGGCTGCATCCTGGAGGAACTGCGGCGCAGCCCGGCGCAGCACGTTCTGGGCAACTTCGGCTTCGGCCAGACGGTTGAAGGGTTCGCCATCCTGCTGCATGATCGCGACCAGCCCGCCTTCGTCGCGGGCCATATACTGCTTGCTCAAGCCCAGTTCTTGCAAACGCTGTTGAACGTGCTTCAGATATTGGCCGGGCAGGGTGGTATTAAGGTAGTACTGCCGGATTCGCCCGGCTGTTTCCTGCCGCACCTGGAACCGACTGAAGCGTTGGCCTTCCGGCAGTGCGTGCAGCCAGACATAAGAGCGATTGAAATTCGCGACTCGCCCGGCATCCCGCAGCTGTTCCAGCTCAAAATCGGTAATTGCGTGCCCGTAGTCCTTGTCCTGGAACTGGTGCTGCAGGCCGGTGAGAATATCCTGGATATGATCGGTATCCCACTGGACGACAAAAGCCCCGTTTTGCAGGACAAATACCAGATGACGAGCGACGGGTGATCCATCATACGTGCGGGTCATGGTGCGCGTTTGGCTCCATCCCGTGGATAAAAATGAAGGGCTGCCTCGGCCTCTCCCGCCTGAAGCCAGGCGGTTCGTAACCGAATGTAACGCTCAACAAAAGTGAACGCGCGAAGGCACTGACGGGCCATGCGCCTGTCCGCGACTCCCCGGGCATACCTGCCTCACAATTCGACAAAATAACTCTCGGCGGACCGGTCGATCAAGTCTTTAGTCAGGCGCGGTGGGCGGTTCATGTACCGGGCGATGTCGATCAACTGGTCGATCAAATCACGGGGGTGAACCGAGCGCAGCTTACGATCGTGCTTGATGTACCATTCCTGGAGCAGGTAGGCCAGTCCTTTGTCATCATAGGGGACTCGTTTTGCTTCGCAGACCTTCTTAAAGATTTCCCGGAATTCCTCGTAGGTCGGATCGCCGACTTCGATCTTGTGGCGGATACGACGCAGGAAGGCTTCGTCCACCAGGTCGCGGGGTTCCAGGTTGGTGGAGAAGACGATCATGACGAAAAACGGTATCTCGATTTTACGGCCGGTGTGCAGGGTCAGGAAGTCCACGCCTTTTTCCAAGGGCACGATCCAGCGGTTGAGCAAGTCGCGCGGGCGCACCTGCTGCCGGCCAAAGTCGTCGATCAGGAACATGCCGCCGTTGGCTTTCACCTGGTAGGGCGCTTCGTAGTATTTGTTGCTGTCATCATAGACCAGGTCCAGGCCGGCCAGCGTCAGTTCACCCCCTACCATGATGACCGGCCGTCGAATGCGTATCCAGCGCGGGTCACGCTTGAGGCCGGTTCGACCGCTGCCGCCTTCGGTGGGCGATGCTTCCAACACCTCGTGGTTAACGCTGTCGAAGACGCGGATGGTCTGTCCATCAACATCGATGGAATAGGGAATCCATAAATCGGTACCCAGGATCATGCGTCCCACCGACTCGGAGATGGTGGTTTTGCCGTTGCCGGGTGGGCCATAGAGAAAGATCGACTTGCCGGAGTTGACGGCAGGTCCTACCTTGTTAAGCATGTTCTCGGAAACGACGAGATGGGTGAGTGAGTTGGTGAGTTGTTCTTGCGTGACCGACAGGCGTTCCCGGTTCTGGGCGTGCATGGCCGCGATATACTGTTGCAAGGTCACCGGGCACGGCCCGGCGTACTGCGAGCGTTCCATGGCCTCATGGGCTTTATCCGCGCCTTTTTCGGAGACGATGTACTGGTAGGCCGCCGCGCCAACGCCGCCGCTGCCTTTTACCTCGACCATCTTCTCACGCTTCAGGAATTCCATCACCTGGTCGACAACGCCGGTGTGGGGCAGCCTGACGTAGTCGGCGAGCTGGTGCCCGGACATGAAGCCGCTGAAGTACAGCACCTTGAGAATCAGGTCGGCGATGGCAAGCATATTAAGGCCCGTATCCTCTATCGAACGCATCACAGGAGGCGCCCAGGCTTTTTGCTCACCAGGCGGAGAAGCGGGTTGTTTCTTAGGGGCGATTCGTCCGGTCATATGTTGGCTTCCTTACATGCTTGTATCACAGGCGAAATCGGATGTTGGATTGGAATTACGCCGTGAGTCCTATTTGTGCCTTCTTTATGCATTATACGACAAAGTCAGTGTGTCGCCACCTGAGGGCCACTTTCTCTCAACCGGATGGTCTTGTAGGAATGGGTAATTAGTACAGGCGCAGTATTCTCAATAAAAATGCGACTCCGTGATAAAGTTGAAAGCATGACCCAACAACTCAATCACAGGAGCCGCATCAATGGACACTGTAACACAGCTACAGGTCGCTTGGGAACTGAAAAAGGCCGGCCACAGC
>DAOUEM010000382.1:0-3067 GCA_034430555.1 Anaerolineae bacterium | reverse complement strand
AAACATACCACTATTCCAGCTATAATTACCACTCGCAATATATTCTTCGGCGGTTGCCTGGTCGGGTTTTTCATGAAATTGTTTGAGTGTGAAGATATCCAGGCCGTTTTTCGCCTTCCAGAGTCCCCCGCGTTCGATATAGCCGAATCCTGTAGAGGGTTGCGATGGTTTGATGCATAAGGTGACCACCCCGCCCTTCTGGGCGGTGTCGATTGCCACCGCCAGAACGTTTCGGAAAGTCTCTTCATCGGCAATATGATGATCGGCGGTGAGCACCACCATCGCCCCTCCAGGATCACGCTGCCGGACATGGATCGCCGCCAGTCCAACCGCCGGAGCGGTGTCTCGGCCCTCCGGCTCGACGATGAAGTTCTCTTCAGGCACTTCTGGAATCTGGTCTCGAAGCAGGGGGGTAAGCTGCTTGTTGGCTACGAGCAGGATTCTGTCAGGCGTAAACAACGGGTGCAGCCGCCTGACGGCGATCTGAACCATCGTCCGTTCTTTCTCGACCAGGTGAATAAGCGGCTTTGGGCGGTGCTTCCGGCTCAGCGGCCAGAGCCGCGTCCCTGATCCACCGGCCATGATGACTGCGTAGGCATTTCCCATGTCGTAACATATCCTTGCTGATGATTGTCAGGCCCGGACATATATCATATGTCCAACCTGCCTGACCAGTCCTTTGAGTTCTAATATGACCAGCGAACTACTCACCGTCGCCACCGGCAGCGAACAGTGATTGGATAGCTCGTCGATGTGCATCGGCTCCGCCGTGAGCGACTCCAGGATTGCCTGTTCGGTATCGCTCATCGGCGGCAGCGTCCTGGCGGCATTGATTTGCTGGGGAAGGTGATCAAGAGCCAGCCCCTCCAGAATATCCTGCGCCGATAGAACCGGGTGAGCGCCATCCTGGATCAGCCGGTTGGTTCCGGTGCTGCTTCGCGCCGTGATATTACCAGGAACGGCAAACACCTGCCGCCCCTGGTCGAGCGCACAGCCCGCCGTGATCAATGCGCCGCTCTTGTCGCCCGCTTCGATGACGGCCACCGCCCGTGACAGCCCGCTCAACACCCGGTTGCGAGCATTGAAATTGGTACGTAGTGGCTGTGTCCCCAGCGGAAATGGGCTGATCACAGCGCCCTGCTGGATGATCCGGGCGACCAGGTTTCGATGTTCGGGTGGATAGATTGTATCTAATCCGCAGGGCAAAACAGCAATGGTCCGCTGTTGGCTTTCGAGCGCCGCGAGATGCGCCTCGGCATCGATGCCAAGCGCCAGCCCGCTGACTATCGTCAGGCCGTTCAGAGCCAGCTTCTCCGCGATCTGGTGGGCGACCTGCCGTCCGTAAGCCGTCGCAGAACGGGTGCCGACAATCGCTATCGCCCATTCGTCGGTTTGCGCCAGGCTTCCGCGCAGATAAATCAGCGGTGGGGCCTGGTCGATTGGACGAAGCTGTGCCAGCAGCAGTGGGTATTCTTCATCGTCCCAGGTCAGCGCCGCGATGCCGAGCCTGTCCAGGCGCGCCAGCTCAGCCGCCGGGTCGATCTCCCGGCGGGTGGAAAGCAGGCTTTCCAGGCTGCGCTGGTCAAGACCTGACTCACGCAGCGCTTTTTGAGAGGCGTGCCAGGCCTCCTTCAGAGAGCCGAATGTCTCAAGCATCTGGCGGACGCGAACTGGCCCGACGCCTTTGACCAGACTGAAGCCTACCCAATACTGGCGTTCACTCACCGGAATCCCCTGGCGGACGATCAAGGATGGCCTGCTTCCGGCCACTCCAAAAGCCGATCTAAGGTCGATAGGATTGCGCAAAACCTGAGGGATGTCAAGCTGCCCGCCGGGATTGGGGGTGCAGCGGGTGACCATCCTCCGGCAATCGCGATTATGGGCGGGTAAATGGATCGAATAGCTTCTGATATTCCTGCAAGGCGTAGCGATCGGTCATTCCGGCGAGGTAATCACAAACCACACGTTCCAATGGATCGGCTCCTTCTTGCCACCGCTCTCTTGTCGAATTTGGTAACTGTGCCGGTTCGGCGGCATAGGCGTTGAACAATTCTGTGATAAATTTTTCAGCTTTCTGCGCCATGCGGATGACCCGGTAATGGCAGTACATATTCTGGTAGAGGAAGTCTTTCAGTTCGCGCACCATTGCATTGATTTTTTCGCTGTGGCCGATCACCGTATTCGGCAGGCGTTGCAGCTCTTCCACCGACTGGGGGTTGGCCTCTGCCAGGCGTTTGTCGGTGGCGTCGATGACATCCCGCACAAGGATACCGATCAACCGGCGGATGAGCCGGTGGCGGGTCATCTCGTCGAAGTCTTCCGTATTGAAGCCGATTTCGCTGCGTCCCAGCTCCCACAATCCCATTCCATCGACCTGCCGGGGAGTGATCAGACCCGCGTAGAGGCCGTCGTCGAGATCGTGGGCGGTGTAGGCCAGCTCGTCGGCGACGTTGGCGATCTGAGCTTCCAGGTTGGCGAGGAGATCGGGTTTGTATTCCGGCGCGACTTCACTTACGTCGTATTCTGTCTCGTGCTTGACGATCCCCTCACGTACTTCGAAGGTGAGGTTGAGACCTTTGTAGGCCGGATAGCGCCGCTCAAGGTAAGTAACGATGCGCAGCGATTGCTTGTTGTGATCGAAGCCGCCGTGATCTTTCATCAACCGGGCCAGGGTCATCTCACCGGAGTGTCCAAACGGCGGGTGCCCGACGTCATGGGCGAGGCAGATTACCTCGACGAGGTCTTCGTTTGCCCCCAACGCGCGGGCGATGGTCCGCCCCACCTGCGCGACTTCCAGGGTGTGGGTAAGGCGCGTGCGGTAGTAATCACCTTCGTGGTTGATGAATACCTGGGTTTTGTATTCGAGGCGTCGAAAGGCGGTGGTGTGCAAAACACGGTCGCGGTCGCGTTGAAAGACAGTTCGTTGAGTGGGTTCCTTGTCAGGATATTTTCGCCCCTGCGTGTCGGCGCTTTTCATCCCGTAAGGAGCGAGATACTGCCGCTCTCTTTCTTCTATTTTCTCTCGTGTGTAGATCACCTTTTCCGTCCTTTCCCCTGTTATTTCGGG
>DAOUEM010000381.1:0-14596 GCA_034430555.1 Anaerolineae bacterium | reverse complement strand
TTCATGTGTAAAACGTTTGCTGGTTCCCTGGTCGTGCTGCTGGTCGGGCTGCTGATCGTGATGTTCCTGCCTGCCGGAATACCGGCTCAGGCCCAGGGCGGACCCGGCACGCGTGACTTCGCCATCCGTGATTTTGGAGCGTGCATCAACCTGCCGGACTTCACCGTGGCGGACGAGCCGGACCCCTACAACACCGTTTACGAGGTGCCGGGCCTGTTCTCGATCAATTTCGCCGAATACCTGATGCCGCTGGAGACGCTGCCCGCCAGCGGCGACGAGCTTTACGCCGCAATGATCGCGCTGCTGGACACGGTGCAGGCCGGCGATTACGTGCGCGTCAGCTTCGAGCACCCGCAGTACCTCTCGGCAGCGGTGGCCTTCACGCTGGACGAGCGGCGCATGTTCGGCATGATCTACCGTAACCAGGACGACGCGCTGTTTTTCTTGTTCGCGGATGAAGCGCCCGGTTTCGACATGCTGGCGATCGGGCGCGCTATCTTCGCCGCCGACCGCCGCTGCCGGCCACTCGATATCTCCCTCAACTCCGCTCAGGCGCCAGCAACGACCAGCAATCCTGGAAGCACGTCAAGCCAGCCAGTACCACCTGCACCATCGGGTGGAGGATGGCCTGCTTTCTGCGATCTCCCCTGCTCGCAGATCACATGTGATCAGGCACGCCAGTGCGGTGGTCATCCTGCTCGCGACCACGATGGTGATGGTCGGGCGTGCGAGAGCCAATGCTGGTGACAGGTAAGCTCTAGTGCGTCAGCGGGGTGCGTGGCGCGCTGCCAGCACGGCGCGCACGTCATCCGGCGTGAGGCCCTTGTAGGCCAGCAGGACCAGGCTGTGGTAGGCCAGGTCGGCCAGTTCTTCCAGCAGGCGGTCGTCGCCCTGGCTGTGGGCGGCGATCAGCACTTCGACGGCTTCCTCCCCCACCTTCTGCGTGATCGCATCCAACCCTTGGTTTAGCAGGGTGTTGGTATAGGAGCCATCGACCGGGTTAGCCTTGCGGTCCTCGATGATGGCGAACAGCGTATCCAGAAAATCGCTCATAGGGGGCGTGTCCTTGTGTATGAAGGGCGGTCCGCGTGCAGACGGGCGGCGCGTGCCCGAAGGGACCGCCGTCAGTCCGCCAGGGCTTCGTCCAACGTGCGGTAGAAGCAGCTTGTCTCGCCGGTGTGGCAGGCCGGTCCCGCCGGCCTGACCCGCACCAGCAGCACGTCGGCGTCGCAGTCCACGTGCAGGCTGACCACGTCCTGCGTATGGCCGGAGGTTGCGCCCTTGTGCCAGATTTCCTGCCGGCTGCGGCTCCAGAAGTGCGTCTGCCCGGTCTCGCGGGTGAGGCGCAGCGCCTCGGCGTTCATCCAGGCCACCATCAGGACCCTGTTGGTCGCGGCGTCCTGCACCACGGCAGGGACGAGTCCCCGCTCATTCCATTGCAGCGTATCCGGCATCCTGACCAACCTCCCGCAGGCTAAATCGACCGGTCCATTATAACAGGCATCGGGCAATCGGGGATGCCCGCCGGAAGGCGCAGGAAGAGGGAAATCGCGGGATGGAAGTGGCTTTGTTATAATCGCCCTCCTGCGAGATTGTACACGCACGAGGAGCAAACGATGGGTTTAGACCCGCTGGTCGAATGTGTCCCCAACTTCAGCGAAGGCCGCCGCCCGGCCGTGGTACAGGAAATCGTCGACGCGATAGCCGCCGTCCCTGGCGTGACCGTGCTCGACTTCAGCAGCGACGCCGATCACAACCGTTCGGTGGTGACGTTCGTCGGGACCCCGGCGGGCGTGGCAGCCGCCGCCTTCGCCGGCATCAGCGCCGCTGCCCGTTTGATCGACCTGGATACGCAGCAAGGTGAGCACCCGCGCATCGGGGCGACGGACGTGGTACCTTTCGTGCCGCTGCGGGGCGTCACCATGGCGGACTGCGTGGCCATCGCTGAACGAGTCGGGGAGCGCGTGGGCCGCGAGTTAAACATCCCGGTGTACCTCTACGAAGCCGCCGCCCGCCGCCCGGAACGCCAGAACCTGGAGAATATCCGCAGAGGCGAATACGAAGGGCTGAAGGAGTCGATAGCCACGGACCCGGACCGCTCGCCCGATTTCGGCCCGGCCCAGGTCGGCCCGGCCGGCGCGACCGTGATCGGAGCCCGGCCTTTCCTGGTGGCCTACAACGTTTACCTGAACACCGACGCCGTCGACATCGCCCAAAAAATCGCCCGAGCCATCCGGCACAGCGGCGGCGGGCTGCGTTTCGTCAAGGCCCTTGGCTTGCTGGTGGAAGGACGGGCGCAGGTCTCCATGAACCTGACCGACTTCACGCGCACGCCGGTGCACCGCGTGGTCGAGCTGATCAAACGCGAGGCGGCGCGCTACGGCGTGATGGTGACCGAGAGCGAGCTGATCGGCCTGATCCCGGAGGACGCGCTGCTCGATACGGCCGTCTACCACCTGCAACTGGACCGCTTCACCAAGGACCAGGTGCTGGAGCGCAAGCTGCAGGCGGCCCAAAAAGCCGAAGCCGACTCGGCGGCGGCACTCGATCCGGGGGACTTCGTGGCGGCGGTGGCAGCAAATACGGCGGCACCCGGCGG
Source organism: Anaerolineae bacterium (assembly GCA_034430555.1). GTDB lineage: Bacteria > Chloroflexota > Anaerolineae > Aggregatilineales > Ch27 > DAOTXK01. The sequence goes on along the minus strand of DAOUEM010000381.1, from coordinate 11,997 downwards.
CGGGGCGGTCGCCGCAGCAGCGGGCGCATTGGCCGCGGCCCTGGCGGAAATGGTCGCCGGGCTGACGGTGGGCAAAAAGCGCTACGCCGAGGTCGAGTCACAGATGATCGACGCCGTTTCCCAGGCGAAAGCGCTGCGCCATCAACTGCTGGCCGCCATCCGCCAGGACGTGGCCGCCTTCACCGCGGTGATGGACGCCTACAAGCTGCCAAAAACGGCGGAAGGCCGCCCCGAAGCGATCCAGCAGGCGACGAGAGGTGCGGCGGATGTGCCGCTGCAGGTCGCGCGGGACGCCCTGGCAGCGATGAAGCTGGCCGGTCAGGTGGCCGCCCTGGGCAACAAAAACGCGGCAAGCGACGGCATGGGCGGGATTCACCTGGCGCTGGCCGCCATCGAAGTGGCCGCGCTCAACGTGCGGATCAACGTCGGTGGGCTGGACGATGCCGCTACGGCGGCGGCGTACGAAGCGGCCATCACGGCGGTGGTGGATGAAGCGCGGCCTCTCAGCCAGGACCTGCTGGCGACGGCGGCGGCCCGCGTGGGGCTGGCCGGTTAGGCCCTCCGGGAATCGGCATTTCCGGCAAATAGGGGTATGCTCGTGCGGGTCCGCAGGCATGCGGGTTTGGCACGTCCCTGGCTGCCGGTGGTAGGGATCGGGTGATCTGGTATTTTATGGTGAGATTGACGGGGTTCTAATGACGGTTCGTGTTACACTCAGACGCTGGTGGGTGCCGGGTTTGCTGCTTTTTGTGATCGGTCTGACGGGCTGTGAAGCCAGCACCACGCCGCAGTTCCAGGCGGTTTCCGCCTCCCAACTGACGCAGACCGCCGACGCCGTCATCGCCGCCATCCCCACCCGGACCCACACGCCGGTCCCGACGCTGGCCCCATCGCGCACGCCAACCGCCACGCCCACCCCCACCGCCACGCCGACGGCGACCGCCACCCGCACGCCCTTCCGCACCAATACGCCGCGCCCTTCCCCCACCCAGCCGATCGCGGTCACGCCGACGGGGGCTGCGGTAGCCTCCACCAACGGCAGCCAGGCCAACGGCGAGCCGACCTGGACGCCGCCGCCGCTGGACCAGGCCCTGACCATCAACGACCATCACTGGTTCGCGCGGCCCATTCCCTTCGGCAATACCACCTGGGCCGACCGCAGTTATCCGTACGGCAGCACCGGCGGACGCGGACTGCAGGTGCACCATGGCGTCGAATTCGTCAACGATTATGGCACGCCGGTGATCGCGGTGAAGGACGGCACGGTGCTTTACGCGGGCAATGACAGCGGCGCGATCTTCGGGCCGTCGGGTAATTTTTACGGCAACCTGGTCGTCATCCAGCACGAAAACGTGACGCCGGATACCGGGGAGCCGCTGTACTCGCTGTACGCGCACCTGTCCGCAGTGGAAGTCACCACCGGCCAGCGCGTCATCCAGGGCGACCAGATCGGGCGGGTCGGCGCGACGGGCGTGGCCCAGGGGCCGCACCTGCACTTCGAGGTGCGGGTGGGCGACCCCGCCGACTATGGCAGCTCCCGCAACCCCGAAATGTGGATTTACCCCTACCGGGGCTACGGCACGCTGGCCGGGCGCATTACCGATTCGAACGGCAACAGACTCTACGAGGTGCCGTTGAGCGTGGTCTCGGCCACCGATCCCGGCTTCAGCCGCACGGCCTACAGCTACGCCGATGATTCGGTCAACGGCGATACGACCTACGGTGAAAATTTCACGCTGGGCGACCTGCCCGCCGACTACTACAACCTGTCGATCCGGTCGGGTGGTAGCACCCTTTACCGCGACCAGCTATACCTCTACCCCAACCGCACCACCTGGCTGGAGATTCAACTGCCATAACCACCTTGCCCGTTGGCAGGAGCCCCTGCCCATTGGACAGGGGGCCAATCTGTCCTTTTGACCGGTTAATCCGGCGGCGTCCGGCGCTATGGTGGCGCCAGACCGGCAGGCAGCGAGGAGCATCGCATGATCTTCTGGCTCGGCGGATCGCCCTGCGCCGGCAAAAGCACCATCGCCCGGACGCTGGCCGACCGTTACGGCCTGGCCGTCTTCCACTGCGACGATACCTTCGACCGGCACCTGCGGCTGGCGACAACCACCGATCAGCCCACTTTGGCCCGGCTGCGCACCAAAACGGCGGACGAGGTCTGGCTGGAACCGGTGCGGGCGCAGGTGGAGCAGGAGATCGCCATCTACCGCGAGCAGTGGCCGCTGCTGCTGGACGAGATCGCGGCGCCAACCCGCCCCTTGATCGTGGAGGGCGCGGCCCTGCTGCCGGACCTGGTCGCGCCGCTGCTGGCAGACCGGCATCATGCCATCTGGGTAGTGCCGGACGCGGACTTCCAGCGTGAGCACTACAGCCGTCGCCCGTGGACGGCAGACGTGCTGGCGGCGTGCAGCGACCCGGCGCAGGGTTACGCGCACTGGATGCAGCGCGACATCACCTTCGCGCGCTGGGTACGGGCGCGGGTCCAGGCGCACGGGCTGGCGTCGCTGGTCGTCGACGGGCGGCACACGCTGAACGAGAACGCCGCCGCCGTGGCCAAGCACTTCGTCCTGTCGGGCTGACCCGGCTCATCAACACACCACCTGGAGATAGACCTTTCTTTCCGCGCTGCCCACGTGCGGGAGCGCCTGCCCAACGGCGGATAATCGGCGGCCGGTTGCTGCCCGGCCAGTCTCGCGGCTATACTCTGCACGGTCTACGAGAGTAGAGAGAGAATCAGGCCGACCATGAACCGATCGACCATCTACCGGATCGTGCCGCTGCTGGCCATGCTGGCAGCGCTCGCCGGCGGGATCGTTTTCCTGGGCCAGGGGATGCCCACCACCGACGGCTCGGCTGCCTTCCCGCTGGACGATACCTACATCCACCTGCAATACGCCTGGCAGGCGGCGCAGGGACAGTTCTACCAGTACAACAGCGGGGAAGCGCCCACCACCGGCGCGACCAGCCTGCTGTACATGCTGCTGCTGGCTGCTGGCTTCGCCCTGGGCATCACACGGGAGGCCATGCCGGGTGTGATATTGGGCGGTGGGCTGGCGCTGATGGTCATTTCGGCAGGGCTGGTGGCCGACCTGGCCCGCCGCGCCGCCGAGGGCGTCTTCGACCGCCGGTCCGATCTGCCCGCCTGGAGCGCCGGTCTGCTGGCCGGGGTGATCTTTGCCGGCAGCGGCTGGATGACCTGGGCGTTCCTCAGCGGCATGGAGACCGGCCTGCTGATCGCGCTGGTGACGGCGACGTTGTGGGCCTTCGCGGGCGGGCGTTTCCGGCTGACGGCGCTGCTGGCCGCCCTGGCCGCCCTCACCCGGCCCGAAGCGTTGATCCTGCCGGTGATGCTGGCCGCCGCCGTGTGGTTGATCCGCGGTCCGGGCGATACCCCCGAGCGCATCAGCGTGCCGCGGCGGGGGCGCCTGGCGTTCCTGCGCCTGGAGGGTCCCTGGCTGCCGTGGCTGCTGCTCCCGCTGGCGGCAGGACTCGTCTCGCCGCTGGTTTACCTGCTGCTGACGGGCACACCCAGCGCGACCGGCCTGCAAGCCAAGTCCTGGCTGACGCTCGTCCCCTTCTACCCGGACCGCGTGATCGGCGAGATCGCCGGCACGACCGGTCACCTGCTGTTGGGCGCGCTCAACGGCCCCGGCCAGGACGGGCGCTGGCACGCTTTCCCGCTGGCGAGTCTGCTGGCCCTGGCCGGGCTGATCGTGCTGTGGCGGCGCGGCGGACTCGCCGGGCGGCGGCTGGCCCTGGTCTGCCTGGGCTGGGTGGTGCTGGGCGCGGCGGCGACGGCCACCCTGCAAACGGCCACCTGGCACCATTACCGCTACCAGATGCCGCTCTACCCGGCGCTGGTGCCCCCGCTGGCCGTGGCCGTGATCGGCCTGGGCCGGACGCTGGCGGCCCGGCGGGAACGCGTCGGCCCATGGGTGGTGCGCGCTGCCCTGGTGATCGGCGTCGTCTTGTGGGCGGCCTGTTCGTGGGCCGATTTTGGCGCGGCCTATGCCCTGGATACCGGCACCGTCGTGCGGCAGCAGATGGTCCTGGCGGACTGGCTGCGCGATCATACGCCGGGGGAGACGCGCCTGGCCGTGCACGACGTGGGCGTGATGCGCTACCTGGGCGAGCGGGCCACCATCGACGTGGTGGGCCTGACCACCGCCGGCCTGGCGCAGGTCAACCGGGGTGGACCGGGCGCGGTCTACGAAGCCCTGGAGGACCTCCAACCGGATTATTACGCGGTGTACCCTGACGCCGCGCCGCCTTACCAGGGCCTCGCCTGGACCGGCGACCTGCTGGGCGAGGAGTTGTTCCGCGTCGAAGTCGATCCCTGGTCGCCCTATACCAGCGCCTCGGCGACGCAGGTGGTGACCCGCCCGGATTGGTCCGGCGTGGCGCAAACCGAAGCCCCCTGGCAGCCCTCGATGCTGGCCCGGCTCGACGGCTGGACGCTCCTCGACCGGCTGGACGTGGCCGACCTCGACGACGAGGCCGCGCACGACTATCGCTGGTGGCAGGCAGGCCGCCCGGACGGGTTCGCCACCGTGCCGCGCCGGATGTCCTACCGCGAGGACCCGGCCCTCACCCTGGCCGACGGCGGTCGCCTGCTGACGGGCGGCGAGTCCTTCACGGTGAACGCGCCCCCATCCGGCGGGTGGCTGCTGCTGGTGGCCCGTCTGCACCAGGCGACCGACATGACGGTCCGCGTACGCGTGGACGGCCTGGAAGCGGGGCTGTGGCGGCTGCCGGCCATCCCCGGTGAATGGCTGGAAAGCGCGTTTTTGATCCGCTCGGACCTGGTGCGTGGACCGCAGGTCACCCTCGAACTGACGGTGGAAGACGCCCCCCCAGACGCCCGCTACAGCCCCTTCCATTACTGGGTGTACGCCGGCCAGCCGGACCCGCTGCCCCCACCTCCGGGGACGACCAGCGGCGCGACCTTCGGCGAGGTGGCGCGGCTGCACGGCTTCGACCTGCCGGGACGGCGTTTCGCGCCCGGCGATACCTTCACCCTGACCCTGCACTGGGAGGCGCTCGATCCACCGCAGGCCGACACACGCGTTTTCGTCCACCTCACCGACCCGACCAACGACAGCGCGGCGGGCATCATCGCCCAGCACGACAGCGCGCCGCACCAGGGCACGTTTCCCTTCTGGGTCTGGCGGCGTCATGAGACCGTCAGCGACGCGGTGACGCTCACCATCCCGGTGGAGACTCCGCCCGGCGAATACCTGCTGCTGCTGGGCCTTTTCGATGCGGCCAGCGGCGAGCGGCTGCCGGTTTTGGGCGGCGAGGATATGGGCGCGGACCGCCTGGTCCTGGCGCGGCTCACGGTGCAGTGAACCGCTTTCGGTGCATTGCTGGGGACGACGCACCGCCTCGTCCCTACCTGGTTGACCTGCCCGATGATTTTATCGGCCCGGTGTATTTTACCGACCTGATCCGGTAGACTGGGGGGCGTTTCGCCGGATATGCAAGGAAACTCGCCCGCCCTATGACCCGACTCTCGCCCGCCCGAATCGCCCCGCTGCTGGTCGCCCTGCTGGCCCTGGGTAGCGGCCTGCTGATGCTGAGCCACGCCGTCTATGCGCCGGACGGCAGCGCGGCCCTGCCCATCGACGACGCCTACATCCACCTGCAATACGCCCGGCAGGCGGCGGACGGCCACTTCCTGCAATACAACAGCGGCGACCCGGTCACCACCGGCGAAACCAGCCTGCTGTATATGGCGATCCTCACCGCCGGCTTTGTGCTGGGCATCCCGGCGAGGGCCATGCCAACCGTCACCCTGCTGCTGGGGCTGAGCCTGTTCCCGGTGGCGGCGGCCCTGCTGACCGACCTGATCCGCCGCGCCGTCGACCTGCTGCCGACCGAGAATGATGAGTCACCGGCGATACCGGCCTGGGGAATCGGGCTGCTGGGCGGCGTGATTTTCGCCGGGAGTGGCTGGATGGGCTGGGCCTTCCTCAACGGCATGGAGACCGGCCTGCTGATCGCGCTGGTGGTGGGGGTGCTGTGGGCCTGGACGGCGGACCGGCTCCGGCTGACGGCGCTGCTGACCTCGCTGCTGGTCCTGACGCGCCCGGAAATGCTGATCCTGCCGGTTGTGATGCTGGGGGTGATGCTGCTGCTTCCCAGGCGGGATGGGTCCGACCGGCGGCGGTTAGCCTGGGCGGTCGTGCCGCTGGTGGTGGCCGCGCTGCCCCTGCTGCTCAACCTAGCCCTGACCGGCACGATCTCGGCGGCGGGCTTCCAGGCCAAGTCCCGCCTGACGCACGTGCCCCTCTACCTGGACACCCTCGTCCGGGACGCCATCACGGCGGCGCTGGACCTGTTCGCCCGGCTGTTTGGCGGCCTCAGCCCGGACGGACGCTGGTACGTCCTGCCGCTGGCGCAGGTGGCCGCGATAGCCGGCGGCTGGTGGCTGTTAAGGCGCGGTGGATCGCCCGGACGGCGGCTGGCCCTGGTGCTGGCGGGTTGGTTCGGGCTGACGTTGGGCGCGCTAACCACGCTGGAAAACGTGCGCTGGGAGGTCTACCGCTACCAGATGCCGCTTTACGTGGCGATCACGGTCCTGGCGGCGCTGGGATTGGCCCGGCTGGCGCAGGCCATCGCCCGGCGGTGGGGGGCACGCATCGGATGGGCGGCGGGCGTGGGGTTCGGCGGGTTTGTCGTCCTGTGGATGATCCTCACGCTGCCCGGTTTCGCCGAGTCGTACACCACCGGCGGCCAGACCACGGTCGGCACGCACATCGCCCTGGCGGACTGGATGCGGACCAATACCCCGCCCGAGACGCGCTTCGCCGTGGCCGATGTCGGGGCGACCCGCTACCTGGGCGAGCGCCACACCTTCGACATCGTCGGCCTGACCACCAGCGGCCAGTCGCCCTATCAGCGCAATGGGCCGGGCGCGATCTACGAATCGCTGGAAAACTTCCGTCCCGAATATTATGTCGTCTACCGCGATACGACGGTGCCCTTCTACGGGCTGGCCAGCGCCTCGGACCTGTTCGGCGAGGTGCTGTTCCGGGTAGAGATGGGCCTGTGGGTGGATGCGCCGGGCGTCAGCGATCAGACGGAGACGCAGCAGCTCATCACGCGCCCGGACTGGTCCGGGGCTGAGCTGGCCGAAGCGCCACAGCAGCCCTCGACGCTGGCCCTGGTCGACGGCTGGACGCCCCTCGACCGGCTGGACGTGGCCGACGTGGCCGACGAAGCCGCCCATGATTATCGCTGGTGGCAGCAGGGTCGCCCGGACGGCTTCATGAGCGTGCCACGGGTGATGCCCTACCGCGAAGACCCGGCCCTCACCCTGGCCGACGGGGGGCGGCGGCTGACCGGCGGCGAAGCGTTCACGGTAGCCGCGCCCGACTCCGGGGAGTGGCTGCTGCTGGTGGTCCGCCTGCACCAGTTCGACGACATGACGCTGCGGGTGCGCGTCAACGGGCGCGAGGCGGGACTGTGGCGGCTGCCGCGCGTGCCCGGCCAATGGCTGGAGCGTGGGCTGCTCATCGCGCCGGACCTGCTGGACGGCCCCACGGCGCGTTTCGAACTGAGCGTGGCAGAGGCGCCGCCCGGCTTCCGCTACCAGCCGTTTCACTATTGGGTTTACGCCGGTCAGCCGGACCCGCCTCCACCGTCCCCGGCGACCGCCAGCGGCGCGGCTTTTGGTCAGACGGCCACCCTGTACGGCTTCGACCTGGAGACACGGCAGGCTGCACCGGGCGAGGCGATCACCCTGCGGCTGCACTGGGGGGCCATCGACCCGCCCCAGGCCGACACGCGTTTCTTCGTCCACCTGACCGACCCGACCCGGGCCGATTCGGCGGACGGCGTCCTGGCACAATTCGACGGGCCGCCGCGAATGGGCACATATCCCTTCTGGGTATGGGAGCGGGGCGAGACCGTGCTGGACACGGTGACGATCGCTGTTCCGCCGGAGACCCCGCCCGGCGATTACGTGCTGCTGCTGGGCGTCTACGACGGGTTAAGCGGGGCGCGGCTGCCCATCCGCGGCGGCGAGGATTTCGGCGGGGGCCGCCTGCTGCTGGCGGAGATCGCCGTGCGGTAAAACGCGGGGTAGATGAGTATCGGCAGGGGTGTTCGATAGCAACGCCTCACCCATCTACAACCCGGCCATCGCCTCCTTGAAGCGGCGGATAGCCGCCAGGTGCTCGTCCAGGGACTCGTAACCCGCGCCCATGGTGTTGATGCAGAGGTGCGTCGCCCCCAGCTGCTCCCAGGCGCGGGCGTGGGCCAGCCAGTCGGCCTCGTCCGGCATAGTGCGCACGTTGATACGCACGTCGATGCCGAACGCCGTCACCGGACGGCCGACTTCCATCAGGTAATCGCGCAGCCGTGCCACCACCGCCTGGCTCTTCTCCAGCGGCATGGGATTGGGCATCCAGCCCGCGCCCAGACGCGCCATCCGCCGCAGGACGGGATCGGCCAGCCCGCCAAACCAGATAGGGATCGGCCGCTGCACGGGCATCGGGTTGAGGCCGGCGTCCGCCACGTTTTCGTGCCGCCCCTGGAAGGTGACCAGCGGCTGCGTCCACAGGGCATTCAGCAGGGCGACCTGCTCCTCGCAGCGCCTGCCGCGCGTGTGGAAGTCGTAGCCCAAGGCATCGTACTCCACCTTGTTCCAGCCGACGCCGATGCCCAGCCGCAGACGTCCGCCGGACAGCACGTCCACCTGGGCGGCCTGCTTGGCGACCAGCACGGTGGGCCGCTGCGGCAGGATCAGGATATTGGTGCCCAGCTCGAGGCGCGTCGTTTGCCCGGCCAGGAAGCCGAACAGCACGAACGGCTCGTGGAAGGCGCTCTCGTGCGTATAGGGGCCGTGCCAGCCGCCAGGCCGATCCGGGTTCGCGCCGAGCACGTGCTCGTAGGCCAGCAGGTAATCAAAGCCCAGTCCTTCGACGGTCTGCGCGTAATCGCGGATCGCCGCCGGGTCACTGCCGATCTCCAACTGGGGGAAGGTCACGCCAAGTTTCATGGTATCGCCGCCTGTTTGTGAGATGGGGCGTCCCTGGGGGGATCGCCCGCCTGCCTGTCTCAGGTCAGTTAATCCGCCGGGGTCGGGGCGGGCGTTTCCTCGACGATCGGGTATTCCAGCCCGAAGCCATAGGGGAACAACGGCCCCTCCTCGCTCGCCAACAGCATGTCGAGCGGCACCTGGTCCATTGAACGGGGCCAACTGTAGGACAGCCGGCCGGTAAACGGCTGGTCGCCGAACAGCACGTCGGCCACACCCTGGCCCTCGGAGCCGGGCAGCCAGGCCGCCACCAACGCGTCCCAGTCGTCGAGGTCGTCGGTCACGATCAGCGGGCGGCCAGAGACAATCACCACCACCAGCCGCTCGCAGCGTCCTCGCAGCCGTTCGATCATGGCGCGGTCGTAGTCGAACAAGGCCAGGTCGGCGCGGTCGCCGAGACCCTCTGCGTAGGGTGGTTCACCCACGACAGCTACACAATACGGGGCGTACAAGGGATTGCCGGCGGAATCGGCTAGATTGGCGAACCAGCCCCTTGGATCGTAGTAAATCGCGGTCTCGGCAGAAGCGCTGGTCGCGATGCCCTCGACAATCGAGGTGCCAGGCAAATCTATGCCCACGATGCCCTGCCATTCCACCGTCCAGCCGCCCGATTGCACGCCGACATCGTGCGCGGCCACGCCCCCCACCAGGATAACCGGCGTTTGCACGGGGATGGGCAGGGTTTCGTCGTCGTTTTTGAGCAGCACCAGCGAACGGGCGACGGCTTCACGGGCCAGGGCACGGTGCTCTGCCGAGCCGATCTCGGCCAGCAGCGACGGTTCCGGGTAAGGGTGCTCAAACAGGCCGAGCATAAACTTCACCGTGAGGATGCGCCGCACCGCATCGTCGATGCGTTCTTCGGAAATGTCACCAGACTGGACCGCCTGGCGCATCAGAGCGATCGCGCCCGTGTAATTGCCGGGCACCATGTTCATGTCGATGCCGGCATTGATGGCGGTCACCAGCGCCTGGTAGTAGTCGTCGTCGACCTGGCTGATGCCGGCCCAGTCGGAAACCAGGAAGCCCTGGAAGCCCAACTCGCCCTTGAGCACGTCGGTGAGCAGGTAACGCTGGGCGTGCATCTTCAAGCCGCCCCAACTGGAGAAGGAAACCATGATGCTCATCGCCCCGGCGTCGATGGCGTCCAGATAAGGAGCCAGGTGGACGGCCCGCAGTGTGGCCTCGTCTACCTCGGTGATGCCCTGGTCCAGGAGGTAACCGGCAGTGGTCGGGGTGCCCCAGGTCGTGCCGCCATCGCCGACGAAGTGTTTGGGCGTCGCCAGGATGGTATCCGGCGCGGCCAGGTCTTCGCCCTGCAAACCGCGCAGATAAGCCGCGCCCAGGGCCGCCACCAGGGCCGGGTCCTCGCCGTAACCTTCGTAGGTGCGCCCCCAGCGGATGTCCTGCGGCACGGCCAGCACCGGCGCGTAATTCCAGTAGATGCCGGTGGCCGCCGTCTCGACCGCCGTGGCCCGCCCGATCCGCTCGACCAGCGCCGGGTCGCCCGCCGCGCCCAGCCCGATGTTATGCGGGAAGATCACGGCCCCCCACAGATTGTTATGGCCGTGCACGCTGTCCACCCCGTAAAGCAGCGGAATGCCCAGCCGCGTCTGCAGCGCAAACGCCTGGAAATCGCCGACCATGTCCGCCCAGGCTTCCGGCGTGTTGGGGACGGGATAACCGCCGCCGCCGCTCAGCAGCGCGCCGATGCCGTAGCGGGTGATGTCGCCCAGACGCATACTATTTTTTTCGATCAGGACCATCTGCCCGATTTTTTCGTCCAGGGACATGCGGCTCAGCAGGTCTTCCACCCGCTCGGCGATGGGCAGGGCGGGGTCCTGGTAAGGCAGCGGCCCCTGAGCGGTGACGCCAGAGCCGGCGGTCAGGGGGCCGGCGGCCAGGGCCAGGATCAACAGCAGGAGAATCAGACGGTGGAAGGTAAGGAAGGGAATTTGCATGGAGTCGTACGCTCGCTCTGGTAGGGCAGTGGGCGCTTGTTGAACCGCGGGATACTGGCATACGCGCCCGCCGCCGGAGAAAATACCTAGAGTTCAGGTGGATCGCTGCTGCTTCCGGTAGGCCCTCACCACCAGGTTACAGCCCACGATTTCCCCGCGCATTTTGTGCGGATCGCCCCGGAAAAAGGTAGCGCACCCCCAAGCACTGCCACAGTACCAGGTTGTACCATTTGCGGTTCTGCTGAAGGTCTGCGCAAATCTGTTCGGCCACCGGCTGGGGAACAGTCGATTTCCCGGTCATGGGACCATCTCCTGGGGATGTGACACACACCTAAGGATGTCCCTATTATATGCCACAAATGCCCCCCGGTCCGCCCCCCACTTTTTGGGGCCCCCATGGGGGGCATTGCCTGGCGACGGCAAAAATCGCCGCGCAGACGACTGGCGGCGAACCGTTCCGGCACAGATGGCATTACGGGCAGCGGTGTTCAGGTGGCGCCAGCACTTCAGGCGGCGCGCCGCCTGTGATTTGGCGCCCCGCTTGTCAATCGGCGTCGACGAACGTGATTTGCAGCTTAAGGTGCCCCAGGCGAATCTCGTCGCTGTCGCGCAGGATGCGCGGCTGGTGCCCGGTCAGGCGCAGCCCGTTTAAAAAGGTGAAGTTGGCGCTGCCCAGGTCGGTGATGTACAACGAGTCATCGCGGATTTCCAGCCGGGCATGCTGGCGGGAAACGCCCTTGTCCTGCGCGCCGAAAGGCAAAAGGTCGACCTCCGGTTGGGTACCGGTCGCCAGGTCGGTCCGCCCGAGGATCACGCCGCCGGGCTGGTGGGCGTTGACCTGGATGATCTGGCTGGAGTCAACGACCCGCAAGATCAGACGGGTCCGGGCATCGAACCTGGCGCTGCCCCAACGCGGCTGATTCTCCCCGGTGTCATCCTCGCCAAAGTTACGCGTCTTCCCCTGGGAATGGGCCAGTAGTTCACCGC
>DAOUEM010000380.1:0-1667 GCA_034430555.1 Anaerolineae bacterium | reverse complement strand
CAGCGGCGGCACCCAGTGGGTATCATCTTTTAACACAATCCACGGGAAACGCAGAAACGCCTTTTTTTCGGCAGGCGACGATACGCGACGAACAGAAACATTTTCAGTCATGGCCCCATCCTCCCTGGAAATTTGCTCTATAACTATACCAGCAACCGGGCATTCGTCGTATAGTTTTTTTATGCGGATATTTTATATCTAAAAAATGATATTATACAACACTTAGCAACTGATTGACAAACCGGGGGGTTTTACTCTATGATTATGCGCCATAGCAGCACGCCGGGAATTCTTGGAGGTTCCAAATGACACCGCGTAAACGAGATATGTACCGAATGCCGTGGTCGCTGAATGACAATCCCATTGGGTGGCTGGAGATCACCGACAAGTGCAACATCTACTGCCGCGGCTGCTACCGCCGGAATATCACCGGGCACAAGCCGCTGGAACAAATCAAAGAGGAATTACGCTTCTTCAAGGAATGGCGGAATTGTGACAATATTTCTATCGCCGGCGGTGAGCCGCTGATCCACCCGGATATCATGGACATTGTCGCCTATATCCGTGAGTTAGACATGAAGCCGCTAATTCTGACCAACGGCGTTAAGCTTACTGATAACAAACCGATGGTTCAGGAATTAAAAAAGGCTGGCGCGCTCGGGTTTACGCTGCATATCGACAGCGAGCAGCAACGCCCCCATTGGAAAGGCAGCACCGAAGAAGAGCTGTGCGAACTCCGCCTGCAATATGCCCGAATGATCCACGAGGTCGGCGGCCTGTTTGTGAGCGTCGGCGCCACGATCTACCCGACCAACCTCGACATGGTGCCTTTCCTGGTTCGGTGGGGCAACGAACACATCGACGTGATCAACGGCCTGGTCTTTATCGCCTTCCGCGGCGCGCCACAGGATGGTGCATTCGAGTATTTTGCCGACGGCGCACCGGTGAAAGATGTCGAGGTAAGCTACACGACCGAGGACGACAAAGAAATCTATATCCTCTCCAGCGATATCTATGCCAGGGTGAAAGAGGCTAACCCCAACTACGAGACCTCGGCCTACCTGGGCGGCTCTCAAAAGCACGATGCGATCAAGTGGCTGATGAACGTGCAGCTTGGCGCCAAAGGCCAGATGTACGGCTCCATCGGCACCAGGGGTATGGAGCTTATCCAGACCTTCCACCACCTGTTCACCGGCAAGTACATGGCCTACTCGTCATTGACCAAACTGCCCAAAGTCGCCCTGCTGCTGGGCTTGTTGGATAAAAAAGGCATCGGGCGCACCCATCGCAATTACTGGAAGGACATTCTGCGCAACCCGGCCCGCCTGTTCCAGCCGATTTACATCCAGGGCGTGGGTATCATCCAGGCGCCGGATATCCTGGAAGATGGCCGCCAGGACATGTGCGACAGCTGCCCGGACATGACCGTGTGGGACGGCAAGCTGGTGCACTCCTGCCGCATGGACGAGTGGCGGCTTTACGGCACCTACCTGGTCGCCCAGCCGGCCAACGCCGAGGACGACGGCAGTGGCGTGACCGCACCGGAAGTGGAAACCATCGAGGAAGGCGAACTCACGCCTGCCAAATAATAGATCATGAAGGAACGATTTCCGGCCTGCACACAGGGACGAGCACAAGCCTCGTCCCTGCTTCTTTTCCTGCTCACG
>DAOUEM010000379.1:0-8079 GCA_034430555.1 Anaerolineae bacterium | reverse complement strand
TGCCTGATCCGGAGAAGTCGCCCAGATGAGCAGCACCACAACGACGGCCATCATCACAACCAGCAGTGCGCTCAGCGTCCTGTTGCGTGTTTTGAGCGGGTCCTCGACCAGCACCACCGAATCGACCAGTTCATCCGCCCGCCGGACCATGCGATCCAGCCGGGTCTGTTCGGCAGCAGCCGACGATCGGCGGAGCGACAGAGCGCCTCCGGAGCCGGCAGCCGCCTCACGGCGCTCGCGGATGGTCCGGCCCAACGAAAACGAACCCTGACCCAGGGCGATGATAATACCGACGACGACGACCAACACCGACCAGAGCCAGCGTCCCACCGTCAGCAGCAGGTTGATGATCACCCGCAGCGCCCGCAGAATGCCGCCCAGCCCCAACGCCACGACGCTGGCCGCGCCAGTCTCAAATGCAGTCACATAGCCGGCGACCAGGCTGCTCAACCAAAAAAGCGTCTTGAGCGCCGCGTTACCAAACTTGTCAGTCAGGCGGAAGGCCCGAACAATCATAGTACCCGGTCCTGGCAATGGGGTCGTGATGGACCATTACGATCGCCGATCACAGCCCAGGAATCTCTCGTATCCCGCCAGATTCTACTGGAAAGCATAACAGTGGGCAAACCACAGCTCCCGATCAACGAACCTGACCTGACGCCGCTTCTATCGGATTGGCGTAGGCCATAGTGTACAGATCCCGGTAGACACCAGCCAACTCGAGCAGTTCTTCATGCGTCCCGCGCTCGACAATTTCCCCGTGATCGAGCACGATGATCTGATCGGCGGAGGTGATGGTACTCAGGCGATGCGCGATCACAAAAGCCGTGCGATCCTTTAGCAGGCGGCCGAGTGCGTCCTGAATCACTTTTTCCGTACGGGTGTCCACGCTAGAAGTCGCTTCATCGAGGATCAGGATACGTGGATTGGCCAGCAGCGCCCGGGCAAACGCCAGCAGCTGGCGCTGCCCCACCGACAACAGCGCCCCACCCTCCTGGATCTCGGTATTGTAGCCGCCATCCAGCTCGACAATAAACTCATGAGCGCCGACGGCCCTGGCAGCCGCGACTATTTCTTCATCAGTGGCGTTTAAGCGGCCGTAGCGAATATTGTCCATCACCGTGCCGCCGAATAAAAACGTCTGCTGGAGCACCACGCCCATCTGGCGGCGCAGCGAATGCTGCGTGACGCCTGCGATATCAAAACCGTCGATCAGCACCCGCCCAGAGGTCACGTTATAGAATCGCATCAGCAGGTTAATGATAGTCGACTTGCCCGCGCCGGTGTGACCGACCAGCGCCACCGTGGTACCAGCCGGCACCTCAAAACTGGCATGGCGCAGCACATCTGTCTGACCGTCATAACTGAAAGCCACATCCTCAACACGGACGTGGCCGGTAATGTACGGCAGTTCAACCGCCCCCGCAGCATCCTGCACCTCGACCTCGGTATCCATTAAGGTGAAGATTTTTTCACCGGCGGCCATCGTAGCCTGGAAGGTGTTGTAACGCTGGGCCAGCATCCGGATCGGGAAAAAAAACTGGTCGATGTAGAGCACGAATGTCACCAACACGCCGGCCGTGATGGCGTTTTCCAGCACCAAATCCCCCCCGGCCCAGATCAGCGCGCCGACCGCAATGCCGGCTATCATCTCGATCGTGGGGAAAAAGAATGCGGCGATCTTGGCCGTCAGGATACCGGCATCCAGGTTCTTTTTGTTGATCTCGCCGACAAAGCGGTCGTAGTTGTACTGTTCGCGGGCAAAAGCCTGCACAACACGCACGCCGCTAAAGCTCTCGGCCAGTTCGGCGTTAACGTCGGCCACGGCTGTGCGCGCCCGAACGTAGGCTTTCCGGGCATAGATACGCCAGAAGTTGGCGATCAATAACATCACGGGGATGACCACCATCGACACGACGGTCAGCCGGCCATTGAGGGACAGCATGACGATCACGATCCCGCCCAGTGTCAATACATCGCGGGCGACGCCTACCACGGAGAAAGTAATCATCTCGCGGAGCACGTTCACGTCGCCGATCACGCGGGAAATCAATCGCCCGGTTTCATAGGAAGCAAAAAATGACAGCGAAAGGTTCTGAATTTTGACAAACAACTCGTCGCGTAAGGTCTGTATGATTCCCTGGCCGACTTCGGCCATCAACCCGAACATCCTGCGCATGGTTAGCATCCCGATGCCGATCACAACCAGGTACACCATCACCCAGGCCGTCACGATCGTCAGGTCGCCCTGGCGGATGCCGTCATCAATGGCGCGCCCAATCGCATAGGGGCCGAAGAGATTGGCAATCACGGCCACAAACATGAACACAAAACTATAAATAACCTGGCGTTTATGCGGTCTGAGGTAGCTGAACAGTCGCAGGGTGACTTGCAGGTCAAAACCCTTGCCCTCCTCAGTGGAGGCCCCACGCAATCCCATTGGTTGTTCTTCCCTTCACCTTACCGTACTGTCTGGCCCATCTCAGCGGTTGAGCATCTTACAAACGGGGTTTAGCGCGTGGCTTCCTTGGCCAGCATCTCGCAACGCATACGGTCCTGGTCTTCAAGCTGCAAACGGTAAACGTCCCGATACAGGCCACCCACCGCCAGCAGTTCCTGATGCGTACCACGCTCCGCAATCCGTCCGTCATACAATACCAGAATCTGGTCTGCGTTCTGGACGGTGGTCAGCCGCTGGGCGATGACAAACGTGGTGCGGTTTTCCATCAGCTTGGACAGCGCCTGCTGGATCAGGTACTCGGTCTGCGTATCCACACTGCTGGTCGAATCATCGAGTATCAAGATACGCGGGTCCATGACCAGGGCGCGGGCGATGGCGATTCGCTGCCGCTGCCCGCCAGAGACGGTCACACCGCGCTCGCCAACCTGCGTCTCATAGCCATCTGGAAATTCCATGATGAATTGGTGGGCATTGGCGGCCCTGGCGGCCGCTTCGATCGCTTTCCGAGAGACATCCGGGCGGCCAAAAGCGATGTTCTCGGCAATCGTAGCGGAGAACAGCAGCGATTCCTGGAGCACCATGCCGATCTGGCGTCGCAGCGCGGCCAGCTGCAGGTCGCGCACGTCGTGATTATCGACCAGCACCCGTCCCTCGACCACGTCGTAAAAGCGCGGTATCAGGCTCACCAGCGTCGATTTACCGGAGCCAGTGGCCCCAAGCAGGGCCACGACCTGGCCGGGTGTGGCTTCAAAAGATACGTCCTGCAGCACAGGCATCAGTCCTTCCGCATAACGGAAGCAAACCGACTCGAAGCGCACCGACCCTTTTAGCGGTCCCGGGTCGATGGCATCGGGCCTGTCGGCGATCTCGACCGGGGCATCAAGCACCTCAAAGACACGCTCTCCACTGGAGATGGCCTGGGTGGTCAGCATGATCACGAAACCGAGGAACTGGGCGGGTCGCGCCAGCATCAGCACCAGGGCATTAAAGGCTACCACGGTGCCCACCGTGACGCCGCTGGCAGGGTCTTCCGTCAGAATGCCGCCGAACCAGAGCACCAGCACGGTGCTCAGCCCGATGATCAGGTTCATGGCCGGCATATAGGTGCTCCAGGTTTTGATCAGGCGCACCCGCTGGTCGTACAGCACTTGATTGGCGCTCCCAAAACGTTTCGTCTCATACCGTTCACGGGCAAAGGCCCGGATCACCTGCAAGCCCACCAGGTTTTCCTCAAGAATCTCACCAAGGACAGACAAACGGTCCATAACCTTACGGAAAGTGGAACGCACCACGCGTCCAAACCGCAGCGCGACGATAACCAGCGGGATCAGCGGGATCAAGCCGATCAGCGCAAGACCGGCATGTTGCAGCAGCATCACGGCGATGACACCCACCGCCAGAGTCAGCACATTAAGCCCGTCAACCATGCCATAGGCAAGGTAGCGCATCACTTCGTCCACGTCGCTGATGGCGCGTGTGATGAGCTGGCCGGTTTGCGCGTTGTCATGGTAACTGAAGGACAGGTGCAGCACGTGATTGTACAGCGTATTGCGCATATCAAAGGCGACCTTATTGGCCAGCCATTCGCTGAAATAGCGGGTCACAAAACCGGTCCCGCCGCGCAGGATGCCCAATCCGATCACCAGCAGGCCGGCCTGCGCCATGAATTCACTGTTCCCCGTGTCGATCCCCTGGTCGATGACGTCGGCCAGGATTTCAGGCACTTTGATCGACAGATAAGCGGTGCCAATCAGCCCCAGATAAGCCAGTACAATGGCCCAGGCATAACGACGCGCATAACCAAGAATGCGCAGCAAAATCCTCACAGAACGCTCCTACGTTTGGTCAAGCGGACGGCGTCTATCAACAATGGTGAATTCATGAAGCTGGAACTCCTGGCGCATCACTCCGCCGGCACCGCCATAATTGTGCCACATAGTCTGGAGTAAGACCTCGATGAACAGGATAGATGTACTGTTTGTTTTAGTGACCGAGTAGTGGTCAGCGCGGTAGTGTGATATAAACCACAGATAAGCTCACCTCAAACCAGCCGTGGTACAAACCAATCGTATGCAGGGTTACGATTATACGGAGTTGTCAGACCGATATCAAGCGCGCCCCATGATTGCGATAGTTTAAGTCCGTTGTATGTTTGTGTAGGCTAGGTATTCACCGGAGATAGAGGATGCCACACAGAACCGTCCTTCGTCTGGGCCAGTGGCTTTGTTTGCTAACGGGCCTTCTGCTCATCATGGTAGCGCCGGCAACCGCCCAGGGCAACAGCCACGTGATCCAGCGCGGCGAAACCTTATTCCGCATCGCGCTCCGCTATGGGGTCACCGTCGAAGCGCTGTCCCAGATCAACGGGATCGTCAACCCTAACCGGGTGTTTGCCGGCCAGGTCCTGGTCCTGCCCACCACCACCGACCAGGCCGCTGCCCCTGCCTCCAGCCCTGGCCCGGTCGCAGCGGCGCCGGTGTATCACATTGTACAGCGGGGCGAGACGCTGGGGGCGATCGCGCAGCACTACGGCGTCACCTGGCGGGAGCTGGCAGACAGCAACAACATCAGCAACCCGAACCGCATTCTCGTCGGCCAGCAGTTGACGATCATGACCACATCGGCACCGGACTCCGCGGCTACGGTGCCAGTGGCCCAACCGCAGCCCGCGGTCGCGCCGGAACCGGCGGTCGTCCCGGAGCCGGCTGCTGCCAATGAGACAATTTTCGACGCGCCCGAGCCGGCTGCAATGCGCACCCATATCGTGCAGCCGGGCGAACATCTATCCCGCATTGCCCGTGAGTACAATATCTCCTGGGCAGAGCTGGCACGTGCCAACAATATCGTCGATCCTAACCGGATATTCGTGGGCCAGTCGCTGTTTATCCCCGTCGTAGCGGACGGCCAGGGTGGCTTTACCCTGATGGAGCCAACCACCGGCCAGCCTGCCGGCCCGACGCCGACTGTCACCAACGGCAGGCAGATCATCGTGGACTTGAGCGAACAGCAGGTCTATGCCTACCAGGATGGCACACTGCTGCGCAGCGTCACGGTATCCACCGGCCTGCCATTCACGCCGACCGTACTGGGGGATTACAGCGTTTACCGCAAGCTGGATTCAGAGACAATGCAGGGGCCAGGTTATTATCTGCCTGGCGTCCCCTGGGTCATGTATTTTTTCGAGGGGTACGCCATACACGGCACGTACTGGCACAATAACTTCGGCACGCCGATGAGTCACGGCTGTGTCAACCTGCCAACCGGGGATGCCGCGTGGTTTTACGCCTTTTCGGATGTGGGAACCCCGGTGAGGGTAATCCAGTAAGACCTCCAACATTACAGCCGGTATTGGTGAGCCTGCCTTCGCTATTCGCGGGGCAGGCTCCTTTTTTTGTTTGGCCGGATGGTTGCCGTGCAACCAATCGGCTAAAGCGATACTCTATAAATAGAGGCCGTCTGGCAGTCCGACAACACTGTGTATGGGGCATGGCCGCCCCGCGGAATGCTTGTATCGATGATAAACAGTTTATGTTTGCGGGAGACAAAAGCCATGCAGACCTTAATAACCACGCGACCAGCCATCGTTTCTTGGGCCGTGATCACGATCCTGCTGCTGCTTAGCGCCTGCGGAGGACCGTCTGAAAGCCAGCTTACGGCTTCCGACGTCTGGGCGCGGGCGACCAGCGCTTCGCTCGGCATGGCGGATATGGGCAGCGATCAGGAAGCTATGACCGCCGGTGACGCAGCGGATAACAGCGCCGTGGCAAACGGCATACCCGGCGGTGGCGTGAGCGCCGTTTACATGGTGATCGAAAACACCGGCGGCACAGACGACCGGCTGGTCAGCGTCGAAACGGACGCCGCCGCTATCGTCGAACTCCATTCGTCGGAGATGGATGACCAGGACGTGATGCGCATGCGTCCCTTGAGCGACGGCCTGGTTATCCCGGCCAACGGAAGCGTTGTTTTGCAGCCGGGCGGCTACCATGTCATGTTAATGGACCTGCAGCGCGAGCTGACGGCTGGCGAGACCTTTGCACTCACGTTAAGCTTTGAGTCCGGTAAAACCATGACCGTCGAGGCAGACATCCGGACGCCGTAGGCAGGGGACCCGCTCCCATGACTCGATATACCGCCAACCCGACTCGCCGTCACCCTACCAACGCCCATTACCAGCATGGCGCGATGCTCCTCACACTGGTTGTTGTGGCGCTGGCCGGATGCACCACGCTGTCCGGCGTGGTATCCGGGCCGACCATGACGCCGCCACCCCCCAGCGGCACGCGGGTCGATCCCCCCATCGACCTGCCGCCGATCACGCTGACGAACCAGTACGACGAGGCGGTGAGTCTGAGTGATTTTGCGGGAAGGCCGGTACTGGTGTACTTCGGCTACACCTACTGCCCAGATGTATGCCCGGTGACGCTGGCCGACTTCAAACGGGTGGCCCTGGCGCTTGACGATCAGGCCGGCGAGGTGTCGTTCGTATTTATCACCGTGGATATCCGGCGGGACCCGCCAGCGCGACTGCGCGAGTACCTGGCAGCCTTTAATCCGGACTTCATCGGCCTGACGACCGCAGACGAAGACCTCTTGCAAGAGGCCACACAGGCCTTTGGCGTTTATTACGAACTGGAAGAAGTCACCGATACACAAGCCGAATACCTGGTGGCACACACCTCCTCGTCGTTTTTACTTAACGAGGCCGGGCAGATCAGCCTGATCTATGCTTACCAGACTCCGCCGGACGTCATCGCTGCCGATATCCGTGACATGCTGGCAGAGGGCTAGCCGCCCGAAAAATCTTTGGTCACCCCCTGACATTTGAGTATAATCCGCTTAAAGAGCCAAGCCTTCGTAGTGGCTCTTTGTCTGCCACAGGTGGAAGCAGGTCGATGACCGCATCCGAAAAGGAACAACTACACGCCATCATCCACGGACGGGTCCAGGGCGTCAACTTTCGATATTACACCATGCAGGAAGCCAATTCGCTAGGCCTGACGGGTTGGGTGCGGAATTTGCGCAGCGGACAGGTGGAGGTTCTGGCCGAGGGCCGCCGCCCGGCTTTGGACCGGCTGCATGGTTTTTTGCAGCGCGGCCCGTCCTCGGCGCGTGTCAACAGAGTCGACGTGCAGTGGGGTCTCGCTGAAGGGTCATTCCGCTCCTTTAACATTCGATACGACGCGGACTGAGGGTAACGTATGATCAAAGATCCAGGCCGGCTGGCATGGACGGTCCTCATAATTTCATTCATCATCTTCTGTTTGTTATCGACGGCGGTTTATGTCGCCGTCCGCTGGTTTTTGTTGGACTCGTCCGTGCCGCTAACGGCCACCCTGCACGTCGCCCGCAATACGGTGACCGTCCGGGCAACGCTGGGCGATACCGTCGAACAGGCCGAACGCGGGGTACGCCTGATCTCGCACAACGTCAGATTAGCCACCGACAGTGGGTCGCAGGGCTACCTGACCTTCACCGATCCCTATACGCAGATAGAAATCGCCTCGGTGGTCCTGCACCACGATAGCGCGCTGACCCTGCTGGAAGCCTACCAGCCCCGCTTCGAGTTCAGCCAGGATAGATATGTCATCCTGATCGGAGATACGCTGGGCGAGATC
>DAOUEM010000378.1:0-6830 GCA_034430555.1 Anaerolineae bacterium | reverse complement strand
CTCGTCGCCAAGAAAGGTAAGTATGTCATCCTGCAAACGCCCCAGCAGCGCCGCAAGCGCGATATGGTCGATCCTGACCTGGTCATGTTCGACAGCCTGATCGACGCCGTCCACACCGCGCTGCTGGTCCTGCAAGAGGATGGTGCCTACGCCTGCGAGTCATTCCTCAAGCGCTCCGGCCTGATGAACGATGGGCAGTTCCGGCAGTGCATCCAGGCGCTGCTAAATGCGATCCCACGCACACAGGTCAAGGGCGAGTGGGTGCGCATCGAGGCCGACCTGCTCGAACGCCTGCGCCAGAACTTCTTCACCGATCTCGAAGTCCCGCCGGAGGAGGAGCTACCGCAAATCCCGCAGCAGTTGGGTCTGTTTGATCAACCGCTTGAGGACGGGGATACCGACGAAGAATCCGAGGAGGACGAGGAGGATGAGGAATGACCTCGCTGCGCGATGTCGAGTGGCAGATTTCCTACGGCCCAGCCGATGACCGGTTGAACAGCTTCTACATCCCGGCTTTGCAGCGTTCCGTGCAGTATGATCGCAGCACGGGCTTTTTCAGCAGTTCGTCGCTGGCGGTGGCTGCCGCCGGTGTTGCGGGCCTGATCACCAACGGCGGCACGATGCGTCTGTTGGTTGGCGCGCAGCTCAGCCGCGAGGATGTAGATGCCATTGCGCGCGGTGTATCACTGGAAGGGATCGTCACCGATCAGCTGCTTGCCGCGTTGGACCAGCCGGTGGAAGATTTGCTGCGCCGCCGGTTGGAGATCCTTGCGTGGATGATCGCCCATGGCACCTTGCAGATCAAGGTTGTCCTGCCGTGTGATGCCAATGGCCAGCCGATCTCTGCTGAAGTTGCTCAGGACTACTACCATCCCAAAGAGGGTATCTTCACGGATGCGGCGGGCGAGCAGATTGCGTTCAGTGGCAGCATCAACGAGTCGATGACCGGCTGGCAGCGCAACTATGAGCAGTTCAGCGTTTACTTCTCCTGGGAAACCAGCCGCCCGTATCTGGCCCAGGTCGTGCATCGCTTCAATCGAGTCTGGGAAGACCGCGAAGACAATTGGATTGCATTTGATATTCCCCAGGCGGTCCGCGATTCCCTGTTGAAGTTAGTCCCGGCCAATGCCCCCGAACACGACCCATTAGCCCCACCAGTTGTCGCGGTTGGTCCTTCTGCTGACCAAGAGGTCCAGCTCCGCCGGGAGCGCCAGATTTTCCAATTCATCCGTGACATTCCGTATTTCCCCAACGCACAGCAGCTTGGCGCAGCAACGTGCGCAATCACACCCTGGCCGCACCAGATTCGCGTCGCGCAAAAGATCATTGAGACCTATCCCAAGCGTTACATGCTGTGTGATGAAGTCGGCCTGGGCAAAACTATCGAAGCTGGCCTGGTATTACGACAGCTTGTCATTTCAGGGCGAGTCAAGCGCTGTCTGCTGCTCGTGCCTAAGTCGGTCGCGCGGCAGTGGCAAGAAGAGCTATACGAGAAGTTTGTTCTTGATGTGCCGCTGTACGACAGCGGACGGTTTCGAAACTATGCGGGCGAAGAACTGGAATGGCAGTACGACACCGATAATCCCTGGGATGCGTTCGACATGATGATCGCGTCCAGTCAGCTTGCCAAGCGCCGCGACAGGCATGAGCAGGTTGTTGCTGCCCATCCCTGGGACCTGGTGTTGGTAGACGAAGCACACCACGCCCGTCGCCGTGATTTCTTGCAGCCTATCTACCGCCCTAATCGCCTGCTCGACCTGTTGACCGATCCCGGCTTCCAAACGAAGTCCATCCTACTCATGACAGCAACGCCGATGCAAGTACATCCGCTTGAAGTGTGGGATTTACTCAAGGTGCTGGAACTAGGCGGTAAATGGGGTGCAGACGAAAGCAACTTCCTACATTTCTACCTGGAACTGATGAAATCCTTCGAAGAAGTTGACTGGGATTATGTTTTTGAAATGGTGCGGGACTACCTGGATCATGGGGGGCATATTGATCCTGGATTTGAGGAGCAAGCACGCGATGCTTTAGGCTTCGTGGACTGGAACTCATTACAGCAGTTGCCGGATGATCCCTCTCCATCGCGTGCAATACGGTCCTTGCCTGAAACCGCGAGACCTCACATTCTCGAGATGGCCCGTCGGCATACTCCTTTACGCGATTATATGTTCCGCAATACTCGTGACTTGCTGCGAGAATACGTGCAACGCGGTTTGCTCAATGAGAATGTCCCTACACGCGACCCACAGCTTGTGTGGATACCCATGCGTGATGAAGAGATCAGACTATATCTCCGCATTGAGGAATACATCTCGGATTTCTACCGAAAGTACGAGAACGAACGCAAAGGGTTGGGCTTCGTGATGACTGTCTATCGTCGTCGCCTGACCAGCAGCTTTTATGCAGTTCGGCAAAGTCTGAAACGAAGGCTAGAATTTCTGCAGGGACGAGCGGAACAAGCCTTTGACGATGATGACCTTGAACAAGCCGATCTCGAACAAGATGTAACTGAAATCCTGGATGTTGAGCAACGGTCTCTGTATCAAGAAGAAATCGACTACGTTGATTCGTTCATTCGCGAGCTAGCGCAACTCTCCACGCATGACTCGAAAACGGAACAGCTTATTCAGGATCTGAACACAATCTTCCGAAGTCGCGAAACTGCCATTGTCTTCACACAATACACCGACACGATGGATTACCTGAGAGACAAACTCCTCCAGGTCTATGGCAGTCAAGTTGCCTGCTATAGTGGTCGCGGCGGTGAAATCTGGAATGGTATTGCCTGGGTCGGCGTTACCAAGGAACGTATCAAACAAACATTTCGAAAAGGCGAGGACATCAAAATCTTGGTTTGCACGGAGGCGGCCAGCGAGGGCCTAAACCTACAAACCTGTGGCGTATTGGTCAACTATGACATGCCCTGGAATCCAATGCGGGTTGAACAGCGGATTGGCCGTATCGATCGTATTGGCCAGGTGCATGAAGAGGTCTGGATTCGGAACTACTTCTACGAAGAAACGGTTGAAGCTCGTGTTTATCAGGCACTCGCTCATCGTATCAACTGGTTTGAAGGTGTTGTAGGCGCTCTTCAACCGATCTTGGCTCGCGTCGGACGGGCCATCGAACGTGTAGTTATGACAGCCCCTGATGAACGAGAGCAGGTGTTAGCTGGAGAGCTTGATGAAATCGAGCAAGTACTTGATCGGAAAGACAGTGATATCTTGAATGTTTATGAAGGCAGCGAGAGCGTTCACCCCTGGGCAGGGTTGGTCGGCCCGATTACACTTCCTGAACTTGAACACTGCTTTGTAGAATCTAGTCATTTTGGGCGCCAGCTTGTCCCACACCCAGACATTGAAGCAGCCTATCTAGCAAATACATCTATGGGCGAAATAGCGATCACGTTCGACCCAGAAACCTTTGATCGCTTTCCAAACTCGCTTCATCTTCTTTCATATGGCGACCAAGTTCTCGACACATTGCTCAACCAGGTACCACCCCCTGAAAATGATGATCATCAGGGGATTGTCTGTTTATCCTCTAATGGTCCCATCTATTTGAATACTTACTATGGGATGAATCAACACAATCAACCGATCCAGCTTCATACACTGCAAGACCTGTTACACATCATGGGAGAACCATCTGGGGACATGGATTGGACCGACGCCGCTCTAGAGCAGGCGAAACAGGATTTTGAACAACTGGTTGGTAAGGTTACCAATGATTATCATGCCATTACAGATATGAGTGTTCAAGCGACCAAGTCGGCTTTGGTCGAAGAGGCAATGCAAATTATACATCGGGCGACAATACTTGACCTGATAATGAGTGGCCGTGTTAGCGATTTGGAAGATGCGCGGCACGCAGTTATAGGGAACGATCAACTGTCGCAGGGCCTGGTGCGTCACGGATATCCCTTTACGGCCTTATTGAGACTGGCTTCGGCGCGAACTCATGTACCAAGCATGTTCCCTCCGATTCCTGCTGATTTAGTGAACGCAAATCCTGAGCAATTCAAGAGGATGTTTCTTAGTCTGAAACATGAGGGACAAAAGATACTTGAGCGCTTGGGCAAGATCCAAGAGCATAGGGAAATACCTGTGCCTAGACAAAGTGTTCAATTTCACTTCCTCAGAACCTAATGCCGTGGGTGGGAGGAGTGAGGACGATGTCGAAGCGGCGCTGGTACGGTCGCCCCAACAAGCCGCCGGAGAACTGGCATACGCCGGATAAACCCGCCGTGCGTAACGTCACCGAACTGGATGATATGCTCGACGAGGACGCGCCGTCCGCGTTCCCCATGCCCGGCGAGGGATCAGGCGTCGTGGTCTCCCTGACGAAGGCGCACTGGACGACGCTGCTCAAGCTGCTGCATTGTTACGGCCAGGACTACGGCGATACGGAATGGCAGGTCTGGCGGCTGGGTATTCGCCGGGCCGTGCTCGACCGGGTCGACAGGCATTGGGATTCGCGAAAGCCGGTCGCGGTGCGCCTGCCGGTGAAAGACTGGCGTCTGATCTGGCAGCAGGTAGGTATCGCCAGCCAGGTGCGCGGCACCAAGACGCAGCGTTGGTTCTCCTGGCTGAGTCAGACGATGACCGAGCAGATTACTGCTGCAGGGAAAGGCCACCATTCCCGCACTGAATGAGGGACCGTTGCCCGAAATACGAATAGGCTGAACTAAATGGTCAACATTGGTATCTGGCAGATCGAAAATGACACGCCTCAACGGCTCGAACGCGGCAGCGTAGAGTTTGAAAAACATCTGGAGGAGTGGATCGAACGCGATCCGACAATCCTCCAATCCGGTTTGACCGTTGTCGGGCGACAGATCAATGTTGACGCGGGCAAGCTGGATTTGCTGGCCCTAGACCCAATCGGTAATTGGGTGGTCATCGAAGTCAAGCGCGGCAATGTGCGGCGCGAGACTATCGCTCAAGCAATCGACTACGCCGCTTGCATCACCGACATGCCATTTCGAAAACTCGCGACCAAAGTCAATACCTATCTGAAACCACGGGGCACATCGCTGCAGTCGCTGTTGGAAGAGCGAGGAGCCGAGGACAGTGTATCCGATGCGATGCGTGAGGTCACCATTTACGTGGTCGGCACCGGGCGTGACCCAGGCCTGGAACGTATCGTGAATTTCTTGGCGAGTTCGGGGCAGCAGATAAACGTCGTGAACTACACCGTATTCACCAGTGAAAACGGGCAGCAGGTCATCGTCCGGGAATTGACTGAGTTAGATGCGCATGCCGAGTCAGCTGTTCCAACCACTGATGCGGCCAAGACTCAAGAAATCTCAGTTGTGTCCCTCTGTTCTTTGGCGGATGAAAACGGAATTGGCCGTGAATTTCGCATGCTGCTGGAGGCTGCGCAAAGACACGGATTCTATCCACGGACCTACAAGTGGAGCATCATGTATACGCCACCCGCTAATCGCACACGCATGTTATTCACGGTTCGGGTTAAGCCAACCAAAGAAGGTCATACACAGGTATATATAGGTCCGGAGGCCTTTGCCGAGTTCTATCCCATCAGCGAGTCTGAAGCGATCAACAATCTGGGGACTAATGGTTGGTATGCGTTGCCTAGTGTGGAGGTAAAGCGCTTTGTCCAGGACCTGGACAGGCTGTTTACCATCATTGACCGCGACAGATAACTCGCACCATTAGCCTGGGTTAAGGGGAAATGATCTTCCGCCGATACGGCAGCCTGACCTTACCCGCAGCGGCCTGCTTTACCCGCTCCGGCCGCCTGTCGTAGCGCTTGGTGGTTTTCACATCGGCATGCCCCATCATACGCGCCACCGTGGCGATGTCCACCCCCGCATCCAGCAGGTCGCCGATAACCGTGCGCCGGAAGTCGTGCGGCGAAAAGTCCTCAATGCCCGCCTGCCGGCCCCGCTTGACCAGCATGTTGTACACCGCCTGCGCGCTCAGGTGGCCGCTTGAGCCGGTTGAGGGGAACTCGATCTCACCGGTCTGCCGCACCTTGAGGAACAACGGTCCCGGCTCAGCACTTCGCAGTGCCAGCCAATCCTCCAAAGCCATCTGCCCACCGGGATCGACAAAGGTTGTGCGGTCCTTGCGCCCCTTGCCACCCCGAATGGTCAGCTTGCCCGTGGCGAGGTCGTAATCCGCCACGTTGAGCTTCACCGCCTCGCTGCGCCGCGCCCCGGCATACAGCACAGCGATCAGCGCTGCATCGCGTATCCCGCCAGAACGGTTCCGGTCGTCCACGCAGACCATCACCAGCGCCTTGATCTCACTTGAGGCCAGGTCGCGACCTGCCGGCAGCGTCTCGGCTTTGACATTGGGGATGTCGATGGCCCGCTGGTAGTCCTCGGCGGTCAGGTAACCCAGCCGCCACGCTTCCTTGAGGACACCGCGCAGCGCGCTCAGGTAGGTGTTGGCGGTGCTCACGCTGAACAGGCCCATCAAGTCGGCGCGCAGTTTGGCGGTGTGGGGATAACACAGCTCGCCCCAGGCTGAACCGAGCAGGGCCGCCTTCGCACCGGACTGGTGCTTGCCGCGCCGGTCCGGCAGACCGCCGATGAGCAGGTCGGCTATGGTATCCAGGGCGCGGCCCATGTTACGTTTGCTGTGCGGGCTGGTCAGCTTGCCGAGGTAGACGAGGACCGGATTGCGGTCGGGGCGGGTCTGGGGGGGCAGGATGAGGGTGGCGGGTTCGGCGGGGATGAGGGCGGTTACGGGCTTGTGCTCAGGTGTTTGTAGAAGGTCCATACAGTCATTGTACACCCCCCGAATCCGGTTGTGAATCCCGAATCATGTCGCTGCTCAGAACGGTTCCGACGCTGA
>DAOUEM010000377.1:0-2240 GCA_034430555.1 Anaerolineae bacterium | reverse complement strand
GTTGACCCCTACTCCTGTCTCAGGTGGCATGGTCCTGGAAACCTCGTCTTTGATTGCGATGGTCGTCTATGCCCTGCTGGCGTGGGCAGTGGTAAAAGTGGTCGAGGTGATCTTCTATCGCCCGCGTGGAGCTATTGTGAATGTTACTGAATCGATGAGCAGCGAGGAACACACTCCGTAAACATCCTGTTTCGGTTGATGGTCGGCTAAGAGACTACTCATGGTATCGCATCGTTATGAAAACATAGGCTCCGCTGGTATCTGAGGGCTGGACGGGGCGCAGCAGCATGTGCGCTGCGCCCCGTCGAGAAATGGGACTGAATGGACAACTCGATTCCTTACATCGAAAAGAGGAAACAAGCATGGGACTTCGTGGCTCAATAATTTTCAGGGCCGGGATTACCTGGGGGATTGTGGCGATCCTGCTGGCTATTATCGGCAGCGTGCTCGCGCCGCTCCTGCCGGTGGTGGCCGGTCTCACGCTTGCGACTTTCGCCTTCACGATGGCGGGAGTCCACTACGCTGCCAAAGCGCGCGGTGATATTTTGAGCAGCGGCCTGGGCGGCGCGCTGGCGGGTGTGGTGGCCGCCATACTGCTGCTGCTGATCCGGTTGGTGCCGGTGCTGAATCTCCCCACCCCGGGTGGCACACCAACCGATCTGATCGGCGCGCTGTTAGTCGGCTTGCTGGCAGGCGCCGCCGGAGGGCTGGCCTTCAACGCCATTGTGCGATAGAGGCAGACAGCGCCTCCGATAGTTCATAGACTGAGTAAACATAGGAGAAGACACAATGGAGAACCAAAACCAGGAACAACAGCATAACGGCAGCAGTGCAATCCTCTTTTTGATCGGAATGTTGCTGGGTGGGCTGGCTGGCGCGGCGACGATGCTGCTGATGGCACCCCAATCGGGTAAAAAGACCCGCGATCAGATCCAGCACAAAAGCATCGAACTGCGAGATCAAGCAACTGAGACCGTGGAAAACGCGATGGCGCAGGTTCGCCAGACAGCGCAGCAGATCACAGGTGATGTACGCGAGAAGGCTGAAGAGCTCCAGCAGCGTGGTCACGATACGCTCGACGAGCAGCGGGAACGGTTATCCACATTCATAGAAGGCAGGGACAAGGACATCGAAGTTCCCGCATGACAACTTGAGGTTTTCGCATAATCCCATCTCTGCCCTAAGGGAGGGCAGAAGTAGCGTTCTATGTCATGGAGATGGTCGAAACCTCCCTACTCAAAAATGCCAAGATTGCCATCACCGAACACAGCATCAGCCCTACCCTTCTTCTGGGCAGCCAGCCGGTCAGTGTGTCGAGCGATAGAAACGGCGCTGGATTTAAGGTCGGGAAGCGAAGGAATAATCGATGAAAACAGAAGTGGGTTTGTGGATTGACCATCGGCAGGCTGTTATTGTGACCCTCGTGGGCCAGGTGGAAGAAATAAAACGAATAACATCAGGCATCGAGAAAAATGTCCGGTACTCTGGTGTTTCCCAAGGATCACATGATGACACAACAGAAATCAGGCGGGACAGACAAGACAGACGCTCTGATGCCCATCTCAGCAAATACTATGATGAGGTAATCGCATGTTTTCGTGATGCAGACTCTATTCTGATATTTGGCCCTGGCGAGGCGAAGGGTGAGCTGCAAAAACAACTTGAGGGCCAAGCACTTGGTGAGCGTATCGTTAACGTTGAAACAACTGACAGCATGACGGATGGACAGGTTGCAGCGAAAGTCCGAAAGTACTTTCAAGGTTAGAGCAACTCATTACCTTTGGGACAGAGTCACCCAATTGCAGCAGGCAGAGCAAGAAGCGTGAGGATTATATGGACAGTAAACAGAAAATTTCAACTGAAAAAGCTCGTTCGATTGGAACGCAGCTCGGCCTCGACTGGGCGCGAATCGACCTGGAACAGTTTCGGCAGGGGCTTGAGGTAGAGTTCGAACATGGCGCGCATGACCCAGAAACCGACGTGACCGGTGATGACCTGGCGCTCACGGGAAAGATCGCCTGGGCGCATCTCAAGGAATTCCCAGACTACTACACCCGCCTGGACAAACTCGAAGCGGAGGCAGACGCCTATTGGGCGTCGCGCCGCTAATAGCGCCGCCAATGACACCTGCTGATTCTCAAATCGGCAGGTTGATTGATCTCATCGTGCAATTTGAGCGCCATATTCGAACGAGAGATCACACAGAAAAGGGAATGCTATGAGAACAATAATTGGTCCAC
>DAOUEM010000376.1:0-2339 GCA_034430555.1 Anaerolineae bacterium | reverse complement strand
TAAATGACGGGGGGGTTGAGTTTGGCGATTTTACTCAACTAATCTTGGCCGAAGGGATTATGGATTACGCATTTTCTCCGGACGGGAAGCAGGTAATATACTCTACATCGACAGGAGAACTCTTTATTGCTAATAATTCCGAAGCGACATTGGAACTACCGTTGAGTTATGGTTATAAAGAACGTAAACCATTTGACAGTGAGACATTTGTAAACGGAATCCAGTGGTCAATTGATGGAACTAAAGTATTGGTGTTTGGCAACAGCAAGACGTCGGATGTATGCCCTCATACAAGTGATGGAATGGAATTACCTTGTTGGATGATAATAGACTCTCGTACCGGAGAGATAATCTGGTGGATGAAGGAATTTATCGCA
Organism: Anaerolineae bacterium; assembly: GCA_034430555.1. Classification (GTDB taxonomy): domain Bacteria; phylum Chloroflexota; class Anaerolineae; order Aggregatilineales; family Ch27; genus DAOTXK01. The sequence goes on along the minus strand of DAOUEM010000376.1, from coordinate 1,962 downwards.
AGCGAAATTAACTCATCATGGGATCGGCTAACATCGTTCTATGGTGCCGTATTTTCCCCTGATGCAAATTGGGTTGCTATCGCTCTATTAGATTCACCGATTGAGTATTTGGTTATTGTTTCCCTCGTGACTGATGATGTCGTTGTATTGGCTAATCATTTTCCAAAATCTATGTATTGGACAGATTAGTTAGTAGGTTGGGTTGCGAGTTACTGAAACCCAACACCTCTTCTTAAATGCTTGGATCCCCCAGTTTTATGGAGTTGACCTCTTTTAGGTCATACTCTATACACGAGACGGAGACCTTGCTTCATGTAGTGAGCGTTGACAATGTTCTCTTTTCATTCTTTCAACATTGTTGCCGTTCACTTCTTTCCATCCCAGAACCCGCTTGATTTGGGTGACGACTGCTATCCGTTCCGTATATCCAATATCTGGCCTGGCTAGACTATCTGCAAACGTCAGGATACGTGCCCTTTCATCTCCATTCAAGGGGCGAGTTCTTTCATCCTGGCCGTAGCCAAGAAACTCTAGACTTTCCTCCACGCTTGCCATGGCCGTGTAATAATCATCTGCCACCGTTTGATCGTGGGCCCGGGCGTAGGTCATGGTGGTATTCAACCGCTTGTGCCCCAGGAAGCGCTGAATGGACGTCACCCTGCAGCCCGCATTGAGCAACTGCGTGGCGCAGGTGTGACGCAGCCTGTGCGGGTACACCCTCACCCCAACCCGTTCTCCAGCGGCTTTGATGCGTGAATGGATCAGGCTTCTCTTGACCGGACGGTTGCGGTACAGGAAGACCTGATCGCCATATCCTTCTCCACGAACCTGCAGATACTCCATGACCGCAATAGCCGCGGCGTTCGTGAGAAAGACCACGCGGTCCTTCAAGCCTTTGCTGTTGCGAATGGTGAGTCTCCGGCCTGATAGATCCAGGTCTTCCAGGCGCAGCTCTTCCACCTCGCCCAAACGCATCCCGCCCTGCCAGAGCAGGTAGAATGCAGCCCGATCGAGCAGGCGGTCCCGGCGATGGCTGAGCTTTTCGGCGGTCAAAGCCCGTTTCTCGAAATCATCTCGCAATCGCTTCATCTGTCCATCGGTGAGGAACTTCGGCAGCAGATTGGGCGCCTTCAGGTCCGGGATGCGCAGCAACGATTGCGGCACTTCGATGTCCTGGTCCTGCAGGTAGCGCAAGAAGGACCGGAATGTGCGGATATCGTTGTTGATTCCGGATACCGCATAACCCGCATCCAGCCGGTGATTGACGTAATCCATGAAGTGCTGGCGCTTCACATCCCTGAACTGGCATACCCTTCCACGTTCGCACAGGAAGCGCCACACACGCAGATGGCTGCTCCAGAAGCGTTGTGCGTTCGCCTTCACCCGCGCCGGTCGCCAGTTGCGTCTCTGGACATTCAGATAGCCTTCCAGGTGTTTCACCAACCAGGCGGGCAATCCAGCAGCGCGATCAGAAATGTCGATGTTAGTATTGGCGCTTTCCTCCCCCAGGCCACGCTCCAGGCGCAGGAACATGCGGAACTTCACCAATGCGTTGCGGCAGTTGTTCGTCCACGCAGCACTGAGCTTCTTGGCTTTGATGTAGTGCAGGGCGCAATCCAGGTCGCTCTCCAAATCGAGCTGGTCATGCGGCATGAGATTCAGCCCTAGAACGTGTCCTGCCATGGGGATGGAGTAGTTGTCCGTCACCAGCTCGCTGGCACCGCCCTGGAGCAGCCAGTCTCGATAGCGCTCCAGCAAGGACACGTTTTCCGGAGGCCAAAACGTCGTGGGTTTTGGTCTGGGGGAACCCGACGGGAGCTGGCGGCTGCGTGCGAGCTGCAGGGAACGATCGTAGCGCTCCGCTATCGAGGCTACTCTCCGCGGCGGGCTCATCGCACGCCCCCTGCAGTTCCCCAGTGCTCGAGGGACTGACACGCGGCGTAGAAATCGGATTGCACCTGG
>DAOUEM010000375.1:0-9706 GCA_034430555.1 Anaerolineae bacterium | reverse complement strand
TTTTTGCCAGTTCGGTTAGATTCTCAATGAGGCAACGTATGTTCGCAAAGTTAGATTTTATGTGAGGCAATTCGGATGCTTTTAACACCCGGTTCTCGTGAGCTATAATAACGAGGCCGGGTGTTTGTGATTCTGCTTTCGGATGATCAGGGGATTTCACACGTGCAAAACGCCGCGCTTTTTGACGTAGACGGTACGCTGGTAAACGGCCATGTCTGGACCGGGATTCTCGCTCACCCGGACATCAACCGCTGGCAGGTGCGCCGTCTCTACGCCCGTACCATGCCGCGCCTGTTGTGGCGACGCCTGTATCTGCTCAGTGAGACGGGCTTCCGCGATCGCTGGGTGCGCGGCCTGGCTGGTTTGCTGCGCGGTTGGACAGTCCAGCAGGTGGAAGCCCTGGCCGCGTGGGTCGCCGCGGATTTCCTCCTGTCCACCTACCGCCCCGACGCGGTCGCCCTGCTGCGGCGGCATAAGGAACAGGGGCACCGTGTCATCCTGGTATCGACCATGTTTACCCATGTGCTGGCCCAGATCGCCGATTATCTGGGCGCCGATGCCTGGCTGGGGACCTCGCTCGACATCAAGGATGGACGCGTGTCCGGGCGGGTGAACGGCGTGAGCTGCGTCGGCCCGCGGAAGTTGGATTTTGTCCGGGACTACCTGGCTGCCCATGCTCCGGGCGTTACCCTGGCGAATTGTGCCGCGTATGCGGATAGTTTTTCGGATGCTTTGCTGCTGGGGGCAGTGGGCCGGCCTGTTGCGGTCTACCCTGACGATCAACTCCGCCAGATTGCCCGGGAACAGGGGTGGACGATTCACCCAGCGTAGGGGACTTGACTGCCGGTTGTGAGACTGAAGGGGGGAATGTGGATCCTCAACTGGTCACCATTGGAGCAGTTATCCTGGTGCTATGCGTCGGGGGACTGCTTTTGTCGTTTGTGCTGCCGTTCCTGTCCGGGGTGTTTACCCTGATCTCGGCGCTGTTTGAGGTCGGGCTAGATGTGCTCATGGGCGGGCCGGTCGCCTGGTGCGGCTGCCTGATACTCCTGATCTTGCTGGTCGGATGCTGCGGTTTTGTGGCGGTGGCGGCTTCTTCGCTGACGACCTGTGGCACGCCTGAGGCCGTCAACTTTTGTTCCTTTTTTGGCCTGTAGCCCGGGTCGTTTTTTGTGTGGCTTATTCTGCCCCGCCTTTGAGGGAGAAGGAGTACCAGATGGACCCCACCTTCAAGACCATCATCGAGCCGTTCCGTGTGAAAACGGTAGAGCACATCAAGTTCACCACCCGCGCCGACCGCGAGAAAGCGCTGAAGGATGCGGGCTATAATCTATTCTTGCTGCACGCGGTTGACGTGTTAATCGATTTGCTGACCGACAGCGGCACCGGGGCCATGTCCGCCCGGCAGTGGGGGATGATGATGGTGGGCGACGAAAGTTACGCCGGATCGCGCTCGTTTTACCGCCTGGAGTCGGTGATCAAGGAGATCACGGGGTTCAAGCACGTCATTCCGACCCACCAGGGACGGGCTGCCGAGCGTATTCTGTTCTCTACGGCGGTGAAGGTGGGCGAAGTCGTGCCCAACAACACGCATTTTGATACGACTCGCGCCAACATCGAATATGCGCACGCCGAGGCGCGTGACCTCGTCATCCCGGAGGGTCGCCAGCCCGGCCTGATTTATCCCTTCAAAGGCAACATGGACCTGGAGGCCCTGCGCCACACCATCGACGAAGTTGGGCCGGACCGTATTCCCATGGTCATGCTCACCATCACCAATAATTCCGGCGGCGGGCAGCCGGTCAGCATGGCCAATATCCGCGCCGTCAGCGAGATCGCGCATGAACATGGCATCCCTTTTATCATCGACGCCTGCCGTTTTGCCGAGAACAGCTGGTTCATCAAGATACGCGAGGAGGGTTATGCGGACAAGACGCCGCTGGAAATCGCCCAGGAGACCTTTTCTTACGCGGATGGTTGCACCATGTCCGCCAAGAAGGACGGCCTGGCGAACATCGGCGGGTTCCTGGCGCTGAACGACGATGACCTGGCGCAGCAGTGTCGCAACCTGCTCATACTTACGGAAGGGTTTCCCACTTATGGCGGTCTGGCCGGCTACAGCATGGAGGCCGTCGCCCAGGGTTTGCGGGAAGTCCTGGAGGAAGACTACCTGCGCTATCGCATTCGTTCCACGGCCTATCTGGCCGACGCGCTGACCGCCGCCGGCGTGCCTATCGTGCAGCCGGCAGGAGGCCACGCCGTCTACATCGATGCCAAAGCCATGCTGCCGCACATTCCCCCGGCCCAATACCCGGCGCAGGCGTTGGCAGTGGAGTTGTACGTCGAAGGCGGTGTGCGCGCGGTTGAGATCGGCTCGCTGATGTTCGGGCGCCTGGCGGAAGATGGCACGGAACAACCGGCCATGCTGGAGCTGGTCCGCCTGACCATCCCCCGGCGCGTGTATACGCAGAGCCATATCGACTATGTGATCGAAGTCATCACCCGGGTCAATGCGCGCAAGGACGCGATCCGCGGCTTGCAGATCGTTTCGCAGGCGCCGTTTCTGCGCCACTTCACCGCGCAGTTAGCGCCGGTTTAGGTCGGCTGTTTACTCACAGTTGACGTTTGCCAGGTGTTCGGCATAGGTGATGGCATAAACGTTGCCGGGACCGCGGCAGTTGCCGGTAAAATAGAGATACTCCGTTTCCGCCGGGTTCAATGCCGCGCTCAGCGTTTCGGCGCCGGGGCTGTTGATCGGCGAGGGCGGCAGGCCGCTGTTGATGTTCGTATTGTAGGGTGACGCAGTGTTGATCTGGCTGCCGGTGACTCGCGGCCACCAGTTGCCGGGTGCGCCGAGCGCGTACATGGTGGTGACCGTGGACCCCAGCGGGCTGCCACTGCGCAGCCGGTTATGGAACACGCTGCTGATCAGGACCTGCTCGCTGTACGTCCAGGATTCGCGCTGGATGATCGAGGCCAATACCACTGCCTGGTACAGGGTCAGGTCATGGGCCGCCGCGGCTGCATCCGCTCCGGCGGGCAGATGGGCCGCGAATGCCGCCAGCAGCGTATCCCGGAACGACTCGGGCGTATCCGTATTGGATAACTCGTAGGTGCCGGGGTACAGGAATCCCTCCAACGACTGCCCTGGCGGACGTGTAGCCAGGAAGTCGAAGCCCGGCGCCGCCGCGCCCGGACCCACCACCGCCAGGAAGTCCGCTCCCCAGAACCCCACCGGAATCGTATCGATGGCCGCCGCGATTTGCTCCATGCGCCAGCCGGGCCGGATGCTGATGGGGCAGTGCGGCACGCAGTCCGGCGTGCGGGGACCGGTGCCCACGCTGCCTGCTGGTGCGATCGGGTCGCTGGAAGGGGTGTTTTCGGCGGCGCCCGGCGGCAGGTAGATCGGCTGGTCAATCTGGAGCAGGTCGCTGCTCAGGCAGTTCGCACGGATGAGTTCGTCAGTGGTCAGGGTTCCCCCAGCGCCCAGTACATACGCGAACAACGTTTCACCCGGCAGCACGTGATGCAGTTCCCAGCCCTCTGGCGGCACGCAGCCGACCTCGGCTTCCGGGGCGGTAGGCACCAGCGGCAGGTCAGTGAGGGGTGTTGTGGGACGGCTGGTCGGGATGCGGGTAATGGTGGGCGCTGGTTGGGTGTTGGCGGGCAGGGTGGGGAGGCCGGTTGCCGGTAGGATGGCCGCTGCGACCGCCGTCGTGGATGGCGGTGGAGAGGTGGTTGTTGTTACCGGCGCACTTTGAGTGGCCGGGGCCAGCCACCGGATCGCCAGCCCAACCCCGATAACGACCATCATCAGGCATATACTTGCCGCGACCAGCACGGATAGGCCGCTGATCGGGGCGAGCCGGCGGGACGCGTCTCGTCTGGATGGCCCAGGCGGTGAGTTGGCGTCCATATACTTAAAGAGTCACTCCTTCCGCGCGCCGGTTGAGCCGTTCCAGCAGGGCTAAAAGCGGCGCCTGCCACTCTTCCTGGCTGAGGTGGCGCGGCAACCAGACCGCCGTCCGGCTGACTCGCACGTTGTTGCCCAGGTAGGCTTGCAGTGCGGCGCGGTCGATTTCGGCCAGGTAGGGCAGCCGGATGTACACCTGTCCGGCTTCATTGCCGACGGCGGTCGCGCTGGCCGCATCCGCCCGCAGTTTCACCTTGAGCTGGTACAACAACCCTTCCGCGGCTTCCGGCAGGGGGCCGAACCGGTCGGCCAGTTCGATGCTCATTTCGTCGATTGTCTCTTCGTCGCGAAGATCGGCCAGCCGCCGGTAAAGCTGCACGCGCAGGGCCATATCCGGGATAAAGTCGGTGGGAATGTAGGCCGGCAAAGGCAGGTCGATGGTGATGGTCGGCGCCGGTGGGGCAGGCAGGATATCGCCGGTCGTCTGGTTCTCTTTCAAGCGCTGGACGGCCTGCGCCAGCAGCTGCGTATACAGGTGGAAGCCCACCGCCGCGATGTGACCGCTCTGCCGCGCCCCCAGGATATCGCCCGCGCCGCGAATCTCCAGGTCACGCATGGCGATGTGGAATCCTGCGCCCAGTTGGTTGTAATCCTTGATCGTCTGTAAGCGCGCTGCCGCATCTTCTGAGAGGCGGTTCCAGGCGGGGTGGAAAAAATAGGCGTAGGCCCGCTGTGCGCCGCGTCCAACCCGTCCGCGCAACTGGTACAACTGGGCCAGCCCGAACCAGTCGGCGCGGTTCACGATGAGGGTGTTGGCGTTGGGGATGTCCAGCCCTGACTCGATGATGGACGTGCTGACCAGCACATCAAAATCACCCTGGGCGAAGCGATACATCACTTTTTCCAGGGCGCTTTCATCCATTTGGCCATGACCCACCGCCAGGCGCGCTTCCGGCACCAGCTTTCGGATCTCCTGCGCCCTGGATTCGATGGTCTGCACGCGGTTATGCACGAAAAATACCTGCCCGCCGCGATCGATTTCCCGCAGGATCGCCTGCCGGATCAGGCTCCGGTCGTATACGCCCAGGTGCGTGCTGACCGGCAGCCGTTCTTCCGGCGCGATCTGCATGGTGCTGATGTCCCGGATTCCTGTCAAACCCATATACAGCGTGCGCGGAATCGGCGTGGCCGTCATGGTCAGCACGTCGACTTCGGTCCGCATCCGCTTCAACCGTTCTTTGTGCGTCACGCCGAAGCGCTGCTCCTCGTCGATGATCAGCAGGCCCAGGTCTTTCAGGGCGACATCCTCTTGTAGCAGGCGGTGCGTGCCGATGACGATGTCGATCTGGCCATTGGCCAGTTCATGCAGGATGGCGCGCTGTGCCCGGCGGTCGCGGAAGCGCGACAGCATCTCTACCTTGACGGGGAAAGGTGCCAGACGTCGAGAAAAGGTGTTGAAGTGCTGCTGTGCCAATACCGTCGTCGGTACCAGGATGGCGACCTGTTTGCCATCCATGACCGCTTTGAAGGCTGCCCGCAGCGCCACCTCGGTTTTGCCATACCCAACATCGCCGCAAATCAGCCGGTCCATCGGCTGGCTGCGTTCCATGTCCTGTTTGACGGCTTCTATCGCCCTCAGCTGATCTTCTGTTTCGATGTACGGGAACGAAGCTTCCAGTTCGTGTTGCCAGGGCATGTCCGGGCTGAAGGCGTGGCCTTTCACCCTGGCCCGGGCCGCGTAGAGCGCCAGTAGTTCCTCGGCGATATCCTCGACGGCCTTGCGCGTGCTTTCCTTCAGGCGCGACCAGTCCGGCGTGCCCAGCCGGCTCAACTGCGGGGGACGGTCGTTGGTGCCGATGTAGCGCGCCAGCCGGTCTGCCTGGTGGATGGGCACGAATAACTGGTCTGTGCCTGCGTACTGGACGACCAGGTATTCTCGCTCATCGCCGTTGAGCACGCGCTTGTGCAGGCCGTCGAACCGCCCGATACCGTACTCCACGTGCACCACGAAGTCGCCCGGCTCCAGGTCCGCAAAAGATGCTTCAGGCGCGGTGGGGCGCGATTGGTGATGGCGGCGCGGTTCCGGGCGTTTCCAGCCAAAGATTTCCGCGTCGGTCAGCAGGTGCAGGTGACCATCGGGGTATTGCAGCATCCAGCCTTCGGTCAGCGCGCCTTCGACGAATTGCAGCCCGCCGATTTCCTCGCGCCTCTGGATTGAGTCGACCGGGGCGAGGGTGCTGTCTTCCTGGCTCCATAGTTCGGCCAGCCGCTGCGCCTGCCGCGTGACGACGATTGCCGGTTGGCCCTGCTGGTAGCGAAGGTTTATCAGGTGGTCGAGGAACAGCTTGATCTGCCCGCTGAAGCGCGGCCCCGGTACAAAGTAGGTGCTCAGGGCGGGGACTGCGCTGCCGGTGCTGCCGTTCATCACGTCCCCGTCGCCCAGGTGAATCACGGTGCGGGCCATGATTTCTTCGTAAAGCTCGTCCCAGGTCAGGTACGGCAGCGGATAGTCAGGGGGTAGCTGGCCGCTGGCGATCTTCTCCTCCCGGATGCCGATCGCCTGGCTCTCCAGGTCCTCGATGGTGCTGCGCAGCATGCCCCAGTCGTCAACGACGATGGGGGTGTCGGTCGGGGCGTAGTCCAACAGGCCTGCCGGATAACTGTAAAGATAGGGCAGATAGAATTCCAATGTAGGGAAGGCAGCACCCCCGGCCAGTGAAGCGGCATCCGGTTGGGACGAGGTCGCATCTTCCTCCGGTGAGGGCTGCTGCTTGAACCAGTCCGCCAGGCGTTCGGCGACGGGCGGAGCGAGACGCGGCAGGGCTTCCCGTGCCGGGGTGATGGCGATCTGTGAGATTTCATTATCCGAGCGCTGCGACGCCGGATCGAACAGGCGCAGGCTCTCGATTTCGTCTCCAAAGAACTCGATTCGTACCGGCTGTTCGCTGGCGACGGGATACACGTCGACGATGCCGCCGCGCCGGCTGAAGGTGCCGCGGGCCGTCGTGATGGTGGCCGGCTCGTAGCCAAGCCCCATCAAGGTGCGCAGCAGTTTCTCCGGATCGACCTGGCCGCCCTTTTTGAGCAGGCGCGACCCCACACGAAACTCGCGGATCGGCAGGGTTTTTTGCATCAAGGCCCGCGCCGATGAGACGACGATGCCGGGCTGGCGAGTAGAGGGTTTTTGCAGGAGCGGCGGGCTGAGCGTGGCCAGCACCGAGAGCCGCCCCTGGATCGTCGTTTCCGACCAGGGCGCATATTCGTAAAAGAGCGGCCCCGGTTCCATGAAACGCTGCACCCCGATGGCCGGCGACCAGACCGGCAGTTGTTCCGTAATATTGTAGGCCCGGTCAACCCGGCTCGTGATGTACAGCAGCGGGCGGTCCAGGTCGGCAGTTAGCGCCATGGTGACGAAGGCACGCGCCGCCGGCAGCAGGCCCAGGTCGCCCACCGACTGGTCGGTGCGCAGGGCTTTGAGCAGGGCTTGATAGCCCGGCGTTGTCCTTAGGAGATCGAGTAAGCCTGTAAGCTGCATGATCAGTTAACGTTATTCTTCTCAGGGCTGGCCGGTTGGTTTGCGGGACTGGCTGCCTCTTCGGCAGCATGTTCTGCGGTGCCGTTGTGCTGGTTCATGGCGGTTTCGATGCCCTCGGCGAGCCAGGTCTGCACAGCCCGGACGACGCGATCAACCGTTTCCACCACCAGGATGGCCTCGTTTTCCTGAAAGGGTCGCAGCACGTAAGCGGCCGGGTCCATTCGGCCAGGCGGGCGGCCGATCCCGAACCGGATACGGGGGAAGTCCTGGGTGCCCAACCGCTGGGTTATGCTTTTCATGCCGTTATGACCGCCGGTGCCGCCGCCGTTGCGGATGCGCAGCGTGCCCAGCGGAATATCCATGTCGTCGAAGATGGCCAGGATGCGGGCCGGCGGGATTCGGTAATAATCCGCCAGTTTCCCCACCGACTCGCCGCTCAGGTTCATGAAAGTCTGCGGCTTGGCCAGGACCACGGCGTGCCCGTCGATGGCGCCCAGCGTGATTGTCGCCTTGGCCTGTTTTTTGGCGAAGGTCAGGCCGTGCTGCTCGGCCAGGACGTCGACACAGCGAAAGCCGATATTGTGCCTCGTGTTCCGGTATGCGCGCGTGGGATTTCCCAGCCCGACGATCAAAGAACGCTCGATCATGACTGCTTACACCTGTTTAAGCCCGGTCGTGTAGATTGTTCACAGGATCATCCTGTGACCGCTCATTTGTTCCTGCCCCAGGCAGAGGCTAAGTCTAACAGCCTGCGGTGCAAACTGCAATGGCGGGGTGTGTAAAATACGTGTCCACGCGGCAGGCAGTCGTTTAAGTGGTCGGGCCAGCCCCAATATATGGGGATTTTGTTCGGTTCGATGCCTGTATATGCCGGATTCTGGTCATACAGACACGCGCTGTGCCTGGGCCGGCAGTGGATAGAACTTTTGCTCGGCAGGGTGCTTTGCGTTAAAATAGGAGGGCTTTGTGTAATGGGAAATTTAGAGGAGGTAATGGTGGCGGACACCGCGCAGTATAGTGAGAAGGACATCCAATTACTGGAGAATATGGCCCATGTCCGCCGGCGACCGGGTATGTACGTCGGGGGTACCGATCTTCGGGCATTGCACCACCTGGTTTACGAAGTCGTTGACAACTCCATAGATGAGGCTCTGGCCGGTCGCTGCGATGCCATTATGGTGATCCTGCATGAAGACGGGTCCGCTTCGGTTAACGATAACGGTGATGGTATTCCGGTGGGCAAGCACCCTGACCATGACATGTCCACCCTTGAGTTGGTGATGACCAATCTGGGCGCGGGCGGCAAATTCGACAACCAGGCGTATAAGGTCTCAGGTGGTTTGCATGGCGTGGGTGTCTCGGCGGTCAATGCCCTGTCCAAGTGGATGACGGTGACCGTCCGCCGCGGTGGCAAAGTCCATCGCCAGTTGTACGAAATCGGCCGCCCGCTGGGGCCGGTCGAAGTGATTGACGACATGCAAAAAGGTGAGCCGACCGGCACGCTGACTCACTTCATGCCGGATGACACCATCATGCAGGAGACCAGTTTCAATTATTCAACCCTGGTTCAGCGCTTCCGTGAAATGGCGTTCGTGACGCGCGGCGTGCAGATTACCCTGCGCGACGAGCGCGTGCAGCCCATCCCGCGCGAGATCACCTTCTACTTTGAGGGCGGCGTCCAGTCTTTCGTCCGTTACTTGAACCGCAATCGTAAACCGCTTCACCCGGTGATCTACGCCGAGCATGAGATCGTGTTTAATGAAGGCGATCCCAAGAATGAATACGCGGTTGGCGTGGAAGTTGCCTTCCAGTATACGGATGCCTCCACCACGACCGAATTAGCCTTCGCCAATACGATCAATACGCCGGATGGTGGCAGCCATCTGACCGGCATGCGCACCTCGATCACGCGCGTGATCAACAACTATGCGCGTAAAGCCGGCCTGCTCAAGGACCGCGACTCGAACTTCTCCGGCAACGATACCCTGGAGGGCATGACGGCTATTGTGAGCGTCAAGCACCCTGAGCCGCAGTTCGAGAGCCAGACCAAAGTCAAGCTGATGAACCCCGAGGTTGCCGGCGCGGTCTCGTCGGTCACCGCCGATGTGTTCGCCGAGTACCTGGAGCTCAACCAGCGCGATGCCCGGCGTATCGTCGACAAGTGTATGACGGCCATGCGCGCCCGCGACGCCGCCAAAAAAGCCCGTGACCTGGTACGGCGCGGCACCAGCCTGCTGGAAAGCACGACGCTGCCCGGT
>DAOUEM010000374.1:0-27647 GCA_034430555.1 Anaerolineae bacterium | reverse complement strand
ACTCACTCATCGGATGGGAAGGCGCGGCGGGACCGTGGATTCGGGGGTTTGGAGTCGGGAATCGATGGGCGAGGGGGCCGCGCGGCTTCCCCCTTACTGTACACCATTTTTGATGGTAGGATATTTAAGGGCTGACTTCCTAATAGTGAGGGTTGTAGTGCAATGGACTATATGAATGTTTTGGCTCGACTTGGTGATAAGATCGAAAGGCAGGGCTGTGAACTTGGAGTAGCTTTCCCAAGATACGCTGAATTCTGGTGCAGGTTTGTCGTGCCAAACAGAGACCCGGGCGATTCTTCGAAGCTCCGGCCAGGATTGCCGGAGTTTTTTGAGGACCTCTGCAACAATCACTATTCAGTCTTCTATCACCTGACAGTTGCGTACAGGCAGATTCCTGAGATTGAAAATGGAATCGTTGATGTTGCTGATCCGCTGTACCATCTGGCTTCGGCGGTTGATCTCGTTGAACGCACGTTTGTGATTGCTTATCAAGAACACAAGCGTCTAAATAATGAAACACTTGATATCGGTTTATCTGAGGATGATTTTAGGCAAAGGGCTGAGAAATATTGGGGAAAGAAATACTCCAAAGCTCTTAGGAAGTTCAAGTTGGACTATAAACCAGTGAACATACCTTTGCATAGTGTTGGAAGTGTTTTTGATCAGGTCGTCAGAGGTGAAAAACAAGGATTTCGGGATATAAAGGAGTTGATTCGACGCTATCGTAATATATTCACTCACAAAGCTCCACCTCTAAAGTTTGGTTGGGACAATCAAACGAATATACCTAAGCTGGAACATCTCAAGAAATATGAGACTGCTCGTTGGTCTTCGATACGTCCTGAAGCTGATAAAGAGGAATTCGAGCCTGCTGAAGATTTGATTCGCCGGTTTGCTGACGATTTGGTCGAAAAAGCAAACATCATTTGGGAAGAATTATTGAGCGTTGTTGATGAAATCGTTCAGTCTGATGTGTATCGTCAAGAAGTTGTATCATTGCGGGTAGACCAAGAGATGCCTGTGCCTATGAATGTGGAGGACTTTGTTACATGGCAACATCCAGGAGAGTCACCGGGATCGGGTGAGATTTACGATTTTGCACGTGCTGGGACCGCTAGTGGGATAATATTGGATGAGCCAAGTCACCCAAATGTGGAGCAAAATTCCCGTAACATAACAACATCCTCCGACAAAGAACACCCACCCACAGGAGATAAACCTCCACATCCATCGGCTTATCATGACTGGAATATTCAGAGCGACTCCGATCCAGCCGATGAAGATGAACAACTTGATGAGGGACGACGCGATCTCTAGCGAGGCGTTCCACTGGGGGGGGGGCGGGCTGCCTGCGGCGGGTACAACCCTACCGGACCGGCATCCACCTGACATGGAAAACGGCCACATCGCCGTTCATCCCCTCCACAAGCTCGTGCAGTTCCCGGCAGCCGTCCCGGTTGCAGACGAAATAGAAGCTGTCCCCGGCTTCCGTGCGCCCGGCGTGCCCCATCGGCTCCTCGTAACGATACAGCAGCCACGCGCCATCCGGCGACCACTTGATGGCGCTGTCGTAATTGCCGCAGTCCCACACCCAGGCGGACTCGTGGCTCAACAGCGTGAACGCCTGCCCGGCCTCCAGGTCGTAGATGACCAGGTCGTAGGGATCGGCGTTGGGGAACTCGTCCCCGGTCCGCGGGCGCTGCCCAATGAAAGCGATCTGCTGCCCGTCTGGCGACCAGTACGGCGAGAGCACATCGCCGGGATAATCCATTGCCAGTTGACGGTAGCCGGAGCCATCCGGCGCGATGAGGCACAGGTGATAGGTTTGATCTTCCCCCGGACAGCTAAAAGCGATCTGCTGGCCGTCCGGCGACCAGACCGGATAGCGACCTTCGGCCAGCGCCCGCCGTCCGCTGCCGTCGACGTTGATGACCTCGACGGTGGTCGTATCGTCCTGGCGAAGCGGGAAAGCGATCTGGCGCGCATCCGGCGACCAGTTCACACAATGCCCGACCTGCCCCGAATCAACCAGCGCCTCTACACCAGAACCATCCAGGTGGACGACTTCCAGGCGCATCTGACCCGGCTCGCCGGACTGAAACAGCACGTACTCGCCATCGGGTGAGACCGCCAGGGCCGGCAAACCGTCCGGCGTGAGCGTGACCAGGGGCCGATGGATCCCTTCCGTAAAAGCGGCCACCAGCGTATCGGTCACCGGGTCGGTGCTGAACAGGTGAAGCTCGCCCGTGTCCAGGTACCCGGAGAAGTCCGGGCCGCGGTCTTCGTCGGTAAAGTCTTGATCCCAGAATAAGACGCGGCTGTCCGGCAGCCAGGTCGCCCGCCAGTGAAAGGTTCGACCACCCGACAGCTCAGGCCCCCTCGAAACCAGCGTGATCGGATTCTCCCCGTTTTCATCGCTGACTTCCAGCTCGTAGTCGTCATCGCCGTAGGTATCGAGGTCGTTGGGATAGCGGAAGACCTGCAGCCATCCGCCCCCATCGGGAGCCAGCGCGGCGATATTCCGATAATTGCAGGCCGGGTGGAATTCATCATAGAGGTTGATGTCTCGTACCAGCACCTGGTAGTCCGTGCCATCGGGATTCAAGGCCGCACATCGCGTGACGACGTCGCCCTCATCGACCGCGCCATGCACCAGCACCAGCCGGGCGGTGGCTGTGTCCTGGCGGTGAGGCGAGGCTTCCAGGGGCTGCTCTGCCATTCCACCACCCCAGGCCAACCATAACGCGGAACTTATCACCACCAGACGCACCAGTAAACGTCGCATCATCTCCCCCCCTCCACATTCGTTAATTATTTTGTACTCAGTATACGATGGTTATGGATGGAACGGGGGGATATCGAAAACCCGGCCACCTGAAGGATTGCTGGCGCCGACCCGGTGTGAGGAAAAACACTGCCCCTGAACGGTTTTAGTCGTCGGATGTGGCGTGATCGGCATCCGGCGCGGCGTCCGGGACAGCCGCGGCGCATAGTTCTTCCATCTCGCGCCGCAGCAGGGCGATCTCCTGGGCCAGTTGTTTGTTCTGGTCGGCCAGGCGGGTGAGCACCGTGCTGTAGTACAGCAGGATCAGCAGGAAAAAGCCCACCGCCACCAGGAACAGCACCGTCGGGCGGAAGACGCCCGTCACCTCCGCGATCAGGTCCAGCGGCGCGCTCCACACGCTGAGCAGGATCAGCACCAGCCCGGTGACCAGCCACAGCAGCGAATACTCCTCGCGCAGGCGGCGGCGGCGCACCAGCTCCAGCACGCCCAGCAGCATGACCAGGGTGACGCCCAGCGAGAAAATCAACTGTCGATCCATGCGGCTTCGCTTTCCCCATGCGGCCTGTACCCGGCCCCGGATGCTCGTTGCGGGGAGTATAGCGCCTCTCCCCACGGCCTGACCAGCCGCCGTCAGCCTTACAGCGAGGCCAGCAGCCGGTCGATGACGGCCATGTTCAACACGCCGTCCTGCGGAGAAAAGCGGGGCGGTCGCCCGTCGAGCAGCGCCGCCGCGAAGTCCTCTACCATGAGCGTGTAGCTGTTGGCCGCCGGGATGGTGATGGTCTGCACGCTCCCGTCATTTTTCTCCAGGCGGAGAGTTGTATCGCCGTCCGGCCCCATGACGAAGCCCTGGCCCACCACGAGGCGGCCCGTTTCCCCGCGCAGTTCGTAGCGGTGGGCGAGGAATCCGCGCACGCTGCTGTCGAAGTGGGCCACCACTCCCGACGGGAAGCGCAGCACGCCGGCCAGCGTTTCGTCCACGCCGGAGGACCAGTCCAGGGCCAGCGCCGCGGCGGCCTCCGGTTCTTCACCGGTCATCAAGCGCATCACGTTGACGCAGTAGCAGCCCACGTCCATCAGCGAGCCGCCGGCCAGCGTTTTGCTCAGGCGGATGTCGTGGGCGGCGCGGGCATCGTCCAGGTAGAAGCTGAAGGCGGCCGTCATCGTCTTGAGCGGCCCGATGGCCCCTTCGTCCAGCAGGGCCTTGACGCGTAACGTCTGCGGGTGGAAGCGGTACATGAACGCCTCCGCGAACAGCACGCCCCGTTCGGCGAAGGCGTCGACCATGGTTTGCGCTTCGGCGGCGTTGGCGGCCAGCGGTTTTTCGCACAGGGTGGGCTTGCCGGCCTCGGCGCACTTGAGGCTCCACCCGGCATGCAGGCGGTTGGGCAGGGGGATGTAGATGGCGTCGACGTCCGGGTCGGCGATCAGGGCCTCGTAGCTGCCGTAGGCGGTGGGGATGTCCATTTCGGCGGCGAAGGATTGGGCGGCTTCCAGGCCCCGGCTGGCGACGGCGGCGGCGAAGCCGTTGCGCGATTCCTTGATGGCGGGGATGACGCGTTTGCGGCCAATGTTGGCGGTGCTCAGGATGCCCCAGCGGATTTGTTCGGTCATGGTGGCTGCTCCTTCAGGGATGGCGTTGATGGGGGGTATTGTGGCATGGGCGTCCGCCGATTGCCACCGGGCGCCGCAGGTGGGTGCGGGTGCGGTTGACCGGGCGTTCAGTTGAACGCCCCTACGAGCACCTCCGGATCGGTTTGGCGGCGGGCCGAATCTCGGCTACCATCAAGCCGTTTCAGGGCGGGCCTGGATGCACCACCGCCCCCACGGAGAGAGACCCATGTCACAGGCCGGACCGCGCGTCCTCGTCACCGGCGCGGGCGGATTCGTCGGCAGTCACCTGGCCGAACACCTGCTGGCGGCAGGCTGGGCCGTGCGCGCTTTCGTTTATGACGATGGCGCTGGCGGGATCGGGCTGCTGCATCACCTGCCGTCGGAAGCGCTGGCGGCGCTGGACATCGTGCGCGGCGACCTGATCGACGCCGGTACGGTCGACCGGGCGG
Organism: Anaerolineae bacterium; assembly: GCA_034430555.1. Taxonomy (GTDB): domain Bacteria; phylum Chloroflexota; class Anaerolineae; order Aggregatilineales; family Ch27; genus DAOTXK01. The sequence continues at coordinate 22,799 of DAOUEM010000374.1, read as the reverse complement.
CGGCAGGCGTCGACGTGATCGTGCACCTGGCGGCGCAAAGCAGCGTGCCTTATTCCATTGAGCATCCCCGCGCGGTCTTCGGCGCTAACGTGCTGGCGACCCTCAACCTGCTGGAAGCGACCCGCGCCCACGGGGCCGGACGCCTGGTCTACGCCTCGACCGGGGCGGTGTACGGCACGGCGCGCTACCTGCCCATCGACGAAGCGCACCCGCTGCACGCCGGGTCGCCCTACGCCGCCAGCAAGATCGGCGCGGAAGCGCTGGTGAGCAGCTACCACGCCAGCTACGGGCTGCCGACCGTGATCCTGCGCCCCTTCAACATCTACGGGCCGCGCCAATCGACCCAGGCCGTCATCCCCGCGATCATCCAGCAGGCGCTGACCGCCGACGCCGTTCACATGGGCGCGCCCGACCCCACCCGCGACTTCACCCACGTGGCCGACGTGGTGGACGCTTACCGGCGGGCGGCCACGGTCGAGGCGGCGGTGGGCGGGGTGTTCAACCTGGGCACAGGGACGGACATCGCCATGGGCGACCTGGCCCGGACCATCATCCGGCTGGCGGGGCGCGACGTGCCCCTGGTCACCGGTGAGGCGGACCGGCTGCGACCGGCGGGCAGCGACGCCCAGCGGGTATGCGCCTCCGCCGACCGGGCGCGCGAGGCCCTCGGCTGGACGCCGCAAATCGCGCTTGAGGACGGCCTGCGCCGGACCCTCGACTTTTACGCCGGGCAGTTGGGGACGGCCTAAACGCGGTATACTCACCAGTCGGGACTCACCACCGTTGGACCAGGGAGCCGCCATGCGCCAGCCGCCACCCATCACTTTTCGCCCCGGCTGGACGCCTTCGTGGCCGTCTTTGTGAGCAGCCGGCCCTTTGGCCGCTTCGAGCACTACATCCTGACCAGCCCGCCGTTGTTTATGTAGGCGCGGGATGGCCGGTATCGTCTGTGGGTGAAACAGGAGATTGGGCGCTTTATACCGATGAAAGCCGTGATTCTGGCCGGGGGCAAGGGCACGCGCCTGGCCCCCTATACCACCGTCTTCCCCAAACCGCTCGTGCCGCTGGGCAACCGCCCCATCATCGACATCATCGTGCGCCAGCTGGCCTACTACGGCTTCGACGATATCGTGCTGACGGTCGGCTACCTGGCGGAGCTGATCCAGGCGTACTTCCAGACGGCCAACGACGGCCTGCCCGCCGTGACGCTGTCCTACGTCAAGGAGCGGGAGCCGCTGGGCACCGCCGGCTCGCTCAGCCTGATCGAGGGGCTGGACGACACCTTCCTGGTGATGAACGGCGACGTGCTGACCTCGCTCGACTACAGCCAGATGGTGGCCTTCCACAAAGCCCACGGCAACGCCCTGACCATCGGCACCTACGAAAAACACATGCAGATCGACCTGGGTGTGATCGAGATGGACGCCAGCGGGGCCGTCACCGAGTACCTGGAAAAACCGGAGAAGGTTTACCCGGTGAGCATCGGCATTTACGTCTACGAGCCGGCGGTGCTGCGCTACATCGAGAAGGGCCAGCACCTGGACTTCCCGGAGCTGGTCAAGCGGCTGCTGGCCGGCGGGGAAAAGGTGATGGGCTACCGCTGCCGCGATTACTGGCTGGACATCGGCAACCCGGGCGATTACCAGCGCGCCCAGGAGCAGTTCGAGCAGATGGAAGACCGCTTCCTGCCCGGCGGACCGTAGGGGAGAAGCGGTGCTTCGCCCTGGGGGCGGTACCTCGCCGGTGATGTGCGCCCGGCGCGCCGGAGCTTGCGTTCGGCGGCACATCCTGGCAACATTATGGAGCGTCGCGACGTACGCCCGACAGGGCGATTCACCGAATCGCCCCTACGACCTGTTCGCCCGTCGGCCTGATCCCGACAGAGGTCGGGCTTGATCCTGAATAGACTTGCTTAGATAAACCTTATGGCGACTCGACCAACCCGCAGTCCCGACATCTTGCTGATCTCGCGGTGCCCCCCCTGGCCCCTGCACCAGGGCGACCGCCTGATCCCCTACAACCTGGCCCGCCAGCTGTCCCGGCGCGGCTACCACATCGACCTGCTGGCCTTTTACCAGCAGCCGCAGGACCAGGCCGACGTGCCCTACTACGAGGCCTACTTCGAGAACGTGACGCTGGTCGAGGAGCCGGTGCGCCCGCCGCTCAGCCTGCTGGCGCGCGCCTTCTCGGACCGCAGGCGCTTCCCGCTGCGCAAGTCGCAGAGCTGGTCCCCGCAGATGTGGGACGTCATCGAAGAACGGCTGCACGTCAAGCGCGGCTACGACGTGGTGCACCTGTTCGGCGGCGTGCACGTCTACGAGTTCCGGGAACTGCTGCGCCGCTACCCGACCATCATCGCGCCCTACGAGAGCTACAGCTTGTACCTGGAACGGGCGCTGGCGCGGATGTCCGGCACCGGGCAGCGCCTGGTCACGCGCCTGCAATTGATGATGGCCCGCCGCTACGAATCGTGGATGTTCGACGGCTACCGGCGCACGGTGGTGGTCTCCGACAAGGACGCCGAGGTGCTGCGCCAGCTCAGCCCCAACCTGCCGGTCGAGGTGATCCCCAACGGCGTGGACCTGGAGCACTGGGTGCCCACCGGCCACGAGCCGGACACTCCCACCCTGATCTTCACCGGCAACTACGATTACTGGCCCAACCTGGACGCGGCCCAGGTGTTGATCAAACAGATTTACCCGGCGGTCAAACGCGCCGTGCCGGAAGCGGAGCTGCTGATCGTCGGGCCGAACCCGCCGCCGGAACTGCGCGCCCTCAAGATGCCGGGCCTGCGCGTGACCGGGCACGTGCCCGACCTGCGTCCTTCCTTCGAGGACGCGATGGTGTACGTCAGCCCGCTGCGGGTGGGGGCGGGCATCAAAAACAAGATTTTGCAGGCGATGGCCATGCAGAAGCCGGTCGTGGCCACGCCGCTGAGTTGCGACGGCATCCACGTGGCGCACGGGCAGCACGTGATCCTGGCTCACCGCAGCGAGGATATCGTCAAGGCGGTGGTGCGCCTGCTGCAAAACCCGGCCCAACGCCAGGAATTGGCCGCCAACGGCCGCCGGCTGGTGGAGGAGCAGTACACCTGGCGCACCGTGTCCGATGCCTACGAGCGGTTGTACGATACCGTGATCCGCGAGCACGGCGGGCGCGGCTTGTAGCGTCCTTGTTATTCGCCGGTAAATGCGCGTATGCGCGCGTATCCGCGCGTATGCGCGCGTATGCTTATGGAGAAAAGACCCGTATCACCGGGCCAGGCCATGCACCCACCGTTACCCTCTCCCCCCACGCTGGTGATCATCCCAGCTTACAATGAAGCGGCCGCCATCGCGCAGGTGGTGGCCCAGGTGCGTCACAGCCTGCCCGGCGCCGACGTGTGCGTGATCGACGACGGCAGCGCCGACGAGACGGCATCAATCGCCCGGGCGGCGGGCGCGATCACGCTGCGTTTACCCTACAATGTCGGCATCGGGGCGGCAGTGCAGACCGGCTTCATTTACGCCTACCGGGCCGGCTACGACGTGGCCGTGCGCATCGACGGCGACGACCAGCACCCCCCGGCGGCCATCCCCGCCCTGCTGGCGGCGCTGGCGGCGGGCGACGACGACATGGTGATCGGGTCGCGTTTCCTGGCGGCCCCCGACGTGTCGGGCCCCGATATGTCGGGCCCCGACGTGTCGGGCGGCGACGGCGTGGAACGTTGCGGCACAACAGGCCGCGGCACAACAGGCAGCGGATACCGGGGCACGCTGTCACGCCGCATCGGGATCGTGCTGCTGTCGCGGGTGATCGGGCTGCTGACCGGGGAAACAGTCACCGACCCGACCAGCGGCTTCCTGGTGGCTAACCGGCGGGCCATCGCCTTCTGCGCCCACGAGTACCCGCACGACTACCCGGAGCCGGAGGCGCGCGTCCTGATGCACCGGGGCGGCCTGCGGGTGCGCGAGGTGCCGGTGGTGATGCGGGAGCGGGCCGGCGGCGTCTCGTCGATCACCACGCTGCGCAGCGTGTATTACATGAGCAAGGTGCTGCTGGCCCTGGCCCTGGACGCCCTGCGGATGCCGCGCCAGCCGGAGGCCTGAGGCGGCGCTTTACGACCAGCGCCGTTCGCCCCTGCGAGAGGATCAGCCATGAACGACATCAAAGCCCAGGTGGCGGCGCTGGAAGCCGAGGTCGAGCAGCAGCAGGCTGAATTGGCCGACCTGGAGGCCGAACTGCTGGACCTCAATAAGGAACTGGCCGACTTCCGTAAGCGCTACGACAAGATCGTGAAGCCGGTCGCCACCCGCCTGGACGCGGTCCGGGCGGCCATCGCCGAGATCGAGGAAGAGCGCCGCCGCAACTGGACCGACCACCCGCTGGGCGACTACAATCCGCTGCCCTCGGAGTGGGCGCCGCCGCCCGATTACGTGCCGGTCGAGGAGCAGTACCGGCAGGCCTGGCAGGTCCCGCCGGCGGAGCAGGCGCCGCCGGACAGCCCGGTCAGCGCCGCGCCCAAGCCCAAGCGCGGGGCCAACGAGCGCGAGACGACGATCAAAAAGCTGTTCCGGCAGTTGGCCCGCCGCTACCACCCGGACCTGACCACCGACTCGGTGGACCGCCACTACCGCACCAGGCTGATGGCCCGCATCAACGAGGCGTACGCCGCCCGCGACCTGGAAGCCCTGCAGGCCCTGGCCGCCCAGCCGGCCAACGTCGACCCGGAAGAGCCGCTGGCCGCCCTGCGCCTCAAGGAGCTGCGCCAGATCCGCGACCAACTGGCGCGGCGCATCAGCGAACTGCGCTTCCAGCGCTCCGACCTGCTGGCCAGCGACATGCTCAAGCTGACGCTGGACGAAAAGATCGCCCGCCGCCGCGGCCACGATCTATTAACCGCATTAGCCACACAATTGGAACACGAGTATAATACGGCCATGATGCGCCTGGAACAACTGCGGCGCTGGTAATATCCCCGTCCGGGTCCGTATAGCTTTCGTGAGGAGGCGTTGTGTTCCGCAAGCTGTGGGCGCTGCTGACAGCCCCTTCACCGGCCATCCAGGACCGGGCCGAGCGTCGCCAGGCGCGGCTGCTGGCTTCGCTGCTGCTGCTGCTGGTCGTCCGGGCCGTTGCGGGCGTGATCTATGGCGAGATCAACCCGATCTTTGATCCGCAGTGGGACACGCGCTACCTCTTCGAACTGGTCGGCTTCACCGCCTTTTTTCTGCTCAGCTACAGCTTGAGCCGCACCCGCGCCTATACGCTGGCCGCCGCCATCGCCGTGATCGGGTTTTGCCTGGGCGTCTTTTTTGTCGTCTTCCCCTATACCGACCCGCTGGACATGTACTGGTTCGTCTACCTGGTGGTGCCGATCCTGGTCGCCAGCCTGTACTTCTCCTGGCGGTGGACGGCGACTCTCACCACGGTCAACCTGGCCGGCATGGTGCTGTTCACGGCGGCCCACCCGGAGATTTCGCTCACCGAGCATATGCCGTTTACCTTCGTGCTGCTGGTGGCCGTGCTGATCATCATAATGATGCAGCACCGCGACCGGCTGGAACGCGACCGGCGCGCCGAGCTGGCCGCCAGCGAAGCTCGCTACCGCCTGCTGACCGAGAACTTCCCCAACGGCGGCATCGTGCTGTTCGACCATGACCTGCGCTGCACGCTGGCCGAAGGCAGCTCGCTGATGACAGTTGGCCTTTCCCGTGAGACGATGGAAGGCAAAACCCTGCGCGAACTGTGTCCTCCTCATCTCTACGACCAGATGGCCCGCATCTGCCGCAGCGTGCTCGGCGGGGAAACGCTGGTGGCCGAGATTCCCTACATGGACTGCGTCTGGGAGGTGCGCGTCCTGCCGATCCGGGACGCGGCGGGCGCCATCGTGGCCGGCCTGATGATCTCGCAGGATGTCACGGCCCGCGTGCAGGCCGAGGACGCCCTGCGCCAGGAGCGCGGCCTGTTCCTCAGCGGGCCGGTGGTGGTCTTTAAGTGGGCGGCCCAGGAAGGCTGGCCGGTGGAGTACGTCTCGCCCAACGTGCAGGACGTATTCGGCTACAGCCCGGACTACTTCGAGGGCGAGCGCGCCTGCTTCACCCACATCATTCACCCGGACGACCTGCCGCTGGTCGTGCCCACGCCGGAGGTTTTCACCCAGCCAACCCTGCCCAGCACCGAGCAGGAATACCGCATCCTGGATGGCCGGGGCGAATACCGCTGGGTGCACGACTACACCGTGGTGGTGTGGGACGCCCAGCAGCAGGCCATCTCCCACCTGCGCGGCTATCTGCTGGATATCACCGCCCGCCGGCAGGCCATCGACGCTCTGCGCGACCACCACGACCGCCTGGAAGAACAGGTCACGGCGCGCACTGCCGAGCTGATCGCCGCCAATACCCGGCTGCAGGCGCTCAGCGCGGCCAAAGATACCTTCGTCTCCAACGTGTCGCACGAACTGCGCACGCCCATCACCAACCTCAGGCTGTACCACGGCCTGCTGGCCCGCAATCCTGCCGATGCGGACGACTATCTCGCCGTGCTGCAGCGAGAGACCGAGCGCCTCAACCGCATCATCGAGGACCTGCTGCATCTCTCTCGCATGGACCAGGACCAGGAGGTGGTGCAGGTGGCCGCCGTGGACCTCAATGCGCTGGTGCGCGAATACACCACCGACCGCCTGCCCCAGATCGAGGGCCAGGACCTGACGCTGGCCGTCCACCTGCGCCCGGGGCTACCGCCGGTGGAAGCGGACGCGGGTCTGCTGGGCCAGGTGCTGAGCATCCTGCTGACCAACGCCATCAACTACACGCCGGCTGGCGGCCAGGTCACGGTGCACACGCTGTGCGATCCGGCCGAAACCGCCGACGCCGACTGCGCCAGCCCGGACCGGGTGGGCTTTCGCGTCAAGGATACGGGGCCGGGTTTCCCGCCGGACGAGATGGTCCGGCTGTTTGAGCGCTTCTTCCGGGGGCAGGCCGGGCGCGCCTCGGGCATGCCGGGCACGGGGCTGGGGCTGGCCATCGCCCAGGAGATCGCGCAGCGGCACGGGGGCTGCCTGGAAGCCGCCAGCGACGGAGACGATCAGGGCGCGTCCTTCACGCTGTGGCTGCCGGCCAGGCCGTTGCCCCCGGAAGATGCGCCGTTGCCCCCGGACGGCGCGCCGTCTGTCCAGAGCGGCGGGTGAGCCGGGCGCATTTTGGGTAGGAGCGAGGCGGTGCCTCGACCGGACGAAGCAGCGCTTCGTCCCTACATGTTCCACCAAATTGAGATACACCCGGTAGGCCAGGATCGCCAAATCGCCTGAACGATCTCGGGCGCTACCCTCTCCACAGACCTTCATCGCGCAGCAGGTCGTCCAGCCCGTCGACCAGCGCATCCAGCGCCGCCAGGACCGGATTACCCTCGCCCGCCGCCGACGGGTCCGCCGCCGACGGGTCCGTCGCCACCAGCGCCGCTGCTGCCAGCAGCGCCTCGACCTGGGCCGCCATCTGCGGGGGGCGCTTGGCGCACGTTTCCAGGGCGAAGGCCAGCAGCCGCTTCTCGCCGGGGTGGGGTTGGCGGTTCACGGCGAACAGGATATCGAAATACGAGGCCAGGACCGCCGCCGCCCGGTGGTTGAGACTCACCCAGTCCCGGCGGGAGACGGCCCGATCGAGCTGGTAGCGGTAGGAGGACAGCGTTTCGCGCAGGATGGGGTGGTTTTTGGCGACGATGGCCCGCACCAATGGCTCCGGGTAAGGGACGTCGGCCCGCGCCTGCAGCGCCGCGAACCAGCCTTTCCGGTCGAACAGCGCCTGCGACGTCTGCACGTTGAACCAGATGGCGGTCGTGTAGCCGACCCAGGCCCCGTGCCGGACCAGCACCCGGTCGATCTCGCCGGCGGTCCAATCCATGGTGCGGAACATCACGTCCACGTGGATGCCGGTGGCCGCGTCGAGCCACTCGTCGCCGCTCTCCCAGTACTGGTTGTCGATCTCGGCCTGGCTGGCGTCCGAGGCCACGGCGGCCCGGTCGGGGACGGGCACCGGCTCCCGGCTGTAGACGTAGAGGTCGATGTCGGAATCGGGATGGGCGCGGCCCGTAGTCAGCGAGCCGGCCACGGCCACCGCCTGGACCATCGGCAGCGCGGCGTAACGGTCGGCCAGCCGTTGGGCGAGGTCGTGGTGCGCTTGCAGTTGGGGAGCGGTCATAGGAAACCTTTCTATTGGGGTATCAGGTGCTGCGCGCGATCACCGCGGCCAGCACTTCGCTGAAGCGGGCGGCGTAGAGGCGGGCGTCCAGCCTGTCGAGGGCGCGCTGCCGTCCGGCCCGGCCCATCCGCGCCCGCAGGTCGGCGTCGTCCAGCAGTAGACGGACCTTGGCCGCCAGCGCCGCCGGGTCCCGCGGCGGGACCAGGAAGCCGGTCTCGCCGTCGAGCACCGTTTCCGCCGGGCCGCCCACGTCGATGCTGACCACCGGCACGCCGCAGGCCATCGCCTCCACGATCTGCATCCCGAACGACTCGAAGTCCGAGGCGCAAACCAGCACGTCGCTGGCGCGCAGGGTCGGCACCAGGTCGTCGGTGAAGCCGGTAAAAATCACCTGCCGCTGGAGGTTGGCATCGCCGTCCACCATGGCCTTGATGGCCGCCTTGTGCCGGTCGCCGATAACGCCATCCAGCACGTTGTCGCCCACCACCAGGAAGCGGGCGTCCGGGTAGTCGGGAGCGAGCAGGGCCGCCATCCGCATGAAGTTGAGGTGCCCCTTCACCGGTTGGAAGCGCCCCAGGATGGTGATCACGCGGGCTTCCGGCAGGATGCCCAGCGCGGCGCGGGCCGGCGCGCCGTCCACGTCGGGGCGGAAGCGGTCGACGTCCACGCCCAGGTGCCGCACCTCGACCCGCTCCGGCGGCAGGAAGGGCGGGTCCCCCAGGAAGCCGGCCTTGCTCCACCCCGAATCGGTAAAGAGGTGCGCCGCCTCCCGGAAGAGGGCGCGCTGCCACGGTCTTGGCCGCGCCCACTGCCCGTGCACCATCCACAGCCAGGGGATGCCGGTCCGGCGGCAGGCGGGGGCCACCAGCGGCACGCTGTGATACTCCGGGCGGGCGGCGGCGATTCCCTCGCGCCGGATCAGGTCCGCAATGCGATCCACCACCGGGAAGCGCGCCCACAGCGCCGGCAGGAAGACGGGCGTGGCCGGTCGCCAGGGAATCAGGTGGACGGGCCAGCCCTGCTCTCGCCACAGCGCCGGGAATGCCCCCTCCTGCGGACAGAGCAGGTGCGGCGTCCAGCGGGCGAGGTCCAGGCCGCGCACCATCTCGTAGAGGCTGGTCTCACCGCCGCCCAGCCCGGTATGGGAGGACGTGAACAGGATGGGCGTCGGTTGTTGGGATATCACAGGATCGGGCATGGGTAATCTTCCTATTAACAGATTCGCGCCGTGATTTTACCATAGGCGCGCATCGCAGGTTTGGCCGCGCGCGACAGGCCAAGCGCCCCTCCACGCGCCCCGGACCACAGCGCCGCCGGGGGATTATTGTATAATCCGGGCTGAAAGGACACGACACAGGTTACCACGGAGCGAGTTTCGGATGGAAGAGACCAACGAACAGAGATCGGCCCGCTTCGATGCGAAACGCGCCGCCATGGGCGCCCTCACCGCCCGCGACGTGATGGTCGCCGACGTGCAGGTGGCCCGCCTGGGCGACAGCCTGCAAGACTGCCTGGAACGGCTGCAAAGCGGCGGCTTCCGGCGGATGCCGGTGCTGGACGCCGACGACCGGCTGGTCGGCATCATCACCGATCGCGACATCCGGCTGGCCACCAATTCGCCCTTCGTCATGCACGAGCGCTGGCAGGACGAGATGGTCATGGCGCAGGTGCAGGTCGACGTGTGCATGACGCCGGACCCGGTCACCGCCGGCCCGGATACCCCGGTCTACGAGCTGGCCCGCCTGATGCGCACCCGTAAGATCGGCGGCCTGCCCATCGTGGAAGGGGAGCGGCTGGTCGGCATCGTGACCGAGGCCGACCTGCTGCGGACCTTCGAGGACCTGCTGCGGCAGGCGGCGGAGTTATAGGGCCACCGGCGACGCACTCCCCAATCCGGCCAGGCGTGGTGCGGCGACGAGATTCGGTCGACCGCTGGCTGCCAGAGGTCGCCCGCCGGCATACTCACGCCCATTATCCCCAGCACGAGCAGCAGCGCCGCCAGCAAAAACGCGATTATCGCCTGTAACGAACAGGAATAACCACACATGATCATTTCCCCTTTGGATCACACATCAATTGTTTTAGCGGGACGGTCAGCCGGCCGCCTCTAGCTCGATGCTGGCCATGATAAATGCACCGACGCCCTTATAGTCGTCGGCGATGACCTTCTCGCCGATGTAGTAATCGAACGAGCCGTCGCGGTAGGGGTTGCCGCCCAGCCCACCGACCGCGCAAATCCCCTCCAGGTGAAGCTGGCCTTCGTCATCCGCCCGGACGAAGCGCTCGACGATGCCCTGGTAGCCGCGCCCCGCCGCCGCTGCGTTGGCCGGGTCGAGATAACCCAGGCGCACCCCTTTGGCCAGCCCGTAGACGAACATGCACGAGGCTGAGGCTTCCAGGTAGTTGCCGGGGCGGTCGCCCTGGTCCAGCACCTGGTACCACAGGCCGCTGGCCGGGTCCTGCACGGCGATCACCGCCGCCATCACCGCCTGGAAGATGGCGATCAGCCGCTCGCGCCCGGCGTGGTCCGCCGGGAAGTGGTCCAGCACGTCGGGCAGGGCCATGGCCACCCACCCGATGGCCCGTCCCCAGAAGTGGGGCGAGCAGCCGGTGGCCGGGTCCGCCCAGGCCTGCTGGCGGCTGGAATCCCACCCGTGGTAGAGCAGGCCGGTGGCCGGGTCGCGCGCTTTGTCGTAGAGCAGCGCGAACTGGCGGACCACCTCGTCGAAGCCGTCCGGCTCGTCAAACACAGACGCGTACTCGGCATGGAACGGCTCGGCCATGTAGAGGCCGTCCAGCCACATCTGGTGCGGGTAGATCTGCTTGTGCCAGTAGCCGCCCTCGGCGGTGCGCGGCTGCCGGCGGAGCTGCTCGCGCAGCAGGTCGGCGGCCTGCCGGTAGCGGTCTTTGCCCGTCTGCTGGTGGCGTAAAAAGAGCAGCTTGCCCTCGTTGATCTGGTCCAGGTTAAACTCGTCCAGCCGGTAGGTGTGGATCGACCCGTCCGCCGCCACGAAGGCGTCGATGTTCTCGGCGATATAGGCCAGGCAGCGGGTATCGCCGGTGCGCTGCCAGGCCTGCCGCAGGGCAGTCAGCACCACGCCCGGCTCGTAGTGCCATCGACGGGAGAGCAGCGGGTGCCGGGCTATCACGCTGTCGGTCATCTGCCGATATAAGGGGCGCGTCATGGGAACCTCGTTTCACGCAGGGGAAGGGAAAGCCGAACCGCTGTGCGGCCTTTGACAGCGGAAAAAACGGTGGGTGGACATCAGGCCATGTCCTGCCCGTAGAGACGCACGTGGTCCGCCTGGCCGAAGTGCCGCTGACGTGCTTCCGGGGTGGTGATGGCGGCGTCTTCGTAGGTGTGGGCGCGGTCCGGCGCCAGCGACAGGGCGGCCATCGCCAGGGGCACGAGACCGGCCCGGGGAACCGTTTTTTTCACCAGTGATTTGAGAGGTTGCATGGATCGGTCGATTTACAGCAGCGGGCCGGCCAGCCCATCATCGGTGAACAGATCGTCGTCCTCTTCCAGGGCAGCCTGCTGCGCGACGGGCAGGGTGAAGGCGAAGATCGCGCCGCCCTGCGGGTTATCTTCGATCCAGATGGTGCCGCCGTGCGCTTCCACCGCCAACCGGCAGAAGGTCAGGCCGAGGCCGGTGCCGCGCCGCCGCCCGCTGAGGCCTTCCAACTGCACGAAGCGGTTAAAGAGGCGCTCTTTGTTTTCGTCGGCGATGCCGGGGCCGGTATCGCTGACCTCGACGCGCACGAAGTTGATATCCGCGCCGTTAGCGCCGGGTGGGTAGGCGGCGATCTGGACGACGCCCTGGCTGGGGGTGAACTTGAGCGCGTTGTCTACCAGGTTGACCAGCACGCGCTCGATCTGCTCGCTGTCCACCAGCAGCGGCGGCAGGCTGAAGGGCACGTCCACCGCCAGGTTGACGCTCATCTCGCGGGCCAGCGAATCCATCCCCATCACCACGTTGCTGGCGATGGCGTTGACGTGGGCCGGCTCCCGCTCCAGCTTCATCTGGCCGCTCTCCATCTTGGCGATGTCCAGCAGCGAATCGACCAGGTTGAGCAGTTTGCGCACGGCCCGCATACTGGCGTCGGTGGTGCGCTGCACGATGGGGCCGTACTCGCTGTCCCTGGGGATCAGGTCGTTGAGCAGCTTGAGGCTGGCGGTGACGGCCGTCAGCGGGCCGCGCAGGTCGTGCACGATCATGCGGCTGAGGTCGTCGCGGGCCTGGGAGAGTTCCTGCTGCTCGGTCTCGTCGGTGAAGACCATCAGCAGGCCCAGCAGGGCGCCGTGGTCGTCGCGCACGGGCGCGAGGTGCAGGTCGATGAAAAGAGGGTGCGGCTCCTGCAGCTCGTAGGAGCGCTGCCCGGCGTTGTCGGCGTTCCAGGTGCCGGCGCGCAGATCGGCCAGCAGCAGGCGCATCTCGCCCGGCGCGAAGCCCATCCTGGCGGCGACGGTCAGGTCTTCGTCGACCAGCAGGTCGTCCATCAGCCGCCCGACCAGGCGGGCCGGTCGCAGCCCGATCAGCGTCTCGATGCGGGGGTTGGCCAGGGCGACTTCGCCGTCGCTGTCGATCAGCAGCACGCCTTCGGTCATGCTGTCCAGGATGACCTGCAGGCGGTCGCGGCCCTCGGCGATGCGCTTAAACAGCCGGGCGTTGTCGACGGCGATGGCCGCCTGGGTGGCGATCTGGGAGATAAAGGTGATGTCGTCGTCGCCGAAGGCGCTGACCTGCGGGCTTTCCACCGTGATCACGCCCAGCGTTTCCGCTTCGCGGCGGATCGGCACGCTCAGCTGGCTGTGCGTCTCCGGGTTAAGGGCCCGGTAGGTGCTGCTGTCGCTGACGTTTTCCACCACCATCATCTGGCCGGTATCGAAGACGGTGGCCGTGATGCCGGTGCTCAGCGAGAGCGCGTTGTCGAAGACGGTGGCCGGGTAGCCGCGGTGCGCCACCGCCTGCAAGCCGAGCTGGTCGTCCGTGCCGACCACGACCACGCCGGCGGCGCTGTGGGTGCCTTCCAGGGCGCGGTCCAGCACCAGGTCGAAGATTTTTTGCAGGTTGAGGATGGCCGTCAGTTCCTGGCCGATGTCGTACAGCGCCTGCAGCTGGTTGACGCGCCGGTCCAGGGCGATGTCGGTGGTGGTGTAGAGGCGGGCATTGTGCACGGCCAGGGCGGCCTGCACGGCGAAGGTGCGCAGCAGCTCGATCTCTTCCCCGCTGAAGGCGCGCGGCTGGCTGTAATAGGCCGCGATCACGCCCAGCGGATTATCGCCCGCCACCATCATCAGCTCGATCCAGGCGCGCTGGCCCTCGGTATCCATGAAGGCGCGCAGCTCGGAAGACACCAGCGGGTTGTTGTGGGAATCGGCCACCACCACCGGCTGCCGCCCGATCTTGGTCGGATCGGCATCGCCGATCTGGCTGTCGATCAGCGGGGTGGGCGGGTTGCTGTTGAAGGCTTCCGTCAGCGCGATGTTGCGGGTCAGGACCAGCTCATCGTTGTGGTAGAGGTACACCGCCACCGCGTCGCAGTTGGCGACGGCCACCACCGAGGACGCGACCAGGTTGATCACTTTCTCTGGGGAGAGCGTGCCGGTCAGCAGGGCGGAGATGCTGTTCAGGGTGCCGAGCTGCAAAGCGCGGTCCTGCGCCTGGCCGTATAACTGGGCGTTTTCGATGGCGATGCCGGCCTGGGCGGCGATGTTCATCAGCAGGCGCTGGTCGGCGATGCTGAGCAGGTGCTCCGGGTCGCCGGAGGCCACGACGATGGCCCCCAGGGCGCGGTCCGGGGCCAGCAGGGGCACGCCCATCCAGGAATACACCGTTTGCTCCGGCGGCTGCAGGCCGATCGTGCGCGCCTTGAGGTTGACGTCGCGTTCCAGCAGCAGCGGCACGCGGTTTTTGATCACGTAGTCGAGCAACTGATCGCCCATCTCGCGCGGCAGCAGTTCGACCTTGCTGCCCCGCCGCATCACCAGCGGGAAGCTGACCAGGTTGGGCACGGGGTCCAGCAGGGCGACGGTGAAATTGTCCACGTTGAGCAGGTGGGCCACCTGCAAATGGATCGTCTCCAGCAGCGAGTGCAGCTCCAGGTTGGTGCGCAGCGCCTGGCTGACCACCGAGATCGAACTGAGCTCCTGCACCTGCTGGCGGTAATGGTACTGGGTGCGGCTCAGGCCGTACACGCCAAAGACCACCAGGATCACGCCGCCGATCAGGATGGTCCACGAGATCTGGTCCAGGTCGGTGGCGACCACCGCGCCCAGGATGCCGAAAGGCACCGGCAGCAGCACCACGCCGATCAGCGTGACCCAGTCCTCGCGCACCACTGCGGAGAAGGGCGTGCCTTCCAGCCGCACCTTGAGCACAAAAAACAGCAGGTAAAAGCTCACGAACCCCACGGCCAGCATCAGCAGCGGCGGCGCGTCGCCCGGCTCCATGTAGCCCAGCGGCAGGCGGCCTCCCAGTTGAATGTAGAGGGTGGCCCCCACCAGCAGGCTGAGGGTAAGCTGGGCCATGGTCTCGGCGATGGCGCCCAAACTGTGCACCGAGACCCGGCGGCGGGGCAGCCACTCGTCCTTGCGGGCCACCTGCACCAGCCCGCCGAGCAGCGAGCCGACGGCCACCGCCCAGATGGCTTCGGCGGCCTGCCCGCTGCGGCCCATGGTCAGGAAGGCCATGATGGCGAACACGTGCGCCGGGCTGATCTGGCCGCTGGAGAGCAGCACGCCCAGGTTCAGGGCCAGGGCAGTGAGGCCGACGAACAGCAGCCACAGCCCCAGTACGTCGTCCAGCTGGTTGGGGATATTGAGCACCAGGACGAAGATGGTGAGCAGTCCCAAGGCCCAGGAGATGATCGGGGTGGTCCGTTTAGCTTTCATGCCAGCAGCCCCGGCAGTATGTGCGGAGAGACAGTCGGTGGGCAGGGCGCCGCCGGATGCAGGCCCCGCCGCTTCATCGGTGCCAGGCCCCCCCATCACGGCCTGGCTCACAAGCCGCCCCGCGCCTAGCCAGGCTCATCGGGCGGCGTGTTCTTTTGCACTATACTCGTTTCGGTCGAGATGGGCAAGGTGAAGCGGAAAACCGCGCCGCCGGCCGCTCCTTCTTCTACCCAGATAGTGCCGCCGTGCGCTTCCACCGCCAGCCGGCAGAAGGTCAGCCCCAGGCCCAGCCCCTTGCGCCCGCGCTTTTGATGCTGGCCGGTGAGGCCGGTCTGCCACTTGTCGAAGATGGACTCGCGCACTTCGGGCGGGATGCCCGGCCCGGTATCTTCCACCGAGACGGTGAGCAGGCCGGCCTCCGGGTGGGGGGCGGCTTTAATGGACACGCTACCGCCGGCGGGCGTATAGCGCAGGGCGTTATCCAGCAGGTTGACCAGCACGCGGCGCATCTTGTCCACGTCGATTAAAACGGGCGGCAGGTCGTCCGGCAGGTCGGCGCTCAGGGCGATATTCGCCTCCCGCGCCAGGACTTCCAGCAGTTTCATGGCCTGGGCGGCCGGCGTTTGCAGCCCGTCGGTGGTGAGGTCGAGCGGCAGGTCTTCGGTCTCCATGCGGGCCACGTCGAGCAGGCTCTCGACCAGCACCAGCAGGCTGTCCGTACTGTTTTGCGCCACCTGCACGATCTCTCTGGCCATCGCCAGGTCGGCAGGCTCATCGGTAAGCTCTTGCAGCACGCTCAGGCCGCCTTTGATGGCCGTCAGTGGGCTGCGCAGGTCGTGCACGATGGTGTTGGTCAGTTCCGTGCGGGTTTCTTCCAGCATGTGCGCTTCGGTGACATCCCGCCAGATGAAGACCCGCCCGACCAGCGTGCCCTCCTCGGAGAGCACAGGCACGCTTTCCTCGTTGACGTAATACACCTTGCCGTCGCTCTCCGTTTGCAGCTGGCGGCGCAGGACACGGTGGGGGTCGCGGCGCAGGTCGCGCCACAACTGCTTGAGCGAGTCCTGGGAGAAAAAGTCCCGGATGCGCTGGGTCTGCGCTTCCACCGCAGTCAGGACACGCAGGATATGCTGGCCCACGTAAGGCTGCATATCGATGCCCAGGAACTCCTCCGCCGCCGGGTTGATTTGCAGCAGGTAGCCGCGCGTATCCACCAGCACCAGGCCATCCTGGACGGTGTTGAGGATGGTTTGCAGCCGGTCGCGGCCCCCGCGCACTTGCTCGTACAGCCGCACGTTGCGGATGGCCCCCGCCGACTGATTGGCCAGCAGTTCCAGCACACCGAGCTGGTTCACGTCCAGGGCGCCGGACTCGGGCACGGCCAGGCTCAGCACGCCGATCACCTGGCCGCTGTGCTGGAGCGGGATGCCGATGATGCCGCTGGTAATGCTGCCCGGCCGGCCTTCCAGTTTCACCGGCTCGACTCGGTCGTCCTTGAGGACATTCGGCTGGCCAGAGCGCGCCGTGCAGGCGATCAACCCGTCCGGGCGCGGCGTAAACGCTTCCCCGTTGCGCCGGCCTGCGGCGTCCAGGCTGGCGGCGAAGGTCAGCCGGTCGCTGGCTTCCTGGTAGAGGTAGAGGTGCACGTCCTCGGCATTGACGATGGTCAGGGCGCTGGCGCACACCACCTGGAGCACGCGGTCCAACTGCGGCATTTCCAGCAAGTCCAGGGAGAGGTGGCGCAGCTGGTCCAGCGTGTCGATCTGGTGCTGGCGGCTTTCGAACAGGCGCACGCGCTCGATGGCGATGGCGGCCTGGTTGGCCAGCAGTTCCAGGGCGCGGACCTGGTTTTCGTCCAGGGCGTCGGCCTCGTTCATGGCGACGTTCAGCACGCCGCTGACCTGGCCGGAGTGTTTGAGCGGAATGCCGACGATACTGCCGATCTCAAGGCCCTCGATGCTGATCGGCTCTAACTCCTTGCCCTGGAGGATGTTCGGCTGGCCAGAGCGCGCCGTACGGGCCGTCAACCCGTCCGGGCGGGGCGTGAAGGCTTCCACGTTGCGCCGGCCGTCGGCCCACAGGCTGGCGGCGAAGGTCAGCCGGTCGCTGGCTTCCTGGTAGAGGTAGAGGTGCACGTCCTCGGCCTTGACGATGCTCAGGGCGCTGGCGCACACCACCTGGAGCACGCGGTCCAACTGCGGCATTTCCAGCAGGTCCAGGGAGAGGTGGCGCAGCTGGTCCAGCGTGTCGATCTGGCGCTGGCGGCTTTCGAACAGGCGCACGCGCTCGATGGCGATGGCGGCCTGGTTGGCCAGCAGTTCCAGGGCGCGGACTTCATCCGGGCCGAGTCGGCTGGAGTCGTCGACGGCGGCATTGAGCACGCCGATCGTCTGGCCGCTCTGTTTGAGGGGGAACACGCCCAGGGTTGGCCGGAAGTGGCCGGGAAGGGGGCGCGTGTGCTGGCGGATGAGCGGCTGGTCGGCCTTCAATCCCTGCCGGGTCAGGCCGTCCGGGCGGGGCGGGGCCCGCTCCACGTTGCGCTGCCCGTCGTTCCACAGGCTGGCGGCAAAGGTGAGGGTATCGCTGGCCTCATCGTAAAAATACAGGTGCACGTCGATGGCCTCGACCATGCCCAGCGCCGCCGTGCACACCAGGTCCAGGGCCGTTTCCATGCTGGGCGCGCCCAGCAGGTCCAGCGAAAGGCGGCGGATGGCGTCCAGAAATTCGATCTGCCGCCGGTTGCTGGCGAACAGCCGCGCCCGCGCCAGGGCGATGGCGGCATGGCCGGAGAGATTCTGCATGAAGCGCAGGTGGTGCTCGTTAAACGCCTCCAGTTCGTGATGCTCCAGGTTGAGCACGCCCAGGGGCCGGGCCTCGTACTGGATCGGCACGCACAGCTCGGCCTGGTAGCCGGCCGTTGCCGTGGGCGGCCAGTAGTCCGGTTCCTGACGGATATCGCCGATGAGGGACGGCGCGCCGCTTTGCAGCACCCGCCCGATAATGCCCTTGTCGACGTGGGGGAACTCTTCCCGCCGCAGGGGGCCGGTTTCTTCGCCCAGCCGCCACCGGATGTCGAGCGTCTGCATCGGGGTGAGCAGGGCGCAGGACAGCAAATGGGCGCCGGTCACGGTGTAGGCGGCACCCAGTACGGCTTCGATGATGGCGTCTTCGTCCACGCTGGTGGAGATGCGGCGCAGCACCGCCTCCAGCGACGCGATTTCGATCACCCGGTCGGAGAGGGCCGATTCCGTCAGGTTGTAGAACTGGGCATTCTGGATGGCCGTGGCCGCCTGGCTGGCGATGGCTTCCGCCAGGTTAACATCGCTGGCCGGCAGCACCTGGTCTTCGATCAGGCCCAGGGCCAGCAGGCCGATCACCTCGTCGCGGACCAGCAGCGGCGTCAGCACTATGGTATTCAGGCCGGTTTCCTGGAAGCTGCGCTGGAGCGGCGGGCTGAGCGATTCCTCGCTGGCCCGGAAGGCACGCGACCAGCGGCCCTGCAGGGCCTGGGTGACTTCCGGCATCTCGGTGAGCGGGTAGCCGAGGTCTGGGGCGGGCAGGTCCAGCGGGCTGTTGTAGCCGCGGGCGTGGGCCAGCACGCTCAGCGCGTCGCTCTCCTGGCCCCACAGGGCCAGCGTGGCCGAATCCAGGTCGAGGGCGTCCACGATCCAGTCCACCACCGCCTGGCTGACCTGGTCCAGCGCCAGGCTGCCGGTGAAGATGCGGGTGGCTTCGGCCAGGTAGGCCAGCCGCTTGACGGCGTTTTGCGTCTCCTCAAACAGATTGGCGTTTTCGATGGCGACGGCGGCCTGGTTGGCCAGCATCTCCAGCAGGCGCAGTTCGTTTTCGTGGGAGCTGTGCCGCGCCTGGTAGAAGATGGCCATGAACCCGATCAGGTCACGGTGGGGGGAGAGGGTGCGCTGGTTGACCAGGCTGCGGATCGAGATAAAGGGCGCGATCGACAGCGCCTGGATGTTTTCCCCGGCGAGGTGGGGGTGCAGCCAGGCCGTGGTCGGGTCGGCGGCGAGGTCGGCGATAGTTTTCGGCTTGGCGGTGGTGAGCAGGTTTTCCCAGGGCACGTCGTCGAGGGTCAGGGCCGGGTCCAGGGCTTCGCGCGTGGCGGGTTTCAGCCCGATGCTGAACACCGGCCCGAAGCCCTGCGGCTCCTCACCTTTGAGGAAGATGGCCGCCTGGGGCGCGCCGACGAACTGGAGCGCCGTCTCGCAGATTTGCCGCAGGATGGTGTCCAGGTTGAGGCTGGCGTTGATGATGTTCGAGACCTGGTTGACCAGGACCACGCCGTCGGCCAGCTGGCGGGCTTGCATCAGCAGGCGGGCGCTGCCCATGGCGATAGCCGCCTGCCCGGCGATGATCTCCAGCCGCCGCCGGTCGGCCTCGGTGTAAGCGGCGGGGTCGGCGGGGTGTAACACGGCCAGCACGCCGATCACCTCGTCCTGGTTGGCGATGGGCACGCCCAGGAAGGACCGGCAGTCCTGGGGCAGGCCGGCCAGGGTAATGCCGTGCCACGCGGCCAGGTCCTCGAGGCCGTTTCCGGCCAGCAGGGCGGCCCGGTTCTGCAGGATGTACTCGTTGGGGCCGCTGCCCCAGGGAAACGACGGCCACTGCACGCGCTGCTCGTTGTGTATCATCAGTGGGAAGTCGATCTGCTGCTGGACGGAGTCGGGCACGGCGATATAAAAGGTCGGCGCGTCGACCATCTGGCGGACCTGCTCGTAAATGGCCTGGAACAGGGCGTCGACCGTCGCGGTGGAGGCCAGCGCTTCCCCGACCTTGCCGAGCATGAGCAGTTCGGTCATGCGCTGTTCCAGCCGGTGCTGGGCCAGGCCCATGTTGCGGATGAGCGGCGCGGCCAGCATCAATACCATCAGCACCAGCGTGTAGGTCAGCCGGTGGGAGGCCTCGGGCCGGTTGAAGTTGATCACCAGAATGACCACCGGGAGCAGCAGGGTCAGATCGATCAGCAGCAGGTGCCCCAGCCGGCGCGGCAAATCCGCCAGGGACTGGGCGGTTTCCAGCGCCTGCTGCCGCAGCCACAGGTAAAGCACGTTACTGACCAGAAAGTGCGTGCCGAACAGGACCAGTAGCGACGGCAGGTTGGCCAGCGCCAGGTCCTGGAGGGGAGTGAGACCGCCGAGCAGGGTGTACAGGCCGGCCCCGGCCAGCAGCCCTGCTCCTAACGCGCCGATCTCGACCAGGACTTTGCCGGTCAGCAGCGCCAGATAAGGGCGATCCAGGCGGGCCAGCCGTCCGGGCTGCATCAGCAGGACCAGGATTCCGGCCAGCAGAGCACCAGCCATCAGCATGGCCAGCGCCGGCAGCACCCCGTACAGCAGCAGGATGGTCAGCGCGGGCACCGGCAGCCCCATGATTTCACGGACGGCCGGATGGTCGGCGACCTGGTGCGGGGTATACAGTATGTGCAGCGTCAGGTAGGTCAGCCAGGTCAGCCACAGCAAGTGAGCCGGCGTCGTCCACGCCGGTAAGGCATAAAGCGCCGCCAGCAGCACGCCGACTACAACCAACCAGACATACCACCGCCGGTTAAACTCGCGCGGTGGAGATAATAAAAGGGTAGGCGTCGGCGAGTCCATCGTCTGGAACTCCTGGGCACCGGCCTGCTAACGACCTGGCCTACCGGCAAGCCCGCGCCAGGAGGCTCGGATCGCCTGTGCCGGACACAGGTCGGCGCGTGTCCCACCGGGTGGAAGGGCGCGGTCGCGGCTGGTCCCGGGAAACGAGGGCCAGCCGCCCATGCCTCAAGCGCGGGGCACGTGCATCTGTGCCGATGCTTGCAAAACTGTAACATGGATTTGCAAGCAAAGCAATGAGACAGCCGGGCTACTAATACGTGTGCTGAATGGTCTGTCAACTAATTGCCGGGGGCGGCAGGGGTGCGCCGCTTATGCGCTTAAGAAACCGTTTTTCACCAGCCACAGCGCCAGTTGCTCGGCGCTTGGCTCGGTGAGCATGGCACCCCGGTCGATGCCGCGCGGACTCTGCCCGGCGGCCAGGGGGGGCGGCTCGACCAGGGGCAGGTCGTTGCCGGGCGCGGCTACGATCAGGGTGGGCACGGACAGGTGACCCGTCCACTCGAGCAGGCGCTGCTTGGCTGCCGCATCGCGGTCGATGTTGACCTCGCGGTAAGGGACTTCGGTGCGGCGCAGTACGCTGCGGGCGATACTGATATACGGGCACCCCATCGTGCGGGTGTACATCACGAGTTCGCGGTCCATCAAGGCTGGCCTCCTGAACAGGTGCTTAAGGTGGTGCGGATGGGCGTCGGGCGCTGGCCTAACCGGGCAGTCCACCGATCGACCCGGTTAAATTGTGCCACCATCAGCACCAACATTCAAGACCAGGGGTGGGCGGCCCGGCTCATCCCGCTACGGCTGGGCACTCGGCTGGAGCGGCGCCTCGACCGGCGTCGGGGTGCCTAACAGCGGGACGGAGGTCGCGACCGTCGGCCAGGGGGTCAGCTCCGGCAGCGGGGTGGGCGGCACGGCTTCCAGGAAACACAGCAGGCCGGACACGATTCCCTGCGCCAGCAGGTCCGGGTGATTCTCCAGCAGGTCGCGGTCCTCGTAGAGAAAACCCAGCTCGATGATGGCCGCCGGCGTGATCGGCGAGATTTCCTGGAAGGAGTGGTACTCGGTCATATCGCGGGTCAGGCTGGGATGCAGGGGAAGCTGGGTGATCTCGCCGTAGTGGCTGACCAGACAACTCACCAACCGCTGGTCGTCGGCGTGGGCGGTGGTGCGGGCCGCCGGCGGCGCGACTTTGAAGCCGGTCGCGCCCGGCTGGTCGAACTGGTGGCACGAGTCGGCGTGGATGGACAGCAGCAGGGAGGCCTCGAAGTTGTTGAGGCGGGGGTCCCACTCGTCGAGCAGTTCCACATCGTAGCCGCGCCCGCGCAGCGACTGGACGACGAGCTGGGCCACGTTGAAGTTGACCTGTGCTTCCGTCAGGCCGTCCGGGCAGACCGCGCCGGGGTCATCGCGCCCGGTGCTGGGGTGGGGGCCGCGGTGCCCGCTGACGATGCCCACGCGCCGCATCCAGATGGGGGTGGGCACGGGGGTCGGCGGGGCCTGGGCGACCTGGGTGGCGTAGGCCGGGCGCAGGCCCTCGCGCGTTTCGTCGCTCAGGAAGTTGGCGGGCGTCCAGAAGGTGAAGATGGTGGCGATCAACAGGGCGGCAGCGGTGATAATGATCATCGATTGCAGCGCGCTGACCGAGGCGCTGCTCTCGCGCTGGCGCTGGCGGCGTTCGCGGCGGCGTTGGGCGCGGCGCTCCCTCAGGGATAGCGCCGACAAGTCGTCGGCCGGTTCGTCGTCGGTGGATTCCTCTGGTGGCAATTCCGCGGCGAGGCCGTCCTCGTGCGGCGGGTGCCGGTCTGCCGGATGCCGCCGCGCTGCCCGCTCGCGAGCCTGGCGGGTCAGTTTTTCCGCCAGGGCATCTTGCAGCCAGGGCGGTGATCCTTCGACGTCGGCCGTCTCGGCGCGCAGCCAGGCGGGCGGCTCCTGGGTGGCGTCGATGAGCGGCGGTGGTTCGTGGTCTGCCGCCGGGCGCGGCGCGGGGCGCGGCGCGGGGCGCGGTGGCGCTGCGACGGGCGGCTCCTCGACCGGCAGGGTCGGCGCGGTCAGGTGCGCGGCAGGCGAGGTCCCCGGATCGCGGGCCTGGCGGCGGGCAGCTTCCATGGCCCGTTTGGCCCGGAT
>DAOUEM010000373.1:0-1504 GCA_034430555.1 Anaerolineae bacterium | reverse complement strand
TTGATGCGGAAGTGCACCGTCACGTCCTGCGGGGCCTGCACCAGCAGACCATCGCGCGGCGCTTCCGCGCAGGGCGGCTCGCCAAAACCCGTCGTCAGCGAGAAAGCCTGCATCGGCGCGGTGTAACCGGCTCCCGGCGAATCACCCTCAACCACATCGAGCGTCTCCACGGCACAATCGAGAGTCAGCAGTGGCGCATAGACCCAGCCCGGCGCGCCGTCACGGTCGAAGCGCAGCCAGTCGCCGGCGGCATTGCGCCCGCTGGCCGTAATGGCCTCTCCTGGCGTCAGGCTGCCGCCGATGCTATAACCCTGCCCCGGACCGCTCCGCACGTTGACGCCGCCGGTCGCCGTCGCCTCACAGGTCGGCGGCGGATCGGCCACATCCCCCGGCGCGACCTCGCTGACCAGCTCCGCGTCGCCAAACACCACGAAGGTCACCGCCTGCCCCGGCAGCGTCTCCGCCAGGTCCGCCTGCAAGGCCAGCACCGCCACGCCCCACTCACCGGACTCCACGTCTAGCGGAAAGGTCGCCAGCGAAGCCAGCGCCAACACTTCCGCCCGGTCGCCCGCCGCTACGAAATCGACCGATGAATCGTCCCAGCCGGTCGCTTCGACCCGCCTATGCCCGTAGCAGGCCTGGTTGCGACCCAGCCCCGCGCAAGACTCATCGACCAGGGCCAGCGCCTCCGCCACCAGCGCCGGGCAGGCCATGTCCCCATCGCCCTGCGCCAGCACTGGCAGCTGTCCAACGACCAGCAGACCGGCCACGATCACCCACAACCCAAGCTTTTTCATTCATCCCCCCTTTAACACCACCATGCACACGGCTGCGACGGTCGCAGATCAACTCTACTGGTCGATGGTGATCACAGCAATGTAAGCGCCTGTATTGTCATCATAGCGATGATCATTGAAGCCTAACTGGAACGGGCCATCCCGGTCGGCGACAAAACTCCCACCGGTTCCCACCAGAAAAGCATCACCATCCCCGATGCGGCCGATCAGGGCAGCGTACAGGCCGGGCATCAACGGACAGTCACCCCACTGTCCTTCACAGATCGGCATACCGGCATTGCCATCCGGTCCCACCCACACGTTAAACGAGGCCCGCTCCGCATCGAAACAGTCACTGCAGATGTTACTGGTCCCCGACACACTGATGGTAAACGCCTGTCCTGCCTGCACCATGAGACCGGTGTCTATCCAACTCGTCTGGCTGGGCACCGTCACCGGCACGTTCACCGGTTCCGGCAGCAGGTTGACCGGGGCGGCCTGCACTTCCTCATAGGGATACGGCTCCGGCTCGCTGGGCGGCACGCCCGACTCCGCACTCACCCGGTAGCCCGGCTCCGCCCTCTGCGTCTGCCCGGCGGACGTCACATCAATCGCCCCGTCGAGGGTGTTGACCTGTACCGCGCCACCTTCTTCCAACGCCAGCAGCCCGGTGCTGCCCACCGCCACCTCCACCCCGTTGATGCGGAAGTGCACCGTCACGTCCTGCG
>DAOUEM010000372.1:0-2101 GCA_034430555.1 Anaerolineae bacterium | reverse complement strand
GCCACACGCCATCTTCAGCAACGGTTTCCGTAGATGTCGGCAGCCTGCCAGATTACGGCGTTTACACCGCGACGATCACTGCTACCAGTACGTTGACCAATTGCGTGAATTGCTCGCAGCCGATCACCGTAACCGCTGTCTATCGCTGCAGAAGCTATCTACCTTTACTACTCACGGTTCGCTCATTTTCAGGGTGGTTTTGAAGAATCCGCGCGGATTTTTGTATAGGTTGCCAATGAGAAGTCCAATAATTCCAAGATACGCTGTTGCAGTCCAGTGAGTGGTGTGAGATGGCGATGCGTTTGATCGACTTCCTGAATGATTGTCAGGGTAATCTCTTGAAAAGCTTCCAAGAGCAGTTCGGTGGTGGGCCGAGCCGTGGACCGCTTGTGGTTTCCGGCATACAGTCCCGCCAACTTGCTTCCTTCCGTTGCCAGACGGCGGCGAACGACGAACTCCAGCAACGTCACCACCCGCAACCCAATGGTCAGCAAGCGGATCAATCCGGTGGCATGGTCATCCCGCTGCAAGTACATGGGCGTCAGCGACAACGGCTTTCCCTTCAGGCGTCCAAAGCCGCGTTCGATGATGTATTCGCTGCGGTAGGCCAGCACCGCCTGCGTCAGGGCCAGTTGCCCGGCAGGGGCATTGGTGGCATATACTCGCCAGCCCAGCCGACGCACGGCTTCTTCCACCGCTGCTTGATCAACTTCCGCCGTCACCCGCACTTCCCGTTCCACCCGCACTGTGGCTGGCCGGTTCCGGTAACGCCGCATCGGGCGTTCATGAACGGTTTCCTGGTAGCTCAATCGCAGCAAGCCCTGAACCCGATACTGTGCCACAATCGCTTCCGCAGTCTGACGCAGGTCTTCCACTTCTATAAAACGCTTCTTGCCCCGCCGCCGTTCGTTCAGGGCCGCCAGGGCTGCCTGGGCCTTCGCCAAGCGGGTACGCAGTGCCTTTTCGGCGGCCTGGGCTTGCTTCAGCGAGCGCACCACCAACCGCCGTTCCGTCCAGGTGATCGTTTCTCCATCTACCTCTACCGTCAGGGTCTCCAGTCGTTCGAAGCCTTCGGCAATGCGTTCTTGCTGGCCATCTTCCTTCTGACGGTAGATATCCATCAGTGCCTGTGTTCCATCCCAGACTGGGGCCAGGTAGGCTTCCAACTCTTCTGGCGGCAATTGGGTCTGCGACAACGGACACAGGTAGAAGTCATCTCCGGCCTGGACAAAAGCCCGCGTCTTCAGCGCCGCCATCTTGCAATCCCCGATGTACAGCAATCCCTGGCGCTGAAGGCTTTCCCGCACCCGGCGAATGGCAGGGATGTACAAGGGGTCATCGGCCCGCTCTCCAGACAAGGCTGTAGTGACCAGGGGCATCCCCAGCGGGTCCAAGGTAGCCAACTTGACCTTTACCTGGGGCAAATCAGGCCGCCGGTCCTTGCTATGGCCAAACTGGAACAAGCCTCCTGGGGTCACCGTCCAGTAGCCACTGGCCGTGGTGCTGTCCAGGCGCACTCGTTCTGGGTTCAGGTCATACACCCGCAACGAGCGCCGATTCAGTGCACTCTCGAAGGCATCCCAGCGGCCATCGTCACTGAGAGCA
Source organism: Anaerolineae bacterium (assembly GCA_034430555.1). Classification (GTDB taxonomy): domain Bacteria; phylum Chloroflexota; class Anaerolineae; order Aggregatilineales; family Ch27; genus DAOTXK01. Next base: position 496 of record DAOUEM010000372.1, on the reverse strand, counting down.
CACAGCACATCCCCCAGCCGGTCGTCGCTGAAGTCCAACGCTTGGATGGTTTGATCAGTGCAACTGCACAAGGTTTCCAGCCGCTTCTCTGCCCACGGTTGGACGTGATTCAGCCGATGGTCCCCCTCAGAGAGGATATGGGTCAACCAGACTACGGCCACCCCTCCCAAACTGAGACCCTGCCAGTTGCCGTGGGTTGGAAAGTGCTCATCCAGCAGCGGTTGCACGCCCATACGCTCCTGCTGGGCCAGCAACAGAGGGATGTCATCAACTCGTTCGTTGATTACGGTAAGTTTCTCGTTCATGCCGAGAGCTTACCACAATTCTCGAAACTTGTCTAGATTTGAGCGAACCGTGAGTAGTATACTACAACTTCCCGATCTGCACAAGCGGATCATTATAGAATGCCGAGGAATAGAGTAAATTGCTGGCAAACGCGATTCTCCGGAGAGCATGACGCGAGAAAGTACAAGAGCCACCAGATTGACATTCCGGC
>DAOUEM010000371.1:0-4924 GCA_034430555.1 Anaerolineae bacterium | reverse complement strand
AACCATCCCCCATGGAATTTCAAGAACTCTCGCTTCCCGGATTGACATTGATCACGCCCCAGGTCTTAGAAGACGAACGCGGTTTTTTCCTGGAGCGTTACAACCAGCGCGTGTTCTGTGAGTTGGGCGGTATTGAGATCGATTTTGTGCAGGACAATCATTCACGTTCCGCGCGGCGAGTGCTGCGCGGTTTGCATTTCCAGGTGCCGCCGTTTGCCCAGGATAAGCTGGTGTGGGTGACGCAGGGCGAAGTTTATGATGTCGCCCTGGACCTGCGCCGCGAGTCGCTAACTTTTGGCCAGTGGACAGGCGTGACGCTGTCGGCGGCCAACCGGCAGATGCTGCTGTTGCCGCAAGGTTTTGCCCACGGATTTGCCGTGCTGAGCGAAACCGTCGATCTGCTCTATAAAGCCAGCCAGTTTTATTCCCACGAACATGACCGGGGCATTCTGTGGAACGATCCGGCTATCGGTGTAACTTGGCCCATCGACGACCCAATTCTCTCCGAAAAGGATCAACGACAGCCGACCTGGCAGGAATTCGTGGCCGCCGGCAGCCCGTTTTAAGCCAGGGGAGTTTGGTACACTTAACCCGTACAGTTTTAGGGAGAAGGCGCAGATGGGTATTCACACGGCAACGTTGAGCTTTCAGACGGGCGGCAACGCCGAGATGCTCGACATCACCGCGGAGGTAGCGCAGGTCGTCCGCGAAAGCGAGTTCGATGGGGGTATCGTCACCGTGTTTTGCCCCGGCTCGACGTGCGGGGTGACTACCATTGAGTACGAAGATGGCGCCTTGAGCGACTTCCGGCGTTTGTTTGATGAGATCGCCGACGCCGACCGTCCCTATGCGCATAACGCCCGCTGGCATGATGGCAACGGGCACAGCCACGTGCGGGCGGCGCTGCTCGGCCCCTCGTTGACCGTACCGTTTGCAGAGGGGGCGCTGTTGCTGGGGACCTGGCAGCAGATCATCTTCGTGGACTTTGACAATCGAGGGCGCTCGCGCCGCATCATCGTGCAGGTGATGGGGGAGGTCGCAGGCTAATGGTTGGCTGGCCCCTCGAACTGGGCCGGCCCTCGCGAGCCTCGCCGCAGCACAGCCAGCACGAAGCGCGGCAGGCGCGTCATCCGCCGCCAGCGCCACGGTTCCCGGATCAGCCGGTAGAGCCATTCCAGCCCCAGCCGCTGCCAGGCTTGCGGCGCGCGCACCTGTACCCCCACGATGAAGTCCAGCGCGCCGCCGATGCCCATCGCCGCCTTGACCTTCAGACGGGGCAGGTTGCGGGCGATCCACTTGTCCTGCCGGGGCGCACCGTAAGCCACGAACAACAGGTCTGCGCCGCTGGCGTTGATCATCTCGACAATCGCTTCTTCTTCTTCTGGGGCCGGGCTTCCGGCATAAACGCCAACGATTGGCACCCCGGGATACTGCTCCCGCAGGATGTCCGCTGCCCGTGCTGCTACACCTTCTGCCGCGCCCAGCAAGAATAGGCGCCATCCCGCTTGTGCCGCCCAACCCGCCATGCGGGGCAGGCCGTCGCTCCCGGTGATGCGATCCGGCAGCGGATGGCCCAGCCAGCGACCAGCCAGCAGCAGGCCGATCCCGTCGGCGGCGCACAGGTCCGCCCGCTTCAGGATGTTGTAGAAATGAATGTCGCGCTGGGCAACCATCAGGAATTCAGGGTTGGCGGTGCAAATCTGGCGGGCGCGGTCGCCGGCCACCCAGTCTGTTAGGATGTCGCGCAGGTCGTTCCACGTAATCGCGTCGATGGGCACCCCCAGGATTTGCACGTGATCCGTCCTGTGGCGATCTTCTGGGGATGTATCGCGATACATCCCGCTGAGTGGCTCGATTGTCGCGGCTCGTTCGGCACCCTGGAGCAAGTCTTCTACTGCTGAAACCACGTGGTCCGGCGTGACCATTCGCATGCAGGTGCGCGCCGGACATCCCTCGCGCTGCCCGACGGTGCGCCGCACGTAGCTGCAAGGGCTGCACAACGGTCCACTGCGGACCACGCGGGCGTGGGTTGTCCAGGGGCCCCAGGCATCGGCGTTGCTCGACCCGAAGATCGCGGCGACCCTGGTGCCTGCCGCCGAGGCCAGATGCATCACGCCGCTGTCGGCGCCGATAAACACGTCACATGATTCCAGGACGGCCGCCAGTTGGCCCAGGCTGGTTTGCCCCGTCAGGTCCAGCGGGCGGTGCTGCATGGCCTGGATGACGGCGGTGGCGTCATCGTCAGGGCCGCCGACGATCACCACCTGCGCACCGTGCCGTTCGTGCAGGGTATCCGCTAACCGGGCGAAATAGACCGGCTCCCAACGGCGGGCCAGGGAAAAGCCCCCGCTGCCGGAGTGCAGCGCGATGCGTGGGCCGCCCGAATAGGGCGGTATCTTGTTGGTGACCCAGGTGCGATCATCATCTGATATGCCGGTGCGCATCGGATCATCCGCCGGGCTGTAGGGTTTATTCGGCTGCTGGCCGAGCGCGGCATAAACCACGTCCAGCCAGCAGGCCACCTCGTGCTTCGCCCCAAAACCGCCATCCGGCACGCTTTCGTTCAGAAACCAGCCGCGCCCGTTGTCCAGCCCGATGCGGCGCGGTGCCCCGCTGGACAGCGCCAGCATGGCATATTTGAGCGCGCCAAACGGCGTCGTCAGGTGATGCAGGATGAGGACGGCATCGTAGCGCTCGCGGCGCAGACGGCGGGACAACCCCCAACCTGCCCGCAGGTTGGCCGGGCGGATGAGGTCTGTGGGTTGATCGAAGGCGAACTTGTCAAAGTGGAATACGTCATCAGCCAGCCCGGTGCCAGCCAATACCGGGGCGCTGTGGGCGGTGGTCAAAACATGGACGACGGCTGCGGGTAGTGCGTCCCGCAGCCGCCTTAAGGCGGGGGTGATCGTCAGCAGGTCGCCGATGTCGGCGAGTTTGACGATCAACCACTTCGCCGGTTGTTCAGACGTCATTCGTGCTCGCTTACGGAATGATGAGTTCTCGGCCCGGGGCCAGCTCAATATCGTTGAGCAGTTGTGCATTCACCCGCAGGAAATCCTCCAGCGAGATATTCAGGGCAAACGTGATACTGAGAATCGTATCGCCCGGCTGCACGATGTAGGTGCCTGCCTCGCCAATGTTACCGCCGCCCTGGCCGTCCATCAGGCCCGTGCTGCCGGTGACGGCTGGCTGGCCGGGCATGGGTGGGATGACGCCATAGGGTGGGGCATCGCCGGGGATGAGCAGCACCTGGCCGGGCATGATCACGTAGGGCGCGCTGAGATCGTTGGCGTAGGCGATCGACAGCACCGCAACGTCATAGGCCTGGGCGATTACATCCAGCATGTCGCGCGGCTGTACGACGTAGGATTGGTCTTCGCCCATCCCGCCGCCGCCTTGCCCGTCCGCCAGCCCCGCTGCCGACCCGCTAAAACCCGGTTGGCCGGGCGCGGGCGGCACGACGCCAAAGGGAGGCGCATCACCCGGGATGATCAAAACCTGGCCGGGCATGATCACGTAGGGAGGTTCCAGGCCATTGGCGTAGGCGATAGATTCGACGGCGACATCATAAGCCAGCCCAATTTCGCCCAGGGAGTCACGCGGTTGGACCACGTAAGACTGGTCTACCCCTGGCGTACGACCTGTATCACCGCCGCCGCCCTGACCATCCAACAAACCCGTGCCACCCGGCACGACGAGCACATCGCCCGCGAAGATCAGGCCGGGGTCGTCCTCCGGTCCGAAATTAGCGGCGATCAGGGCCGCCGGGTCGACGCCCAACTGGTCGGCAATCGTGAAGACGGTGTCGCGCGGCTGTACGACGTAGGTGCCGCCACCGCCGCCCGAGCCATCAACGGTGACCGGCGGTGTCGTTTCGACCGGCTCCGGTTCGGGCGCAGGTTCAGGCTCAACCGGTTCGACCTCCACCTCGCCAGCAGGCGCTGCTTCGGCACCTGCCTCCATCATGCCATCCGCTTCCGCTTCCGGGATATTCAGCTTCTGCCCGACCGTGAGTTCATTCTCGGGGGAGATTTCATTGGCAGCCAGCAAATCTTCGACCGTGATACTGTATAATGCCGCGATACTCTCCAGGGTATCCCCCTCGGCCACGGTATGAATGCGGGGGCCTTCCTGGGCAAAGGCTGATCCAAACACCATCGTCAGCCCTAGCGCCAGCACCAGCCCCAGCGTCAAGAGCCGGGTCAAACGTGGGATAGGGGCAGTATGAAACATGTTATGCTCCAGGGTTCTCCACATGATTCGATGGGATAAATGACCAATGCTGTTTCCTAGTGTACACCATAGTCTTATTCTTGGCTCCTGGCAAGCGGAAACGAAACCGGTACTGCCCACTGCTAAGCGTCGACGGCAGGCAGCATTTGGCCATTGGGCAGTTGAAATAACCCGCTTGACATGCCATGATTGTGCCTCCGGCTGGTGTAGTGCCACCACATCCGGGGCAGGGGAATTGGGGCGGCTGATTCAAGCCCCAGGACACGGAGGATTAATGGATCACCAGGCGCGTCGTGTATCGCATCGAGTGTTATACCTGGCCGCTTTTGTGGCCGGTATGACGACCCTGGGGATGGAGATGTCGACCTCGCGCCTGATCGGCGTGGTTCTCGGCACGTCGGACGTGGTCTGGGCGGCGGTGATCACACTGGTGCTGGTTTACCTGACGGCAGGGTATACCCTGGGTGGTCGCCTGGCGGACCGCGCCCCCCATCAACGCGCTTTCTTTCGCCTGCTGGTGTGGGCGGCCTTTACCGGTGGGCTGCTGCCAGTGCTGGCCCGCCCGCTGTTGCTGGCGATGGCTGCCGCTTTCCGCCTGGCCAATCTGGACCTCGTCGTGATGGTGGTGGTAGGGATCACGGTGGCGCTGCTGTTCGCCGTCCCGGTGACCCTGCTCGGTTGCGTCTCTCCC
>DAOUEM010000370.1:0-7683 GCA_034430555.1 Anaerolineae bacterium | reverse complement strand
TGCGGTGATGGACGAACTGCCCTATACCCTGTACCAGCAGATCGTAACCGACCTGCCCCGGGTGGCGTTCACCGACGCGCGTAACCTGGTCATGGCCGTCCGGCAGTTCAAGAGTCCGGCCGAGTTTGAGATGCTGCGGCGTTCGGCCAGAGTAGCCGATGCCGCCGTCGAAGCCGCCCGGCGGGAGATCACGGCGGGGGCCAACGAGTTTGTGGTGGTGGCGGCGGCTGAAGGCGCTGCCCGTGCTCAGGGGGCAACCACCTGGCTGCCGGCCATCGCCGGGCGGGCCAGCCGAGAACTCATCGGCCCACCCGAATCCGAACCCTTGCCGGTCGATGATATGACGATTTTCGAGTTCGCGGTGGAGGTGGAGGGTTACTGGACTCAAGTAGCCCGTACCTTCACGACCGCGCCCCCCACTGCCGAGCAAAAAGCCATCTACCGGGCCGTTTACCAGGCCTACCAGGCCGAGGTGCGCGCCTGCCGTCCCGGTGAGGGCTTCGGCGCGATCGCCCGGGCTGCCGAAGCGGCGCTGGCTGCCAGTGGTTTTGGCGAACATTCCGAACATGACTACGGACATGGCATCGGCCTGGACCTGCCGGAACCGCCGCGTATTGGCATGGATGATACCGAGACGGTACAGCCGGGTATGGTGCTGGTGCTGCATCCCGCGCTGCGTGTGCCCGGGATCGGCGGGGCCTTTATCGGTGGCACGGTGCTCGTCAACGATGCGAGCACGGTAGAGATTCACACGATTCCACCCGAATTGGATTGATCTTCGGGATATATGGTGAAACAGACAGGAAGCGAGGAATGATGAGCACAAAGATTCAGTTCCTGGGGATTGCCGCCTTCCGCATCACGTTGCCAGATGGGCGCGTGGTCATAATCGACCCCTGCTTGAGCAACAACCCGGCCAGCCCGATTCAGGTTGATGATCTGGAGCAGGTGGATCTGCTGCTGGTGACCCACCTGGCGCTGGATCACCTGGGCGATGCGCCGGCCATCGCCCAACGATTCGGCTGTCCCGTCGTGTGTGGCAAAGAGGTTGCTTACTTCATGCAACAACACGGGGTAAAAAAGGAGCAGTTCCGCACAGTGCCCTGGCACGGCCAGGTAAACCCGGTGGGTATCCGCGTGCGTTCTGTGCCGAGCATGCATGCCTCGATGGGTCTGTCACCCGATGGTATCTGGCTCAGTGGCCCACCGATGGGGTTCATCCTGTACGTGGACGAAGCGACACGCATCTACCACAGCGGCGACACTGCGATCTTCAGTGACTTGAAGTTGATCGGCGAGCTTTACCAGCCCACGGTGGGTCTGATGTGTGCCTGCGAGTTGGAGCAAGATTACCTGCAATCGCTGGGGCTACAGGATCACTTTGGCAACGAGATGAGCGGTGATGAGGGCGCGCTGGCGGCGGCGTGGTTGGGGGTCGAGTACGCCCTGTGCTGCCACTACCTGCGGCCGGAAGGACATGAGGATGTGGAGCGGTTTGTAAGCGCGCTCAAAGCACGCGCCGCCGAGCCGGGGGCGCCCCAGCCCGTGATCTTGCAGCCGGGAGAGACTTTCATTTACCCGGTTTCTGATGTCGTATCGAGAGGATGAGATGACGCGGCGGCTGAAGGATAAGGTAGCGTTGATTACCGGCGGAGGAATGGGCATTGGGCGCGCTATCGCCGAGGCCTATGGGCGCCAAGGCGCCTGCGTGGTGGTGGTCGATGTGGATGAGGAAGCCGGGCAGGAAGTCGTCTCGACGCTGCGGGCGGCGGGGGAGACGGCCCTGTTCGCGCCTGCCGATGTGGCCGTTTTGCCTTCGGTGCAGGCGGTGGGCGAGCAGGTCGTCGCCACCTTCGGCCGGGTGGACGTGCTGGTTTGTTGCGCGGGCATCTATACCCGTGGGGACATCGTGCAGACGGACGAGGCCGCTTTCGACCGCATCATGGCGGTTAACGTAAAAGGGGTGTTCAATTGCTGTAAGGTGGTGATACCGCTGATGCGGCAGGCCGGCGGCGGCAGTATCGTCAACATCACGTCGTCGGTGGGATGGCACAGCACGGGGCCGCAGATTCTGGCTTATACGACCAGCAAGTTTGCCGTGACCGGCTTAACCAAGGCGCTGGCCATGGACCATCTGCTCGAGAACATCCGCGTGAACGCCATTGCCCCTGGTCCCACCGACACCCCGCTCCTCCGCGCCTCGCGCCCACCAGCAGAATTTGAGGCGTTTAAGAATGCCCAGCCTATCAAACGACTGGGGAACCCGATGGAGATTGCGGCAGCGGCGGTGTTCCTGGCATCTGACGAGTCATCGTTTATCACCGGCGTGATTCTGCCCGTTGACGGGGGGCAGACCGCGCACATCTAGCGGTTGAACCGGCGCTGATTGCCCTGTCCATGAGGCAGCTCAGGAATGGAGTAACAATGATGGGCCAGTACCAACCATTTGACCTCACCCCCTGGTGCAATGTAGGCCCGCAGTGGCTTCCAGATGATCGGGCGCTCCCGCCTGGCCCGCAAAACCTCCGAGGGTTACCCTTTTTTATCGGCTCCGGGCCGGATGCACGGCCTTGCTTCCTGGGGTTCGGACCGGGAGCGTCTACCGAGGGGGCAACCATCCCCCTGCAACGGCTGACGAACTGGGTGATCGTGGCCCACCGGCTGTTGGAGAGTCATCTCTTGGAAGGTGAGCCGCCGGGTCGCACCATCGCCACCTATCGTTTCCGGTACGTCGACGGTACTGAAGTCGAGGCACGCATTCGGGAACGGTTTGAGATCGGCATCGTCCCGGCGCGTTGGGGTCAGACGTCTTTCCTGGCGGTGCCCGATGTGCATGATCAACTGGCGGCCCGGCATGAAGGCCGCTGGGAGTTGGTTGGTCGTCGGCAAACAGAAGTGATTCAGGCCTGGCCGCGCTGCGTATACCTGTGGGCCTGGCGTAATCCCCATCCAGCGCGAGAGGTAACCTCGTTCATTATCGAGCCACAGGACCGGCCGTTTTACATCGCCGCCCTGACGTTAAGCACGCTGGATGAGGCGCCTTTTGGGCGAGAGCCCAGCCGCCCCGTAAAGATCACGCTGAAAGACCCGCAGCACGCCGAAAAACCGTTCGGCCTATCGGGCCTGTCGGTAGAAGTAGACCGGGGTGTTGCCCTCTATCCTTATCCCCTGCCCTCCGCAGCCAGGGAGCAGATGCTGACGGAAACTCATCATGGCTGGGGATTACCGTCCACCGAACAGAGCAGCCCGGCCTACGTAGAGATCGCCGCCCAATCTTCGGCTACCGTTCGGCTCCAGCAGGACGAAACCGAGCTAACCACCTTCAATTGGGGTGAGGTGGTGCAGCAGGGCGTGGTGGAAGACCGGCAGGTGCGGGTCGAACTGGTGGACCGGGGTAAAAACTGGGTCCATGTGACCGTGCTGGACGAAGACACCGGCCAACCCGTACCCTGCCGCGTCAGCTTCCGTTCCGTGGAGGGTATCCCCTACCAGCCCCACGGCCATCACAATCATCTGATGTCGGACATGGACACCTGGCACCTCGACGTGGGGGGCGACGTGCGGTTGGGTCAACTGACTTACGCCTATATCGACGGCAAGTGCCAGGGATGGCTGCCGCGGGGGGAGGTCCTGGTGGACGTGGCGCGGGGCTATGAGTACGAACCGCTCCGCACGACCGTCCAGCTTGAAGCCGATCAACGGTCGCTGACGCTGTCCCTCAAGCGCTGGATCAACATGAATGAGGAGCGGTGGTTCAGCGGCGATACGCATGTCCATTTCTTATCCACCCCTGGCGCCCATCTGGAGGCGCAGGGCGAGGACCTGAATGTCGTCAACCTGCTCCAATCCCAATGGGGTCATCTTTTTACCAATACCGAAGACTTCGTGGGCCGGCCGGTGCCTTCCCCCGATGGGCGCACGATAGTCTACGCCAGCCAGGAGAACCGCCAGCATATGCTGGGGCATCTTATCCTGCTGGGTTTGAAGCACCCGGTCATGCCCTGGTGCACGGATGGCCCTGACGAGGCGGACATGGGCGGTACCCTGGAGACCACGCTCTCTCATTGGGCAGATGCCTGCCACGAACAAGGGGGAACGGTCATCATCCCCCATCTCCCTGACCCCAACGCCGAACCCGCCGCCCTGATCGCCACCGGCCGGGTCGACGCCGTTGAGATGCTGAAACAAGAGAACTACCGGCATATCGAGTATTACCGCTATCTCAATGGCGGCTACCGGCTGCCGCTGGTTGGTGGGACGGACAAAATGTCGGCTGACGTGCCGGTCGGCATCTACCGTACGTATGTCCACATCCCCCCTGACGAAGCCTTTACCTACGAGAATTGGTGCAGAAACCTGCGGTTAGGACGAACCTTCCTGAGCGGTGGACCGCTGCTGCGCTTCACGGTCGACGGGATGCAGATAGGCGATATGTTGTGCTTGCCTGGCAATGGCGGCACCGTCGAGGTTCAGGTGGAAGCGCGCAGTGTTTTGCCGGTGCACACCCTGGAGATCGTGCAAGAGGGTCGAGTCGTGGCTTCGACTGAGGACCTGCGTGGCGCCAAACACCTTCATCTTAAGGCGAGCCTGCCCATCGACCACCATACCTGGCTGGCGGCGCGGGTCAGTGGCCCCGGCTACGTGGATTATGTGCCCCACTATGATGGATGGCGGCGGGGCATCATGGCTCACACGTCGCCTATCTATATTGCTGTGGGGGGAGAGTGGCAGGTGTTCAGCAAGGACACGGCGCAGTACATGCTCACCTTGCTGCACGGGGGTGTCGAATACATCCGCCAACGCTCTCGGCAGCATCCGCCAGGAACGGTGCTCCATCATCACGGCGAACAGGATCACCTGGCCTACCTGGAAAGGCCGTTTCACGAGGCTATTCACGCCATCGAGCACCGCTTACAGGAAGCAGGGCTGTAAGGCGGGGTGCAGGCAGGTTATGATTAAAAGGAGGACCTATGATCGGAAGCAGCACCCTGGCCGGACTGGCCCAACTGCGACCTGGAGTCAGGCGGCGGCGGGTTTCCAGTTTTGATACCAGCGGGGGGAATCACGATTGGTGGGACTTCGAGCCAGGGCAAAACCGTGTGATCGCTGAACTGGACGGCCCGGCTTGTGTCAAACACATCTGGATGACCATGTGGTCGGAGGACCGGCATATGCTGCGCAAGGTGCTGCTGCGTGCCTGGTGGGACGGAGAAGCGTTGCCCAGCATCGAAACGCCTATCGGCGACTTCTTTGGGTTGGGTCACGGCCTGTCCCGCAACTTTGTGTCCTTGCCGCTGCAGATGAGCCCGGAAAATGGCAGGGGTTTCAATGGCTGGTTCCCGATGCCGTTTCAAAAGAAAGCCCGGTTTGCGGTGGCGAATGAGATGGAGACGGATTACCGGCTCTACTTCTACATCGACTATGAAGCCTATCCAGCCGGTACCTCGCTCGATCAATACGGACGCTTTCATGCCCAATGGCGTCGTGAAAACCCGACGGGCGGTTGGGCCGATCCAACCGTCCGGTGGGCAGACAACCGCGACAAGATGCGGGAAGCCTTGGCGACCGCCAACCTGACCGGGGAAGATAATTACCTGATTCTGGAGGCAGAAGGCCAGGGTCACTACGTGGGCTGCCACCTGGACGTCGACTGTTTTTCTCGCCAGGCCAATGACTGGTATGGCGAGGGCGATGATATGATTTACGTGGATGGGGAGGCTTTTCCTGGCCTACACGGCACCGGCACCGAAGATTATTTCAACACAGCCTACTGCCCCACCCAGGAATATCACGCGCCTTACCACGGCCTGATTCTTTACCAGGGCACCGCAGACTGGCAGTGGCGCGGCAAAAACACGCTGTACCGCTACCACATCGAAGACCCGGTCTTCTTCGAACGTTCCATCCGGGTGACCATCGAGCATGGCCATGCCAACAAGCTGAGTAACGATTATTCGTCTACGGCTTACTGGCATCAAGCGGAGCCTCATCAACCTTTCCCGGCTATGCTGCCGGTCAGGGGGCGATTGCCACGAGAATGACAGGACGGCCAGGCGATCTGCCGGCGGGGGCTCCCCTGCTATTGCCGGGTAAGGGTTAGCGTCTGGCGCCCTCCGGACTCGCCCTGCCAGCTGAGCAGTTGGGTTTCGGTGGAATAGGTGGTTTTTCCATCCGTCACCTCAGCCTCAAAACCGGCTGGATAGTGGAGGCGGGGCACATAGATGATCGTAGGCAGGCCCATCACCGGTTCCGTCTCAATGACCAGCTTAAATGCCCCGGTTGCTAAGTCAAAGGATTGGGCGGCAGGTATCCCCGCGCAGGCCCAAACACGCGGGCGACAGAAGCCTGGAATCGCCCGCCCGCCGCTATCGGGGTCGTCCGGGTCATCCTGCTGATCGCGGCTGAAAATGGAACAGTCCTCCCGGTTCCACTTGTCGCCCCACAGGTTGTTATTGTCCGCGGTATAGTTCCACTGGGCACAGTGGACCAGATTGGCATCGAGGGCATTGTAGTAGCTGTCCAGGGCCTGGATGTGCGCGCTGAAGTTTTGGGTCCGGTAGGCCAGCCCTTCGTCCAGGTCGTAGGGCAGACCGAACTCACCGATCATCGTGGGCGCCTTGTTCAGGTTCTGGCGGGAATTGGCCACATGCGCGCCGATCTGCTGCACAAAGAGCTCCAGCGCGGCCTGTGCGCCGGCTACGAAATGCCTGCCGCCTGTTCGCCGCTCCATGCTCCGCTCAGGGTCATAGTGTTTGGTCAGCATTGTTAAATCATCGTACCAGTGACTGGCATTAACCACGGGGATATCGCGTTCCCAGCGCAAGGGCTCCGGCGACGCGGGTTTGCCTTCCAGGAAAATGATGGCTTCTTTGTCCACAGCGCGTATCGCCTCTGCGTAGCGGTAGGCCAAGGGGATGATACAGTCCTTGACCAGGTCGACGTCTGCGAAGTAGTCTTCGCGCAGCAGGATCGGCTCGCCGTCCGGACCGACGTCCCACACGCCGTGCTGTCGCCAGATGTCGCCAGCCGGATCCCTCCAGACACAGGCGCCCTCGGGGTTCAAGGTGACGGTACCGCTCTGCTCTGGCACCAGGTCTTCATGCCATTTAAGGTAGGGCACGGTGCGCGTAAACCCGGCCGGGATGGTCATTCCCTCGAAGAAAGTAAACCGCGGTCCTTCGTTGAAGAGTGGGGTCTCTGCCTTGAGGCTTGGCAGGCCAAGGTAGCCAGCATTTGGCTCGTTGAGGGTATTATAGCCGATGACATGGGGTAAATCGGCCAGGCGCTCGGCGACGGTGGTCATCGCCTTGATAAAGTGCCGCTGGAGATATTGCTGCGCGCGCTCACCCGCGATTGTAAACTCAGGCGCAAATCGGTCCCCCGCTAAAAACAAGGTGAACAGGGTGGCCCCAGCCAGGCGGCGCGTGTTGGTGGGCCACACCATCTTGTGGGCGTAATTCGGGTGGCGGTGTTGCATATTGAAGGCGGCCTCGCTGGAGTCCAGTTTGGTGATGTCAAAACCGGCCGCTTCAAGCGTCCAGCCGGGCGCACCGTCGCCTCCCGTCATCCGGCTCCACACATCCTGATGGGGGTCGATAAACACGTATAAACCGTATTGCCCCGCCTTCTTGACGACCTGGTACAGATAGTCCAGGAAGGCTTCATCATACTCGCCCGGTCCGG
>DAOUEM010000369.1:0-4409 GCA_034430555.1 Anaerolineae bacterium | reverse complement strand
GCAGTAAGCGTGCTGAACATCCACTATGCCGGGAGCCTGTTGCTCGTCTTCCTGATCGAGGCGCTGCTGGTCATCGTGGCCGTCAACCTGGGCATCTTACTTTCGACCTTCGCCCACAATGAGTTCCAGGTCTTGCAGTTCATCCCCATAGTGATCTTCCCCATGGTGTTGCTTTCAGGGCTGATCTGGCCGGTCGCAGATTTACCCGGGTTGCTGCGGCCACTCGCCTACATCATGCCCCTGACCTATGCCAACCAGGCCCTACGCGACATCATGATCAAGGGCTGGGGGTTGGCTGAAGTCTGGCCGTACCTGGTGGCGCTGACGGCCTTTTGCCTGGCCCTGCTGGCCGCCGCCACCGCCAGCATGCGCCGCGAGGTGGCGTAATCGGAGAGCAGCCGGCGCGTGCCACAGCGTTTACCGGTGAAACACCGTAACCGCCGCCAAGCATCAGGTGAACGTCTTCGCCAGGCGTTCGCTGCCCGGTTCGGTGCGTTACACGATTTCGAAGGAACCCCGATAACGGCGCTGTCGTTTAGTAAGGAAGCAGAAAAATGAGTCCCCTGTTGAGAGTGATCGTCGTTGCTCTGGCCGGACTACCCGCGCTGGCCGTCGCCTGGCTGGCCCTGGCGCGTATCGTCCGGCAGATTTACCCTTTCCCGATGCCGCACTTCCTGGCCGGCCTGATCGATAATCCGGTACGCCGCCGCTTTTTCCACCCGCCGGACGAGATGCCGCAACGTCACGGTCTCGAACCGGGCATGACCGCCCTGGAGATCGGCCCCGGCAGCGGCACCTATACCGTCGCCACCGCCCGTTACCTGGGCGAAAGCGGCCGCCTCGTCACGGTGGACATCGAACCGAAGATGATCGAACGTGTCCGGCGCCGCCTGCAAAAGGAAGGCGTCGCCAACGTCGAGGCGCGCGTGGCCGACGCCTACCACCTGCCGTACAAAGATGGCACCTTCGACGCCGCCTACCTGATCGCCGTCATTGGGGAAATCCCGGACCCCGACCGCGCCATACGGGAAATCCGCCGCGTGCTCAAGCCAAGCGGGACGCTGGCCCTCAGCGAACTGCTGCCCGATCCCGACTCGCCGCTGGCGGCCTCGCTGACTCGCCGGGTGACCGCGAGCGGGTTCAAATTGCGGCACAAGGTCGGCGGCTGGTTCGCCTACAGCCTGCTGTTCGACCGGGACCCGGCTTTCGTACCCGGCAAGGCCGCGGCGGGGCACCAACAGCGTTTGACACGGGGCCGGATGCTGCGCATCAAGCGGCCGGCTAAACTCGCCTACCGCCTGGGACTGGGGCCGATCATCGGGCGGCTGGTGCTGCTGCTGACCACCACCGGGCGCAAATCCGGCCTGCCGCGTATCACGCCCCTGCAATATGAAGAGGACGACGGCGTGATTTACATCGCCTCGGCGCGAGGCGTCAAAGCGGACTGGTATCGCAACCTGGCAGCCGACCCACGGGTGACGGTCCGCATCGGCAGCCGGCAGTTCACCGGGACCGCCGAGACCAGCACCGACCCGACACGCATCGCCGACCTGCTCGAACTGCGGCTGGCCCGTCACCCGCGTATCGTGGGGGCCATCATGAAAGCCGACGGCATCCCCATGCCCCCGACCCGCCAGCAGTTGGAAGCCTTCGCCGCCAGCATCGCCATGGTGACCATCCGGCCCGACGAACCATTAACCAAGGAGTAACTCTCATGAAGTGGCTGCTACCGGTTTTTTCACCGCCGACCGGCACCTACGGCGGTCTGACGCGCGTCCTGGCGATGGCCGCCGCTGCCCAACAGGCCGGGCACGAGGTCCGTTTTTGCGCCGCCGGCGAACAGGCCGAGATACTGCGCCAGCACGGCTATCCCGTCCACCAGACGCCCGAGTCGGCCTTCCTGGGCCTGCCGGAGCCGCTGTCTGGCTTTGTCAGCCGGCTCTCCCAGCGGGTGACGCCGCCCGTCCGCAGCGGCCGGGCCATTGGCAATATCTGGATGGTCTTGATGGGCACCGGCTATGCCCGCGGCGGCTACCTGCGGCGCTGTGTGGACCGTATCATGGCCGTCATCGATGACTACCAGCCGGACGTGCTCTTCACCGACCTGGACCCGGCGGCTTTCCTCGCCGCCCACCTGACCGGCCTGCCAATCGCGGTGCCGTTCCAGGGCATCGTGTTGGCGGGCCAGACACATGGCTTCGCCTGGCGGCGGATGAAAAAGGCCATGGAAGCAGCGCTGGCCGCCTACGATATAACCGCGCCTTCAGACCCGGAGACACTGGCCTTCGGCCCTCAGGTGCTGAAGGTTATCCCCTCCATCCCGGAGCTGGACGGCACCGATCCGGAGCGCCCGGACGTGCGTTATGCCGGGCAGATGCTCAGCCCGATCAAGCCGGTCGGGCAGAGCGGCTTTCGCCCGGAACCGGGGCGGCGCTACGTGTTTGTTTACGTAGGCACCGGTTCGGTTTCGCTGGGGATGCTGGAGCGCGTGCTGCCCCAGGTCTTCCCTGCCGGAAGCGAGCGGACGTGCATCGTCGCCTCGCAGGGCATCAAGACAGTCCGCCGCCAGGGCGCCGTGGAATTCTGGCCGTATGTGGATGCCGAGTCGCTGCTGCCCCACTGCGACTGGACCCTCTGCCACGGCGGCCAGAATACGATCGCCCAATCGCTGCGGCACGGCGTGCCGTTGATCGTGTTCCCCGGCCCGATCTTCGAGCGGCGCTTCAACGCCGAGCGGGTGCGCGATTGCGGCGCCGGCCTGATGGGCGAACGCGAGCACTTCACCCCGGAATGGCTGTCGGCGGCCCTGGCCCGCCGGGATGAATTCGCGGCGCCGGCAGCGGCTCTGGGCGCGCGCATCGAGAGTTACGGCGGCGCGGCAAAGGCCGTATCGATGATCACGAATTGGGTTTCCGGACGCGAATGAACATGTCGTGCCCCGGCAGCAGGCAAGGCGGGAGCGTTGTTGGGCCGGCCCCACTCCATATCCAGGGACCGGTAAATACGCCGCGCCCCCCGATTGACCCTATGTTTTGCCGCGTTGTTGAGTACAATCTGGGCGACCGGCTCTGCCATACAGGATACGCCCATGGCCGCACTCGAAACTACCTCTCCCGAACCGTTCCACACCGAACAGGCCAACTTCCAACTGCTGGTCAAAGACCTGGCCTGGTTCGGGATCGCCATCCCGGCCACCGCCAACTTTCTCTCGGTATTCGCCATCCTGCAGGGCGCGACCCCGTTGGAGTTGGGGCTGCTGGCTTCCCTGCCGGCCGTCTTCCGCCTGCTGGCGTCGTTGATCACCGACTGGTGGCAGCAGCGTTTCGAGGACAGCATCAAGGCCCTGCTGTGGCCCGCCTTTTTGATGCGGCTGCGCGTGCTGCTCTTTGCCGGCGTGCCCTTCCTGCCGGCCCACTGGCGGGTGCCGGCCCTGATCGCGGTGACCTCGCTCACCTCCTTCCCGGAAGGCATCACTAACGTGGTGTTTATCGTGATGATCCGCGAGGTGGTGCGCGATTCGCGGCTGACGGCCCTGGTCAGCCGCCGCTTCCTGGTGATGCATATCGTCATCGCGGCCGTGACGGTGACCCTGGGGCTGTGGCTGGAGCGCGTGCCCTTCCCGGCCAACTACCAGGCCATGTTCCTGGGGAGCTTCGGCGCGATGATGGTCAGCCTGTATTACGTCTCGAAGGTGCGCGTGCTCTACCGGACGCCGCCCCGCCACCCGGCTGGACCACGCGCGGACATCCATCCCTGGCGCGCGCCCGAATTCCGGCGCATGGCCCTGGCGATCGGCGGGGTGTTCGTCGCCTTTTTTTCGGTGGCAGCCATCATCCCGCTGCAGTTGGTCAACGGGTTGGGCGCCAGCGAAGGTTTCGTGGCCCTGTATTCGCTGCTGGAGCTGGTCGGCGCGGCAGTCATGTCGGCGGCCAACGACCGGCTGACGCACCGCTTCGGGCTGCGGGCCCTGATGGTGTGGGGCATGATCGGCACCGGGCTGGCGACCGTGGTGCTGGCCCTCGCCCCCGACCTGCCGTGGACACTGCCCGCCGCCCCGATAGCCGGGGCCTGCTGGACGGCGGCCAACCTCAGCCAGTTCAACTACTTCAGCCTGAGCACGCCGCCAGAAAAACGCCTGAGTTACACCCGCGCCTATTTCCAGGCGACCACCATCGCCATGTTCGTCGGGCCACTGCTGGGCAGCACCCTGGCCGACAGCGGCATGAGCCTGCCGCTCGTCCTGATGTTCGGGGCGGGGCTGCGGCTGGTGGCCGGGCTGCTGGCCCAGGCGCAGACCTCGAATACGGCCACGCCCGCCGCGCCGGTCATTTCCACCGCCTGAGTCTGAGGAGCATTGGTGCTATCCCACGACGCTGCCATCCGCCGGATCGCCATCCACCGGGCCGTCG
>DAOUEM010000368.1:0-1936 GCA_034430555.1 Anaerolineae bacterium | reverse complement strand
GGCTTTTGTGTATACTCCACCACCCATCTCATGTGCCGCGTTTCCGTAGAAATCACATTCAGTCAGCAACGTTTGTGAATCGTATATATATGCTCCACCTCCCTTTCCATCACGGGCAAAATTCTCCGAAAACACACATTTCGTAAAAACAGAATCATTTGACCAAGGATGAGGATCGGAATGCAAGGAGATGCCTCCACCATTCCTCGCTGTATTCTCACGAAAAATACAGTTGGTGAAGATGGCGTCAAGGTGGAATGGCACTTCCATAAGCCTTAAGTTCCGCTGAGTAAACGTGCTTTGGCGATCGATCGCGGTTCATTCAGATAGACCAGTTTCTTGGGGCGTCTCTTCACGGCGCGCGGCTCGATACGATCCGGTCTGTCGTTGACGCGATGTGTGGCTACCGCCCTGAGAACGGCTGCATACAATTCGTTTCTTCGTTCAGGACACGACCACCCGGCAACGGCGAAGGCTACCAGTGTTTGCAACGTCCCTTTGAAGCTGATATCACGGGGGCAAAGCCCTGCCGCCATGGCAGCCTGGGCCATCAATTTGCGGATCAGATTGTAAGCCAACAGGTGCATCCAAATCTCCTTACGAACCATGGCCGGACTTTTGCAACGTAGCACGTCCATTTGCATGACCTGCTTGATCGAACGTAAGTCCAATTCCGCATGCCAGCGAGCACGAAAAGCCGCAGCCACTTCCTCTCTGCTATAGAGTTGTGCGTCCAGAAGTGTCGTGCTCAGAAGCAGATTACGGCATCGAAAACCCTTCTGGCGTACCTCCACCCTCAGTTCGCGTATAGACAGCGACTCAGGCAGACTCTGGTAAAGGCGCTGGCTCATCCACGACGGCCGTTTCGGCCGATACCAGTCGACGACATGATCGTAACGGCCCAGTCGCCGGCCCTTGCGAAAGTCTAACTTTCGCTTGTTGTCGTGATGGCTGACGATGTCAACACCGCTACCGAGCAACAGGGCGATGGTCCAATAGTTGGAGAA
Organism: Anaerolineae bacterium; assembly: GCA_034430555.1. Taxonomy (GTDB): domain Bacteria; phylum Chloroflexota; class Anaerolineae; order Aggregatilineales; family Ch27; genus DAOTXK01. Next base: position 929 of record DAOUEM010000368.1, on the reverse strand, counting down.
CATTGCATCAGCCAGCAGGATGTCCCCGGCTTTTAGTTGGTCGAGTAACTGTCGCAAAAGTGATGTCTCGCCCGTGCGTTTACCGCTGTATCGCGCCATGGCCACGTCCAGCACCGTGCCGCAGGACAGACTGATCAAGCCCACCAAACGCATGATAGGAAAGCCCAGGCCTTTCTTCTGCCCAGGTTGCTGCGGATAGGCCTTCTGATTTTCCGGTGTGTCCGGCATGCTCACAGTCGTGCCATCAGCAATTTTGATGGGCCTGCCGTCCAAGAGTCCCGTGGGCAGAACCTGATGCTGTAAGTCGCTGCCGCTGCTGAGGGCCAGATCGGCCAGGAGTTTCTCGGGCAGACGCTGACGTGCCTTGCAATAGGGATCGGTCTTAGCGCTTCGGGAGCTATCTCCACCGAGGCACAAGAAAGCCAGCAAACGAGCGACGGCCGCTCGGCAGGACTGATCAGACGCTAACACCTGATAAAGGAACGTCCAGATCGTCACCAGTGGTGTGTACAGGCGTTGACGGAAGCAGACTTGATGCCGCTTTATGGCTGCGTCGACCTGTTCTTTGGGTAATAGTTCCGTGAAACAAAGGTCTTGATCTTCCACCATTTGCTGGCGATATTTCTGAACACGAGAGACTTGGCTACTCAGCCGTCCTTGGGTATACTTGTCCATGATAGACCTCCTTGTTGATTCGATTGCTGTAACAACAATCTCTTCGGCTCGGAGGCCTGTTTTTCTGCATCTTTATAGGGCTTTGCGGCTTATGGAAGTGCCATTCGGGTCAGGCTTTAATTTTTGCAATTTCTGCTTGACAGACTCCGAACGAGTGCTTATTTTACCTCTCTCTCAGGAAGCTCGTGAACTCTATTGGGGACGTTTGGTGGAGCGAATGCTGTCTTATCATGACAAGAACCAGCAAGATATTG
>DAOUEM010000367.1:0-19408 GCA_034430555.1 Anaerolineae bacterium | reverse complement strand
CTTGATATGATGACGCCTGCTCAATTCGCTGAGTCGCATTTGCCTTGAGAGATTACGCCGGCTGGTAACCAGCCCCAAAAAAAACGAGGATGAACCCATGACAGATACCTTTCACACGCGCGCCGCACTGGAGACGGTCCACGGCGCGGTGACGTATTTCCGGCTCGGCAAGCTGCACGATGACGGCGTGGCGGACATCGACCGGCTGCCGTTTTCGATCAAGGTGCTCCTGGAATCGCTGCTGCGCAACGAAGACGGCCGTGTCATCACCGCCGAGGACATCCGGGCGCTGGCGAACTGGGATGGTCCCCACGTCGAGCCGCGCGACCTTGCCTTTATGCCGGGCCGCGTGGTCTTGCAGGATTTCACCGGCGTGCCTTCTATCGTCGACCTGGCGGCGCTGCGCTCGGCGATGGCGCGCATGGGCGGCGATCCCTCGCGCATCAACCCGCAGGTGCCGGTCGACCTGGTGATCGACCACTCCGTGCAGGTCGACCGCTTCGGCATGGCCGACGCCCTGCGTTTTAACATGGAGATGGAGTTCGAGCGCAACCAAGAGCGTTACGAGTTCCTGCACTGGGGTAAAAACGTCTTCGAAAACTTCCGCGTGGTGCCCCCGGCCACCGGCATCGTGCACCAGGTGAACCTGGAATATCTGGCGAGCGTCGTGCTGACCCGCGAGGGTATCGCCATGCCGGATACGCTGGTCGGCGCCGATTCGCACACCACCATGATCAACGCCCTGGGCGTCGTGGGGTGGGGCGTGGGCGGCATCGAAGCCGAGGCGGCTATGCTCGGCCAGCCCTACTACATGCTCACCCCGGAGGTGATCGGCTTCAAGCTGTTCGGCCAGCTGCAGGAAGGCGTCACCGCCACCGACCTCACCCTGACCGTGGTGCAGATGCTGCGGCAGAAGGGCGTGGTCGGCAAGTTCGTGGAGTTCTACGGGGGCGGCCTCAGCTCGATGAGTCTGCCGGACCGGGCCACCATCGCCAACATGGCCCCCGAATACGGCGCGACGATGGGCTTCTTCCCGGTCGATGCCGAGACGCTGCGTTACCTGGAACGCACCGCCCGCCCCGCCGCGTTGATCGACCTGGTGGAGCGCTACACCAAAGCGCAGGGCCTCTTCCGCACGGACGACACGCCCGATCCCGTCTTCACCGATACGCTGGAACTGGACCTGGGCACGGTCGAGCCGAGTTTGGCCGGCCCTAAGCGTCCCAACGATCGTATCCTGCTCTCCCAGATGCAGCCCGCCTTCCAGCAGGCGCTCAGCGCGCCGGTGGGGGCCAGCGGCTTCGGGCTGGATGAAGCCGCCCTGGCCAGCAAAGCGGTCGTCGGCGACAACGGCAGCAGCTTCGAGATGAGCCACGGCTCGCTGGTGATTGCGGCCATCACCAGCTGCACCAATACCAGCAACCCCAGCGTGATGATCGGCGCGGCCCTGCTGGCCAAAAAGGCCGTCGAGCGCGGCCTGAAGACGCCGCCCTACGTCAAGACCAGCCTGGCCCCCGGCTCCCGCGTGGTGACCGATTACCTCAACGAAGCCGGCCTGATGCCTTACCTGGAGCAGTTGGGCTTCCACGTGGTGGGCTACGGCTGCACGACCTGCATCGGCAACAGCGGCCCGCTGCCGGCCCAGGTGGCCCAGGCCATCCAGGATCACGACCTGGTGGCGGCCAGCGTTTCCAGCGGCAACCGCAACTTCGAGGGCCGCATCAACCCCCTGAGCAAGGCCAACTATCTAGCCTCCCCGCCGCTGGTGGTGGCTTATGCCCTGGCCGGCACGGTGGACGTCGACCTGCTCAACGACCCGGTCGGCCACGACCCGGACGGCCAGCCCGTGTATCTCAAGGACATCTGGCCCACCCAGCAGGAGATCGTGGACGCGGTGGCCGCCTCCATCAAACCGGCCATGTTCGCGGCGCAGTACGGTAACGTCTTCGACGGCAACGAGCGCTGGAACGCCATCGACAGCGGCGATTCCCAGGTCTACGACTGGGTCGCCGAGTCGACCTACATCCAGGAGCCGCCCTTCTTTGTGGATATGTCGCCGCAGCCGGGATCGCTATCTGATATCCGCGGGGCGCGGGCGCTGGCCCTCCTCGGCGATTCGGTCACCACCGACCACATCTCGCCCGCCGGACCCATCCCGCAGGGCAGCCCGGCTGCCGACTACCTGGAAGACCTGGACGTGCCGCCCCAGTGGTATAACACCTTCGGCGCGCGGCGCGGCAACGACCGCGTGATGACGCGCGGCACCTTCGGCAATGTCCGGCTGCGCAACCAGCTCGCGCCCGGCACCGAGGGCGGCTTCACCACCCACCTGCCCACCGGCGAACAGACCACCATCTTCGAGGCTTCGCAGCGCTACCAGGCCGCCGGGACGCCGCTGGTCGTGCTGGCCGGTAAGGAATATGGCACCGGCTCCTCACGCGATTGGGCCGCCAAGGGCACGCTGCTGCTCGGCGTGAAGGCCGTGCTGGCCGAGAGCTACGAGCGCATCCACCGCAGCAACCTGGTTGGCATGGGCGTGCTGCCCCTCCAGTTTGCCGCCGGCGATACGGTTGAATCGCTGGGCCTGACCGGGCACGAGGTCTTTAGCGTAACCGGCCTCAGCGACGACATCCAGCCGGGGCAGGCGGTGACCGTCACCGCGGAAAAAGCGGACGGGGGTGTGGTCGAGTTTCAGGCCATCGCCCGCCTGGATACGCCCGTCGACGTGGACTACTACCGCAACGGCGGCATCCTGCCAACCGTGTTGCGTCAGATGCTGCCCACCACCGAGGCGTGATCCAACCACGGCGGGCCTCTCCGGCGCTTCAGGGTCCCAAATTCCTTGCGCGTCGTATCGCTCCGTGATACAGTTTGGTTAGAATCCGGCTTACAAACGGTTTCATTACAGGCTGGTATACGGTCTCTTCGCGACGGTCCCGTTAGTGAAGGTCCGGATGCGTCGGATTCATGCGCGGACTGGTCCTCCGGACACTTCTGCCATTGAAATGAGGCACGCCCATGGCCGAAAAAATCCTGGTGATTGACGACGAAGAAACCACCGTTCAGTTGATCGCCATCCTGCTGGAACGACGGGGTTACGAAGTGATCAAGGCTTACCGGGCCGAGGACGGCTTACGAAAAGCCTACCGCACCCATCCGGACCTGGTGCTGCTGGACATCATGATGCCGGAGATGGATGGGTGGGAAGTCTGCCGCCGCCTGCGCGAACTGTCCGACGTGCCGATCATCTTCCTCACCGCCCGCAGCGAGATCCGCGACGTGGTCAAGGGCCTGGAGATGGGCGCGGACGATTACGTCGTCAAGCCCTACGATAACGACGAGCTGGTGGCCCGCGTGCGCGCCCATTTGCGCCGCGCCCCGGCCCCGTCGATCTCCGAGGAGCTGGTCTTCGATGGCGGCGATTTCCGCGTCAACTTCCTCAACCGCGAGGTGCGCGTGCGCGGCCGTCCCGTCCACCTGACGCCCAAGGAGTTCAACCTGCTGGGCGTGCTGGTGCGCAAAGCCGGGCGCGTCATCACCCGCCAGGAGCTGGTCACGGAAGCCTGGGGCCCCGAATACGCCGACGCCATCGACAGCCTCAAGCTGTACATCCACTACCTGCGCCAGAAGATCGAGCAGGAGCCGCAGCGCCCGCAGTACATCCTGACCTCGCGCGGCGTCGGCTACCGCTTCGCCAACCGTTAACCCATCATCGCCACTGCCGACCCTCAATGGCACCCCGCCGGGATCATTGGGGGTTGTTGTCTTTAGGGGCCACCTTCATGTATAACGGGTGGGGGGAATTGGCTTGTACCGGTGCGGGGGCTTGATGGTAACAAAGGGGATCTGTCGTATGCTGCTTTCATTGATATCACGGTTATCACGTACGTTATCCGGACGGAACGGTAAGGGGCTGGCCTTGATTCTGCTGGCCCTGCTGATGGTCGCCCCGGCTGTGTCCGGCCTGGCTTTGGCCCGCCCATTCGCGCCGCCCGATGTAGCCGCACCGATTCCGCTGTCGCCGCGCGCCGACCTGGCCGCTTTTCACCGCGCCGGGCAGACGTTCCTCACCTGGCCGGAGGTCCCCGACGGCGTCGTCGTCACCTACCGCATTTACCGCCAGCCGGAGTCGCCCGAGTCCGGCCTGGTCGGAGAGCCGGTGGCCGAAGTGCCGCAGGGTTCCGCCGCCTTCTGGACGGAGCGCGGGCGCAGCCTCATCGCCCTGGACCGGGCGGTGTATCCCGGCCTGAACAACTACGTCATCACCGACTTCGGCCCGCAGTTGGCCGACGGGACCGGCCTGCTGGTCTGGACGACGCACGATCCCGGCGTGTTCTTTTACCATATCCTGCCGGTGATCGACGGCACGCCCGATCCGGGCCGGGCCATGACGGTCGGGCCGGTGGGCGAAGCGCCGGCCACGCCGCAGCCGGTGCTGGTCTGGCAGACGGGCGACGGGCGGGGCCGCGTCTACACCCAGTTTCTGGATTACGCGGCCTACAACCTCACCTTCGACGCGCCGCGCGCCGGCAACCAGTGGTACGGGTTGGGCCTGTCCGGGTCGGGGCTGGCGCCTTACTTCCAGCAGTACGCCTACAGCTATTTCGTCGGCCTGCCCACCGATCAACAGTGCGGCGGCCAGGTGTGGGATCGCCTGCCGCTGATTTTGGAGATGGTGCCCTGGGGCAGCCGCTATGCCGTCTATACTAACTCGCCCTGGTTCTGCGCGACGCACATCATCGCCGATGACCCCAGCCAGAGCTGGTACTTTGGCTTCAGCGCCGGCCACGACTACCGGACGGGCGCGCCGGTGATGGCTGGCCCCATCGTGAACTACAGCGAGCAGCGCCTGCTGCGCACCGTGGCCGAGGTGATGGGCAACCCGACCTTCCGCGTGGACCCGGAGCGCGTGTACGCCTACGGGCACTCGATGGGCGGCACCGGCGCGCTGATGCTGGGCGAGCGCTACCCCAACGTTTTCGCGGCCATTTACGCCAGCCAGCCCATGATCAACTTCGCTTCGTCGGCCTACTTCCTGGCCGAGCTGGAAGCGAAGTGGGGCACGCGCGGGCGCAACCTGCCGGTCGCCATTCAGGGGCCGTATGCCGGGTACGTCGCCGGCTTTTCCGGCCTGGGCGTCTGGGACTGGCAGAACCTGGCCGCGCCGCTCAACCAGCGCCGGGGCGCGGAGATGGCTTACATCTGGATCAGCCACGGCACCCAGGACCGCGTGATCGACTGGGCCACGGTCGCCCGCCCGGTTTATGAGACGCTTGAACTGGGCGACCGCGCTTATTTGGGCCGCATCGACGCCGTCGACCACATCTGGGTGGACCTGCCACACGACCCGATGGGCGGCTTTGCCACCATGGGCATCCGCCGCAACGAGAGCCTGCCCGCCTTCAGCAACGCCTCCGGCAGCCTGCCGGTGCCTCCGACAGGGCCGGGCTATTACAACCAGACCCTCGAGTGGTCGACGTGGTGGGCCGACTTCGGCGCGCTGCCGGTCGACCTGCCCGCGATGTGGGCCGTGCTGGTCCGCACCACCGACGGCAGCACCCAGACGGTCGACATCACGCCGCGCCGCGTGCAGCACTTCGTGGTGACTCCTGGCGCGGTCTACCGCTGGCGCAACGAGGCGCGCGACGGCTCCGTGATCGACTTCGGCACGGTGGTGGCCGACCGCGATGGGCTGGTCACCGTGGAGGCCTTCCTCGTCACCCCGGATGGCAACCGGCTGGTCATCGAGCCGTAGCCGAGGCCGCTGGAAGTCACGCGAAGGTCGGTTTACATGCCGGCCATTTGCGTCTATCCTATAAGGGAATTGCACCTGTTTTTGTCTCAAATACTGGAGAAAACTTAGATGCGTATTACGATCACGATTGACGCCAGCGAGGTGGAGGCCGCCGCCCTGGTCGATAAGCTCAAAGAGGTGTTCGGCGAGGGCGTCCAGGTGGAACCCGAGATCACAGCACCCGCCCAGCCAGCTCCTACCGTGCCCGGAGTCAGCATCACGGAGACGAGTGCACCGGCCCAGCCCGCCGCCTCGACCGCTTCGACTACCTCTATCACATCCACGGCTACCGACCTGCGGCCGGTCCCGCCGTCCGGACCCCCAGGGCGCGGCCAGGTCTTTAAAAACACCAACCTGACCGGCGACCAGATCTTCTACGGCGAAAACCTGGGCGGCCCCAAAGACTGGTGGATCAGCGACCACGTGGGCGTTTCCCGCCCCGGCGGCGAGACGCAGCCCATCCGCAGCGAGTTGAAGCGCCCCGATACCAGCTTCGAGGGCTTTGACCGCTACCTTGCAGAGACCTACGGCAGCACCGCCATCGAGATGGGTGGGGCCTTCCGTACCTTCAACTGGGAATTCCACCAGAGCGATGTCGCGGTACGCAGCGGCTTCACCTACGATTTGACGGCCGTCTTCCACCCCATCAGCAAGACCAAAAACGACGCCGGGGCGGAGGTGTTCATGGGCATCGACGAGGCCGGCGATTGGTTCTCCAACCTGGAATGGCGCTGGGTCGTCAAGTCGCTGAGCGGCGATGTCCTGGCGCAAGATGAATGGCGCGACGGCGAGACGTTGGGCACGCTGTCCTTCGACCTGCCGTTCGACCAGCCGCACCAGTACACCTACAGTTGGGTATGCGGTCACAGCGAAGCCGTGACTTTCAGCGTCGAGTTCCGCAACAAGTGGGCCATCGCCGTGACCAAGGTCTGGCTGCACGCCGCCGCCTGTGTGGAGCGGTAGGGCAGGCCGGCGTTTTCTCTTCATATATCCTAGAAGTTACGCTGTTGAACATAAGGTGAGTGTTGGTTGGGCCAGATAAGCGCGCACAGCGGCACGAATGATGCCGGTCTTGGCTTCGAAACAAGACACTCCTGTTCGGATACGATGCACTTCCAGGCGCACGAAAGCACGGATCGCCAAGCCAATGTGATTGCGCTGCGCGACTGCCAGGCGCACTTGACCCAGCCATAACCTTTGAGAGGCCCGCGCCGCCCGCTTGAACGCTTCGGTGCAGGTGCGATATTTCTTGCTCATCTGCTTCTCCTGATTTCTCCAGTCTGCGACACTTTTTGTGTCCGGGAAATTATTGGGGGAAGGTCAAGGCCCTATTGCGAAGCTGTCCGGATTACTTCATGTGGATAGAATTCCCACATACTACGTGGTAATCAAGCGACTGGAGTTGAACAATCGAGTATTTGATGGTAGTCTAGCCCGTCAGGATTTGCTATTGTCACGCGGTTAAGCGGGATCATCAGTTGTTGAGGTAGGGAATCCAGTTCTGGCAGTATTTCGCCTCCTGTATCCCAACAACCGGTATGAGTTGTACGAAATCATAGACGAATAAGCGTTTAGCTTTACGGCGGATGGGCCAACGATAGGCCCACCGTTGCGATTGGGGGGCAGGGTGAGAATGGCGACATGCTCCCGGCTTTCACAACGCCAACCGTCGAACGCGACTTTACAGGGTCGGCCAGTTCACCGACCAGACCATTAAGACTGATAACCATTATCCAATAAAGAGAAGAGACGAAATTGTCGAACGCTACCACAGCCTGGATGTTGCCGGACTGCCACCCGCCGACAGAATTTCATGCCCACTCTGGATGGACGTCCCGTGGCCAACTACCTGGGTAAACTACTCATCGGCACGCTGTTGAGCGGGCTGTTCTTATGGCTGGCCCTGAGCGGCCTGGAATGGGCAAGTTTCTGGCAATACGTGCAGGGTGCGCGCTGGTGGGTTGTGATCCTGGCCTGGGGCATCTGGGTGCTGGGGATGTTCGCGCGGGCAGTGCGCTGGCGCGTCCTGCTGGGGGACCGCAGTCGATTAGCGCCGACCTTCCACGTTTTGAACATCGGTTTCTTGCTCAACAATACTTTGCCTTTCCGCGTCGGTGACCTGATCCGCGCCTACCTGGTAGGCCGCCGGGAGGCCGAGGTGTCCGTCCTGGCGGCGCTCAGCACCGTCGTCACGGAACGTATCATCGACATGCTGAGCGTAGTCGTGATCTTGATGGGCGTTCTGCCGGCGCTGGTGGTGGACGAGGTGGTTGTCGCCGGCGGGATGGCGATGGGAGCGGTGGCGGTGACCGGGTTTGTCGTCTTGCTGATCGGCGCCCATCGGCCGTCCCTGGCGCACGGCCTGCTCCGCTCGATTTTACGCGTTTTGCCCGTGCTGTCCCGGCTGTCCCCGGAACGCCTGCTCAATCACTTGTTGGAGGGGCTGCAACCGCTCACGCAGGGGCGGCTGCTGCTGCGCGTGGGTATGTGGACGGGCGTCAGTTGGGCGCTCTCGCTGGTTGGCACCTGGGTCCTGACCATGGCCTTTCCAGACCTGCCGCAGACGCCAACCCTGCGCGCCGCCGTGGCGCTGAGCGTGGTCACCGCCTCGTTCAGCCTGATCATTCCCTTCACCATCGCCAATGTCGGGCCGTTCGAAGCGGCGATTGTGTTCGTCCTGCTGACCGCCAACGTGCCCCAGGACCTGGCAGTGGCCTACGCGGTGGTGTGGCACGTGACCGCCGTGCTGGGTTATGCGCTGCTGGGCGGGTTAGGCATTATGGCGCTGGGATTGTCGCCGGCGGAGCTTCGCCAGGCCGTCGCCACCGCGCTTGAGGACTTGCCGACAGCGTGATCCGCCGCGTGGATTCTGGCGGTTGGACGGTTATGGTCGCTGCCCGACGGCGATCACCGAGCCGCCAAATGGCAGCGGCAAGCGAGTAGCGGCATGACTCTCCGCAGCCATCAGCTTGCGCAGCAGGCTGTTCAACCAGGCAGGCGGGATTTCCATTTCCGGCAGGTGATCTTCCGGCGGCGGGCTGAGGCGGCGCAGCAGGCGCACCGCGACCACCGCCGGCAGCAGCGTGCTGTTGATGTAGCTGGCCAGCCGCACCTGCAAACCCGCCTGCCGGAACTGCTCGACCAGCAGGCGGCGCGTGTACCGCCGCGCGTGGTGCGAGTAGGTGTCCATGTTGCTCCACAGGAACTGGTAGGCCGGCACAAACACCACGCACAACCCACCCGGCCTGAGGGTGCGATGCACTTCCCGCAGCGCGCCCACATCATCGGCGATATGCTCGATCACGTCCAGGGCCGTGACCAGGTCGAAGGCCTGATCCGGGAATGGCAAGCGGGTGCCATCGGCGCAGGTGAGGTTGGTGATGGCGCGCTGCTGGGCCAGGCGCAGCGCGGTCAGCGAGAGGTCCAGGGCGACGACTTCCTGGGAGTGGTCGGCAAGCTGCAATGTGGTCGTGCCGGTGCCGCACCCCAGGTCCAGCGTCGCCCCGCCGGTGAAGGCGAAGTGACGCAGCAAGTGCGCCAGAATATCGCGCCGGGCCTGGAAAAACCAGTGGTGATCTTCCAGGTGAAACAGCCGCCGGTAATCGTCATCCTGAAAGACGATGCTTTTGTCTGATACAGGCAAATCGGCCACTCAAGCCTCCCCGGCGTGGACGGCCATGCCCAGGGGTATCAGCCGCGCCCGCACACGGTCCAGGTAGATGGTGTTGATGCACAGCAGTACGTCGGTGATACCGTGTTCGACGGCCTCTTCCGGCTTGACGACCGGGAAATCCACCGGGCGCGGCGGTTCCACGTCCGAGAGGCCACACACGATCTCGGTTTCGCCCAGGCCGGTATAGGCCATCAGCAGCGCGAAGACCTCGTTCAGGCCGAACACCGCCAGCCGCCGCCCCGGATCGGCGGTTACCGCGTCGACCAGGGCATCGACCCGGCGGAAATAGGCTTCATAGTGGTCGATGGCCTCGCGGCAGCGGGTGCGACCATCCCAGATCGGCGGCGCTTCCCGCGCCTCATCGAGCCGCCAGACGTGCATACTGAAGTTCGGCATGAGGGGATGCCCGGCCATCATCGCCTGCTCTCGGAAGCCCGCCTGGTGGGCGTACATCCGCAGGTGGTCACTGCCGAAGTGGGACAGGTGATCGGCGAAATACACGTCGTAGCCGGGCACATCCTGTGTCGGCTGGCAGAGCAGCAGGGTTCCTTCCGGCGACAGGCGCTCGCGCAACCCCCCCAGGAAGGCACGCGGCGAAGGCACATGCTCCAGAACGCCGATGCAGTAGATCAGGTCGTAGCGGTGGTCAGGCGCGGCTTCGATGCCGCCTTGCACGACGGACAACCCGTTCTCCTGGGCCTGAAGCACAGCCTGCGCGCTCATCTCCGTGCCGAAACAGCGAGCGGCGGGCAGCTTTTCCTGCACGCGGGCCAGCAAATGCCCGGCACTGCACCCGACCTCCAGCACCGTTGGCACGTCGACCACCGTCGCCGGCAGCAGCGACCACATCCATTCCGCAAAGACAGCGCTGCGAGGTTTAGGCCCGGCGCTCGTATAGAAATGGTGTTCCTGCTCCCCGCTGATGTTGAGCGTGTAGTCCGCCTGGTAATGGGTGGTCAGCACCTGAGACGCGGCAGGATGGCCGTGGCGCACCAATCCGCAGCGGGCGCATTCCTGCTTGCGCAGCAACTCCGCCACGATGCGGCCATCGCTGGTCATGCTGCGGGACAGCGCCTTGTCCAGCAGCGTGTGGTGGGCCGTCGCGCCGCACAAGTCGCAGACGCCAGGGTCGTATCCAGGAATCAAGAGTCCACGTCCTCGTCTACCTCGTCCACCCAGTCGACGTGAAAGGCCGGGCGCTCCTTCTGGGCGATGTACACCCGCGCCAGGTATTCGCCCAGCACGCCCATGAAAACCAACTGCACGCCGGAGAGAAACGAGACGATCACGACAATGGATGTGAAACCCGGCACGCCGATCTGGCCCGTCACCCATTGCAGGAAGGTGACCGCGCCGATGACCAGGCTCACCAGCGCCAGGACGAAGCCCACGATCACGCTGGCCCGCAGTGGGATGTACGATACGCTGATCACCAGCTCCAGCGTGATGCTGAGCAGCCGCCAGATCGAGTACCCTGAGCCGCCCTTATTGCGTTCCAGGTAGCGGACGGGCACGAAGGCCGCCCTGGCCCCCGTCCAGGCGATCACCGGGACCAGGAAACGGTTGCATTCCCTGTATTGGAGGACCATATCGGCCACCGGGCGGGTCAGGGCGCGGTAAGATGTGACATCCGGCGGCACGTCCGCGCCGATACGCCGCAGCAGCCACTGCACGTAAGCCGACCCCAGCTTGCGGACCACGCCTTCGTGCCGCTCCAGGCGGATGCCATGCACCACCCGGTAGCCCTCGTCGATTTTCGCCAGCAGCAGCGGGATGTCTTCCGGCAGGTTTTGCAGGTCGGCGTCCATGGTGATGATGACCGCGCCCCGGCTGTTTTGGATGGCGGCAACAGTGGCTGGCATCTGGCCGAAATTACGGGTCAGCTTAACGACGTGTACCCGCTCGTCGTCCCGGCACAGGCGGCGCAGGATGGCCAGCGAACCATCCTGGCTGCCATCATCGGCGAACACGATCTCATAGGAGCGCCCTACCTCGTCCAGCACGGCGACCAACCGCCGGGTGAGTTCTTCCAGGAACTGCGCTTCCCGGTAAACCGGGATACACACGCTGATGTCGGGCCGGGCATCGGTTGATGGAGGCGAAGATAGTTGAGTCATAAATCAATCACGGTAGTAGTCGATGAGGCGGCGGATGGTATAGGCGATGGCGGCAACTTCCTCGCTCGTCATCTGGGGGACCAGGGGCACGCTGATCACGCCGTTGCCCACCTCCTCCGCCACCGGGTAGCTGCCCGTTCCCAACCCCAGCAGGTCGCTGTAGTAGGGGTGGAGGTGCAGCGGCTCGTAGTGAATGCCCGCGCCGATGTTTTCGGCACGTAAGGCCCGGACGAATTCGTTGCGGTTCAACGACAGGCTCGCCTGGTCCAACTTCACCAGGTACAGGTGCAGGCCATGCCGATTCTGGTCGATGTCGGTCGGACGGGGCTGCAAGGTGATCGCCGGATCGCCGCCCAACAGTTCGTCCAATTGTTCGGCATAGACCTCGCGCTGCCGGAGGTGCGCCTCGATCTTGCGCAGTTGATGAATGCCCAGCGACGCCTGGATATCCGTCATGTTGTACTTATAGCCCGGATACTTCACTTTAGCCGGGATGATCTCGGTGGTGCCGTAGCGCTTCCAGGCATCGGCGGACAGCCCGTGCAGCCGGTTGACGGTCGCCCATTCCGCGAGAGCGGGGTCATCGGTCGTCATCATGCCGCCCTCAGCCGTAGTGAGGTTCTTGTTGGCATAAAAGCTGAAGCAGGTCAGGTGCCCCAGTGCGCCTATCTTCTTCCCCTGGTACAGCGCGCCGATGGCATGGGCCGCGTCCTCGACGATCACCAGGTCGTGTTCGTCGGCGATGGCATCCAGCGCGGCCATATCGCAGGGCAGGCCGCCATAATGGACCGGCAGAATTGCCCGCGTGCGCGGCGTGATGGCCGCCCGCACTTTTTCCGGATCCAGGTTGAAGGTCACCGGGTCGATATCGGCGAAGACCGGCGTGGCCCCCACGTGGCAGATCACGTTGGCCGTGGCCGCGAAGGTCAGCGGTGTGGTGATGACCTCATGCCCTGGGCCGATGCCCAGCGCCATCAGCGAAAGCTGCAGGGCTGCCGTAGCCGAATTGACGGAAATGGCGTACTGGCTGCCCACGTAAGCGGCGAATTCCCGCTCGAACTGTTGGGTCTTCGGCCCAAACCCGATCCAGCCCGATTGCAGCGTATCCTGCACTTCGGCCAGTTCCTCCGGGCCGAGGTTAGGCGCGCCAAAGGGAAGGAAGGAGCCAAACACCGGCGCCCCCCCCTGTAAAGCCGGCACTTTTACCCTGATCTGGTCGAGAGGCAACTGCGGGCGCCGCTTGTGGGCGGCGTCGATAAGGTGTGCGGCTGCCGGCAGCGCGAGCTGACGCTCCAGCGACGCTTCCAGGCCGTTCTCCTGCTCGCTGATGCCCAGCAGGACGAGGTGATTCCCCCGCGCGTAGTGCGCGCCCTGCGCGATTGCCAGCCGTTCGCCCAGCGCCCGATCGACGTGTACCAGCGTGGTCCGGGCCGGTTCTGCGTGGTGCAGGTCCAGCAAGGCCTGCCTGTCCTCGCCGTTCGTATCCACCAGCACGATCTCGTAATCGACCCCGTGCGCTTGCAGGTAATCGACCGCGCGCTGGTAGCGTTCCCGCCAGGACGTGGCAGGGCCATGCACGATCATGATCACAGCCCAGGTCGGTGCCAGAGTCATGTTTGCTCTACTTTCCCGTGGATCCCCAGATATACTGCGGGCTTTCCTCGCCGCAGTTAAACAGCAGGTCCAGGATTGACACAAATGGATCAAACGCCCCATGCAGTTGGGGGTATGCCGGATAGTCGTAGTCCTGGTACTCGACCGTCACGCCGATGGCTTCGAATTTTTCCGGCTCGATGTACGCCTGGGCGGACGGCCCGGACAGGTAATGGGTGATGTCCAGCGCCTGGCACATCTGCACCAGTCGGTCCGTTTTCACCCCCGTGATGCCCATCGTCGAGGAGCGTTGCAGCGGCGTGGTGATGCCCAGCCGGCGGCAAATGTGTTCCGTAAGGTGGATGTCCAGCTCGCTCAGGCTCTCCCAGGGATGGGAATAAACGTCGGCGAAAAAACCACGATAGGTCTTGAAGTGCGGCGCATGGTAGTAAGCCTGTTCGATCATCCGCCAGTGCTTGCGATACCAGTCGCGCGTATTGTCGATCCGCACGTCAATGATCGCGCCGCCGGTCGTCGCCTTCTGCACGGGCACGGTGAGCCACTGCGACCCGTTGGCCGTCTTGACCCGGTTGCGGTTGCGCCAGTCCTGCTTGGTGTATTGGATGTCATCATGCAAGACAAACACATCGCTGCGCTGTATAATATGGAAATAGCCACGCCAGGGAATATATGAGGGCTGAATACAGCCTAACCGTTTTTTCAAGGCGCGTGGTTTCTCCTGACAAACCGGCGACCCGTCGGGCCCGCGCCCGACTCAACCGGGAATTGTACCACATATCAATTGTCGAATCATGCGTGGTCACAACCGCTTTCCCCCTGAGCAGAGGAGTTTACGTCTGTGGGATTTCTTGACGAGCAGGATAAACACAACGTCATCGCCGCCTATCAGGATCGCCTGGCCGAGCACGGCATCGACGTGGCGACACTCAAGTCCGGCGGCGCAGCCAAGCAGTACATCCGGCACAGCGTGCACAGCAGCCTGTTCGACCTGGCGGGCAAGCGCGTGTTGGACGTGGGCTGCGGCATCGGTATGTTTTACGAATTCCTGCGGGGCAAAAACATCCCCATCGCTTCTTATACCGGGCTGGACATCGTCGAGCCGTTCATCGCCGCCAACCGGGAGCGCTTCCCGGAAGCCCGCTTCGAGATGGTGGACATCTTCCAGGACCCGTTGGACGACTTCCAGACGGACGTGGTGTTCATGTCACAGGTCTTCAATAACAAGTACGAAAACGCCGACAATGAGGTGATCGCCAAGGAAGCCATGCGCCGATTTTTCGACCTCGCCCAGGACGGGCTGGCGATTGATTTTATGACGTCCTACGTGGATTACACCGAGGACGAGCTGCACTATTTCCCGCCGGAGTTGATGCTGGGCTACGCCAAAAGCCTGACGCGCCTGGTCACCCTGCGGCACGATTACCTGCCCTTCGAGTTCACCCTGGCCCTCTACAAGCAGCCGACCTATGATCTCGACGCCGTTAGCGCCCTTCTCCAAACGGATGGATGAGCGGCTGAACCGCCGCCGGCAGCGGCTGTTGGGCCGCGGGGCCGCGGCTTTGTGGACCGCCCTGGAGGCGATTGCCCAGCGGGATGGCCGGCGGGGCGACGTTATCCTGCCCGACCTGATCTGCCCGGCGGTGCTGGAAGCCGTGCTGGCTGCCGGGTTCACACCGCGCCTGGCCGACGTCGAGGCCGCCACCTACACGATCACGCCGGAAACGGTGGGACCGCTGCTCAACGATCAGACCCAGGTAATCGTCGCCGCCCACCTGTTTGGACACGCCGCGCCCATCGAGGCCCTTGCCGCGCTGGCCCGCACCCACGATCTGCGACTGGTGGAAGACGCCGTGCAGGGAATCGGCGGCCAGACGCCCGACGGCAGCCCGGTCGGCACGCACGGCGATTTCGCCTTCATCAGCTACGATCCCAGCAAGATGATCCAGGGGCAGGGGGCGCTGCTGCTGTACGACGACGCGGCCTGGGACGCGCCGGTCGATGCCGCCCTCGCGACGATCACGGCGGTCGGCATGACCGTCCAACAGCGGCTGCTCAACACCAGTTGGCGGGACCTGTACCACGGGCTGGGGCAGGCCCTGCGCCTGGGCGCGATCACGCCGGAGACCGCCGCCCCGACCTTCCGCGCTTACCTGCCCGTCTACGCGCCGCTGCTGCGGCGGCGGTTCCAGGACAGCCCGGACAACGTGGCCGCGATCCGGCAGGGCTGGCAGACTCTGGCCGACCGCGTAGAGCGCCGGCGAGAGAAAACCGCTGCCTTGCGGGAGTCGCTGGCCGGCCTGCCACTGGAACATCCACCCGCACGGGCCGGGGATGCCATCTGGCGCTACACCGTGCGCTTCCCCACCGGGGAATTGGCCGATTCCTTTGTGCTGCGCCTGCGCCGGATGGGCGGCCTGGCCTCGCACCTGTATTACCCGCTCAACCAGCTTTACGCGCCGCAGCCGGCCTACCGAACCAACGACCTTGCCCGCCGGCTGGTCAACCTGTGGGTCGACGACCGGGTTGGCCCCGATTACCCGTCGCTGGTGGGCGAAGCGGCGGCGGCCGTCTTTAACAGTGTCTGCTGACCAGAACAGAAAGCAAACGCCAATGACCAGGACCATACGTATGGTCGTCACCGGGATGGGCAGCCCTCTGGGGCAGAACATCTACAAAGCGCTCAAGATGTCGACGCTGCCCCTGCAAATCTACCTGTTCGACATCTACCCCTTCTCCATGACCCTGGTGTTAGGCGAACAGCCGGTGATCTGCCCGCCGGCGCGCCACCCCGACTACCTCGACCAGTTGATCGCCTTCCTCAACCGCGAGGCGATTGACATCGTGTTTTTCGGCACCGAGGTCGAGCCGTGTATCATCGCCCCGCACCTGGACCGTTTGCGCCGGGAAACGCCCACCCACTTCATCCTCAACGACGACGAGGTGTTCCAGATCGCCAACGACAAACTGTTGACCGCCCGCTTCCTCCACGAGGCCGGCCTGGACAGCCCTGCCTCCGCTGATGCCGGGGACGAAGCAGCCGTCCAGGCACTGGTGGATAAGACCGGGTTTCCACTGATCGTCAAGCCGCGGCACGGGTCGGCGGCGCGCGGCCTGACACGGGTTAAGACCATGGACACGCTGCGCCCGCTCATGCTGCCGGGATATGTGGTGCAGGAGTGCTTGCTGCCGGATGACGAGGAATACACCGTCGGCATTTACCGCTGCCGGAATGGGTTCGTGGCTTCGGCGACCACCATTCACCGCCACCTGGAATTCGGCCTGACCTACAAGGGGATAGTGATCTCGGAGCCCGCCATCGAGGCCTACGCCGTACAGGTCGTCGAGGCGCTGGGCGCGGTGGCCTCCTGCAACGTGCAGCTCCGGCTGACGGCGCGCGGCCCGGTCGCGTTTGAGGTCAATCCGCGCTTCAGCAGCACGACGCCCATCCGGGCCCACTTTGGAGTGAACGAGCCGGAGTTTGCCATTCGCGAGTATGTGTTGGGCGAGGAACTGGACCGGCATACCGCGCGTGAGGGCGGCGTCCTGCGCTACTGGCAGGAGTATTATCTGGAAGCCGATGAACTGGCAGCAGTGGAAGCGGTCGATACAACCTTTTGGGAGCGCGGCGAATGACGACTCTGGCGATTGTGGCCGATATCCATGGTAATGCCCCGGCACTGGAGGCAGTCGTCGAGGTGGTGGGCGGCGAGGTTGATGTCTGGCTGTGCGTGGGCGATCTGGTTGGCCATCTGCCCATGGTCAACGAAGTGATCGAACGGCTGCAGGCGCTCGACGCCCACTGCGTGCTGGGCAATCACGATGCCGCCCTGCTGAGCGGCGCGGCCATCCCCCACAGTTCGGCGGCGACGCGGGCGCTGCAAATCCAGCGCCGCATCCTCTCGGCGGATAACCGCGCCTACCTGCAAAATCTCCCGCAGCGCCTGGCGTTAACGTTCGACGGTGTGCCCGTACAAATGGTGCATGGCAGTCTACGCGATCCGCTGGGCGAGAAGGTGCTGTCGGTCGACGCGGCGCTGCGACAGGCCGCCGCCGGCAGCGTGTTGCTGCTGGGGCATACCCACCGCCCGTTGATCGACGTCGGCGCGGACTATGCCGTGATCAATCCCGGCGCGGTGGGCCTGCCGGTCGACGGGGAAAAACGCGCCAGGGTGGTGTTGCTCACGCTGCCGGAGCGCCGCGTGCGCCTGCTGGAAGTACCTTACGACCCGGCCCCGGTCTTGACCCAATTGGGCCGGCTCGGTTATGACGAGCGCTACGCCAACTGCTTACGCGCCGGGCGCTGGGTGGGCTTCACGTCGAGTGGGATGCAGGCCCCAGTGATCATCGCCGGCGCCGGCATTTACGGGGAGATCGTGGCCGACCTGATCACGCAGCGAGAGGACATGCGCGTCCTGGGCTTCGTGGACGATACGCCCAGCCTGGCCGGAAAATCCGTGGCCGGCTGGCCGGTGATGGGGACCATCGACACCCTGGGCGCAGTGGCAGCTGAAGCCGGGGTTACCGATGTGGCGGTAGCCATAGGTGGCAACAGCGGGCGGCGGTTGGTGGCGGACCGGGTCAAAATGCAGGGCGTGCGGCTGGCGACCCTGGTCCACCCGCAGGCCTATGTGGCCCCCAGCGCCCGGCTCAGTCCCGGCGTGGTCGTGGATACGCTGAGTTACGTCGGTCCGCACTGTGTCCTGGGGGAAGGTGTGTCGGTTTGGCCGACAGTGTCTATCAGCCATCACACGGTGATCGAAGCCTACGCCGCGCTAAAGCCGGGAGTGGTCATCGGTGGGCAATCGACCGTGCAAGCTGGCCTGAAAGTCCCCCTGGGCAGCACCTGGCCGTCCTACTGCACAATTACGCCACAACTGGTGTCTGAATCAATCTAGATTGACCTGGCAGGGACTCGGCAAGAACAGCCCCGACAGTTGCGGAGGCTACCTTTAAGTATCGGGGTAGAGCCGTTATTTAGTTGATGACGATGGGGATAGTAAACCGATCGGTCCCATCCGAAGACGTTAATCGTTCCCCGGTAATGTAATCATATATGCCTATGGCCAGGCGGTAATCACCAGGCTGTAGGTCTGCGGGCACCATGAGCTGGACATCGGCGCCGATATACAGCTCTTGTGGATCATCCCAGGTCGACGTCAGCCGTTCGATGGTCGTGGGGGGGCCGTCATGTTGGGCGATCAGGGTGTCCTCGTCAGCGGGGTAGAGATGGACAAACATGGAGTAGTTGGACTGAGGCACCCTGTCGATCCGCCAGTAAGGTCGGAAGGCGATGGTATTACCCGGATGCAGCGCTGACGCGGCCCAATCATAGCCGACCAATTGTAGCTCGCCCCCGAAGTTAAAACTGGCCTCGATTTGGGGCGGCGCCATCCGGTAGAAATAGGCCGTGGTGCCGGTCACCGCACCCGGTGTGGCGGGCAGCACTTTCACCAACGTAAGCTGTTCGATGAACGCATCGAGTTCGGGCGAATTGTACCATCCCAAACGATCCCGATCCGTGAACATGAAGTACATAATGCCACGCTCAACGTAGTCCTGGGGAGTCTGTTGAACGATCTCTTCCTGGGTCTCGTACCACCATTCAAAGGGATGATCGCCGTCGTAACCACTCCACGCCCGATTCCACGTGCGCTCTAACTCACCTGACCGATGAGTCAGAACCATACCATCGACGGGCACATTATTGTCGGTCCATGTCCAGAGCACTTCCACAATGTGACGGGTTTGATATCGTGCGATGTTGTCGCGGTTACCGGTGATGATGCCGGGAGCCAGGATCACCATACAGGCCAACACGGGGATATAAGCCAGCCATTTTTCACGACCGCCATTTTGAGATCGCGCAGCCAGCCATTTTTCTAGCGCCCATACGATTTGCTGGAGCGCCGCGCTCCAAATGCCTATCAAAGCGATCCCCGCCGGCAGTGCGTGGCGGATCTTCCCCAACGAAATATTAGTCCAACTGGCCGCCAACATCGACGTCAGAAAAGCGTAGAGCAGCAGCAGCGGGATATACTTGATCTCCAGCGTCTGTCCTTGCCGGTGCCGGTTAAACCAATAGGCCGCCGCCGCACCGGCCAGGACGACCCAGAACAGCGCGTCGCCAATCGGATACATGGCGAACCAGAAGTTATTGAAGACTCGATCGAGATTGAGGGCGAATTGCAGGCCAACATCCCTGAAGGTTGC
>DAOUEM010000366.1:0-3106 GCA_034430555.1 Anaerolineae bacterium | reverse complement strand
GCGCTAACCCACCTTATGTTACCACGAGTTAGCGCTAACATCCAATGTCCGTATGAGTTAGCGCTAACTCGTTTTCATCATAGCACACACTGCCGCATTGAATCAACCCGATTACGTATCGTAAGTGATGCTATCCGGCGGCCTACCCACCTATACAGCAGTGCCGACATGCCTGCCAACGCACCTGCTCCGCGCGCCTGATTGCGTCCGGTGTCCAGGCGTAACGTATACCGGCGGTTTGGTGGATACACACGCGCGAATCCACCCCCGCCTCACACAACCTGCTCACCTTGACACTCCCGCGATCATTAACGCCGCACCACCGCGCGCTTTACCGGATATTTCGACCACGCCAACCGCGTTGGCATAACAGCAGACATAAACATGCCCTCGCCAATCATAGAGAAAGGAGCCGCGCTGAAAGAACCGGCATTTACCGTCCCCTGATTATCGAATTACGAAAATAAGGAAGAGGAGCGCAGATGTCGCACAAAACACATTTGTACAGATTAGTCGCACTGGTCGCCCTGCTGGCCTTCAGCCTGACCCTGATCAGCGTCCCTGCCCCGGCCACCGCCCAGGGTCCTTATAACGAAGCCCCCATGCTGGCCGAAATGGTGGCCGCCGGGGAACTGCCCCCCGTGGAAGAGCGCCTGCCGGTGAATCCGCGCGTGGTCGAGCCAACCGAAAGCGTGGGCGTCTACGGTGGGATCTGGCACCGCGCTTGGCGTGGCATTAACGACTTCCACTGCTACGGCCGCGTCAACTACGACCCGGTGCTGCGTTGGCCGCGCGACCCGAACGACCCGGTGCAGCCTGGTTTGGCCGAGCGCTGGGAGTTCAACGAGGAGGGCACCGAGCTGACCCTCTACTTCCGCGAGGGCCTGCGCTGGTCTGATGGCGAACTATGGACCGTCGATGACATCATCTTCTGGTGGGAAGCCATCGAGACCGATACCGAAATCACGGCCGCCATCCACGGCGAATGGAACGTGGGCGGCGAACCCATGCAGCTGGAAAAGATCGACGACTCCACCATCACCCTGCGCTTTGCCGTCCCCAACGGCCTGGCTGAAACTGTGGGCCTGGCCTTCCATGGCAACCAGTGGCCACTGGGCTTCGAGCGCTTTGGCTTCTACGCCCCCGAGCACTACCTGGCGCAGTTCCACCCGGCCTACAGCGAAACCGGCAGCTACGAGGCCTTTGAAGAAGCCGTCTTCGACTACAACGTCGATCGCCCGGTCATGACGGCCTGGAAAATCACCGAGTTCGAGCCGGGCACCACCCTGATGATCGCCGAGCGCAACCCGTACTACTACGCCGTCGACCCCGAAGGCAACCAGCTGCCCTACATCGACTACCAGTACTACCACTCCGTGGAAGGCACCGAAGGCGTGAATATCATGGGTATCGCCGGCGAGCTGAGCATGCAGGCCCGCGCCATCGACCTGGCCCAGTACCCGGTCTACCAGGAAAATGCTGAAGCCAACGGCTACCACATGCTGCTGTGGCCGCAGGCACAGGCCTCCAACGCCACCCTGTGGTTCAACCAGAGCTATCCTGACGAAGCGTACCGTGAGCTGTTCCAGGACTTCCGCTTCCGCCGTGCCATGTCCATCGCTATCGACCGCGAGACCATCAACGAGGTGGCTTACCTGGGCCAGGGCGTGCCGCGCACCGAAACGGTCGTGCCCGACTCGCCGTACTACCAGCCCGATATCGAAGCCATCCACGCGGAGTACGATCCGGAGACGGCCACGGCCCTGCTGGAAGAAATCGGCCTGGTGATGGGCGACGACGGTTTCTACACCTTCCCCGATGGCAGCGAACTGCTGCTGGTGGTCGAGACCTCGATCACCGCCACCGGCATGCAGGACTCCCTCGAGCTGATCGCGCAGTGGTGGAACGAGCTGGGTATCAAGACTCAGGTCGAGACGATGACGCGTGACGTGTACTGGCCGCGTACCGGCGCCAACGAAGTCATGGTCGCTACCTGGACCACCGACCGCGGCCTGGTACCAATGGTCGACCCGATCTACCAGTTCCCCTTCGACGAGCGCTCCTGGATGGCCCCTGCCTTCGGCATCTGGTACAAGACCGGTGGCGCGGATGGCATGGAACCAACTGCGGAACTCCAGGCAGCCATGGACCTGTACGACGAGTACAAGCTGACCACCGATCCGGAACGCCAGGTCGAGATCGGTCGTGAACTGGTCCGCCTGTCGACTGAGGGCCTGTGGACGCTCCAGTCTGTCGGCATGGTCCCCAACCCTGTCGTCGTCATGAACAACTTCATGAACGTGCCTGAAAGCCACACCGCCGACTGGATCATCATGACGCCCGGCACGACCGAACCCGCCTCCTACTACTTTGAGAACGGCGGCATGTAGTTTGTCCGACGGCGGCATGTAAATCCGCTAACCCACGTGTGGGGGCTGCCCTGGTGGTCCCCACACGGTTCTAGCCTCCGTGGACACAAGGCACCGCAACGGCCAATCGGACAGCGCACCGTACGAAGTCCTGCGTAACACCAAACAACTCTGGAAACCCGGTGAAACTGATAGTGGTGACCATGGTCGCAGACCCGGCAGCACAGCACAGGCCCTAATGTGACCTGCATCAACTCTGCCAGTAACATCATCACCGGTGCGGCTTTCCCAGGGCGGAAAGTCCCGCTGCCGGTGGAATAGGCCAGTCGAGGAGATCGTATATGGCCACTTATGTAGTACGACGTATCCTGGCAATGATACCCATGCTGGTGGTGATCTCGTTCATCTCCTTCGTGATCATCCAGCTCCCACCCGGCGATTACCTGACCACGCTCCAGGCGGTCCAGGGCACCAGCGGCGGCGGGATGTCCAACGAACAGGCCGACCTGCTGCGCGAGCGCTACGGGCTGAACGAGCCGTTCTTGGGGCAGTACGTCAAGTGGATTTCCGGCTTCCCACGCGGCGATTTTGGTTATTCGTTCGAGTGGTCGAGCGATGTCTGGCCGTTAATCGGCGACCGCATCTGGTACACGGTCCTGCTGGGAACCTGCTCCATCCTGGTGATGTTTGTGCTGGCTATTCCCATCGGCATCTACAGCGCCACCCACCAGTATTCG
>DAOUEM010000365.1:0-32688 GCA_034430555.1 Anaerolineae bacterium | reverse complement strand
CGCTACCGTCGACGCCACTACGGCAGGTTTGACCATCGCCAACAGCGCCAGCATCACCGCCGTCGACCAGGCCGACCCGGTCCCGGCCAACGACAACGCCAGCGCCGCCCTCACCGTGCAGAGCGCCGACCTGGCCCTGACCAAGATCGTCAGTAACCCGGCCCCCAACGAAGGTGATACGGTCACCTTCACCCTCAGCCTGACCAACAACGGTCCCAACGACGCCAGCAACGTTGCGGTCACCGACCTGCTGCCCGGTGGCCTGACCTTCGTGGGAGCCGCGCCCAGCCAGGGCACCTATACCAGCGGCACCGGCCTGTGGGACGTGGGCAGCCTGGCCAGCGCGGCGACGGTCACCCTGGACATCACCGCCACCGTCGACGCCACTACGGCAGGTTTGACCATCGCCAACAATGCCAGCATCACCGCCGTCGACCAGGCCGACCCGGTCCCGGCCAACGACAGCGCGGCGGCGGCCCTCACCGTGCAGAGCGCCGACCTGGCCCTGACCAAGATCGTGGACATCGGCGCGCCGGGCGAGGGCGATACCGTTACTTACACCCTCACCGTGACCAACAGCGGCCCGGACGACGCGACCACCGTCGTCGTGACCGACCTGCTGCCCGCCGGGGTGACGTATTCCTTTGATACGCCGAGCCAGGGCACTTATGACAGCGGCAGCGGCGCCTGGTCGGTCGGCACGGTGGCCAGCGGGGCCAGCGCCATCCTGACGATTTCAGCCACAGTGGACGCCGGCACGGCAGCCACCACCCTCACCAACAATGCCAGCATCACCGCCGTTGATCAGGCCGATCCGATCCTCGCCGACAACAGCGACAGCGCCGCCATCACCGTGCGCGATGCCGACCTGCAAGTGGGTAAGGTGGTCGATAACCCAACGCCCAACGAGGGCGATACGATCATCTTCACCATCACCGTCAGCAATAACGGTCCGGATGGCACCACCGGTGTAGTGGTGAATGATCTGCTGCCCGCCGGCGTAACCTATTTCTCTGACTCACCCAGCCTGGGCACGTATAACAGCGGCAGCGGCGACTGGGATGTCGGGGCCATGGCGTTCGGCAGCGGCCAGGTCCTGACGATCACGGCCACGGTGGACGCCAGCACGGGCGGCACGACGATCTCCAATACGGCGGCGGTCTCCGCTTCCGGCGAGGGCGATTCCGTGGCGGGCAACAACGGCGATAACGCGGACATCACCGTGCAGAGCGCCGAACTGGCCGTGACCAAGATTGTCGACAACACGACCCCGGTCGAGGGCGCAACGATCACCTACACCGTCACCGTGACCAACAACGGGCCGGACAATGCGACTAACCTCACGCTGAACGACCTGCTGCCCGTCGGCGTGACTTTCGTCTCCGATACGCCCAGCCAGGGCAGCTACGATGACGTGAGCGGTGCCTGGACGATAGGCACCCTCAACAACCTCGCGACCGCTACCCTGGGCCTCACGGCCACGGTGGACGTCGGCGCCGGCGGCAGCGCCATCACCAACACGGCGTCGATCACGGCGGTGGACCAGGCGGACGGCACGCCGGCCAACAACAGCGACATCGCCGCCATCACCGTGCTGGATGTCGATCTGGGCCTGACTAAAACCGTCGATGACGCCACGCCCAATGAAGGCGGGACGGTTACATTCACCATCACCGTCACCAATACCGGCGCGGCAGACGCCACCAACGTCGCCGTGACGGACATCCTGAATACACTGGCCCTCACCTACGTCTCCGATTCGCCGAGCCAGGGCACCTATACCAGCGGCACGGGTCTCTGGACGGTAGACACCGTGACCGGCAGCGGCGGCAGCGCCTCGCTGGATATCACCCTGACGGTGGATGCCGGCGCGGCGGGGACCACGATGGTCAATACGGCGGCCATCACCGCCGTCGACCAGACCGACAACAACCCGGCCAACGACGCGGACACGGCCAGCCTGACCGTGCCGGCGGTGGACCTTGGCCTGACCAAGATCGTCGATAATGCCGCCCCGAACGAAGGCGAGACCATCACCTACACCCTCACCCTGACCAACGCCCCTGGCTCCGACGACGCCACCAACGTGGCCGTCACCGACCTGCTCCCGGCGGGCGTGACTTACGTCTCCGACGCGCCCAGCCAGGGCAGCTACGACGACGTGAGCGGCGTCTGGACGGTGGGCACCGTGACCGGCGGCGCAACCGAGACCCTGACCATCACCGCTACCGTCGATGCCACTACGGCAGGTTTCACCATCACCAACGATGCCGCCGTCACCGCCGTCGACCAGGCCGACACCAACGCCGCCAACGACAGCGCCAGCGTCGACATCATCGTGCAGGCGGTGGACCTCGGCCTGAGCAAGGTCGTGGACAACGGCACGCCCAACGAGGGCGAGACCATCACCTACACCCTCACCCTGACCAACGCCCCCGGCTCCGATGACGCCACCAACGTGGCCGTCACCGACCTGCTGCCGGCCGGCGTGACCTACGTCTCCGATGCGCCCAGCCAGGGCAGCTACGCCGACGTGAGCGGCGTCTGGACGGTGGGCACCGTGACCGGCGGCGCAACCGAGACCCTGACCCTCACGGCCACCGTCAATGCCAGCACCGGCGGCACCACCATCACCAACGATGCCGCCGTCACCGCCGTCGACCAGACCGATACCAACGCCGCCAACGACAGCGCCAGCGTCGACATCATCGTGCGGGCCGTGGACCTCGGCCTGAGCAAGATCGTCGACATCAACAACCCCAACGAAGGCACCCTGGTCACCTTCACCGTCACCGTCACCAACCTGGGACCGGACAACGCCACCGGCGTCCAGATCAGCGACCCCGTCCCCGCCGGCATGAACTACGATTCAGACGTGCCCAGCCAGGGCAGCTACGATGACGTGACCGGCATCTGGGATATCGGCGCGCTGGCCAATGGCGCGAGCGTCACCCTGGACCTGCTGGTGCGGCCCAACCTGGGCACCGGCGGCAGCGCGACCACCAATACGGCCAGCGTCCTGGCCGTGGACCAGGGCGATTCCAACGCCGCCAATGACAGCGCCAGCGTCGTCATCACCATCCTGGCCGGGGAGCCGAATATCGGGCCGCCCGATGGGAACAATCTGGTTCTATTGTGCAGTGAGCAGATCACCTTAGACCTGTCCCTGACTCCACTCGTGAGTCACGTCGGTTATGACTTCGTATACTACGAGCTTGACAACGGCACCGGTGTGGACATGAACAGCGTCATCATCGAAGTGGACGACGGATCGAGCACCTGGTGGCAGGTATACTATTGGGGCGACGACCTGGCAGATACAAACTCCAGCCTGTGGGCCAACGGTTGGGGATTGGGCGGTCCGGGCAGCGAGCCTGACAACCAGGCAATTCCGGCCACTAACCCGCCGTTCTGGGGCACCGTGCCGCTGGCGACCGGCATCGCCATCGACGTCAACGCCCCAACCGGCGCGCCGTCCGGCACCACCTACACCTGGATGCGCATCCGGGTGCCGGGCAGCAACTGCTCCGATACCGAGGTCGATGCTGTCGAGATCATCCCGCCGCTCCAGGCCGATCTGGGCATCACCAAGACGGTCGACGTGCCCGCACCGGATGAGAATAGCAACGTTGTCTACACCCTCACGGTAGCTAATGGCGGGCCGGCCCAGGCCACTAACGTCGTCGTGACCGACCTGCTGCCGGCTGGCGTGACCTACGTCTCCGACGCCCCCAGCCAGGGCAGCTACGATAACGTGGGCGGCGCCTGGACGGTGGGCACCATCGACAGCGGCAGCAGCGGCACGCTGGACATCACCGCCACTGTCGATCTGGGCACCTATGGCAGTACGGTCACCAACAGCGCAGCCGCCACCGGGCTGGACCAGGTCGACGGCAACAATGGTAACGACAGCGACAGTGTGGACATCAATGTGATCGATGGGTTTAACGTCGGCCCACCGGATGGCAGCTATGCCACCATCATCTGTGGCACCGACCGCGTGATAGACCTGGGCGCCAGCGCCATCGTCACACACGCCGGCTATGACATGGTTTACTACGAGCGAGACATTACCGGCATTGTCTACCTAGATTGGGTCGCCATCGACGTGGGCACGAGTTCGACCGGCCCCTGGACCGAAGTTTGGAACTGGGGCGATGGCGCCCTGGACCTCAACACCAACATCGGTAAGTTGGGATATACGCCTGGCGAACCGACCAATGAGCCTATCCCGGCCACCAATCCACCACTGTATGGAACACCAAACAGCCTCGGTATCGCCATCGACGTAGACGCCATCGCCGCCCCTGGCACCTATCAGTGGATCAGGATCACACCACGTCCGGCCTGTGGCGTCTCCGAACATGCTGAAGTCGATGCCATCGATTTGGTGCCCCTGGTGAATGTCGACCTGGGTGTCATCAAGATCGTTGATAACGGTACCCCGTCTGAAGGTGGGGCCATCAACTACTCAGTTACCGTAAATAACAGCGGGCCGGGCAATGCGACCGGCGTTGCCCTGACCGATTTGCTGCCCGCCGGCGTGACCTACGTCTCCGATACACCCACCCAGGGCACCTACGATAATGCAACCGGTCAGTGGTTGGTGGGCGCTGTGAATAGTGGCGCCAGCCATACCTTACAAATCACCGCTTCGGTTGATGCTGGAACGGCAGGCAGCACCATCACCAATACCGCCAGCCTGACCACAACGGATCAGGTGGATTCTAACGGTGGCAATGACAGCGATACGGCTGGCATCACGGTGCAGTTGCCCAGCGGGCCGGAAGTGCTTTACACCTTCCAGGAAGGCGGCAACACGACGGTCAACGATGTCTCCGGGGTGGGCACCCCGCTCGACCTGACCATCCAGGACCTGCCCAACGTCACCTGGCTGCCGGGCGCGCTGCGAGTCGATGCCGGCACCATCATCCGTTCCGGCGTGCAAGCCACCGAGCTGATCGCCGCCTGCCAGGCCAGCAACGAAATCACGATAGAAGCCTGGGTCACCCCGGCCAATACCACACAGAACGGCCCGGCCCGCATCGTGTCCCTGTCCGATGGCACCCTTGACCGTAACTTCACGCTGGGCCAGGGCGATGCCACAAATGGTGACTTCTACCTCACCCGGCTGCGCACGACCACTACCGATGTTCAAGGGCAACCAGACATGACCACGGGAGCCGGATCGCTCACCGCCAACCTGACACACGTGGTCTTCACCCACGACGCGGCGGGCAACGACCGCTTCTATCTTAACGGGGTGGAACCCGTGCCGGCTGAAGTACGCGCCGGCGACTTCTCCAACTGGGTTGGCTTCGAGCTGATGCTGGCCAATGAGACATCCATGAACCGGGTATGGCTGGGCGAGATCCACCAGGTGGCCGTGTACTGCCGGGCGCTGCCGCCCGCCGAGGTCATCACCAATTTCAACACCACCGCCAACCTGGCCATTTCCCAGGTGGATGCGCCCGACCCGGTCTCCGTCGGCGCCAACGTCACCTACACCGTCACCGTGACCAATACCGGCCCATCGACCGCCAGCAATGTAATCATGCGGGACGTGCTGCCGGCGAGCGTGACCTACGTCTCCGCCATCCCCGATAACGGCGCGACCTGCAACGAGAGCGGCGGTGTGGTGACGTGCAGCCTCGGGGCCATCGCCAACGGCGGCACGGTCAACATCCCGGTGGTGGCGACGGCCAACGCCGCCGGGCCGCTGACCAACGTCGCCAGCGTGTCCGGCGCCCTGGTCGATACCGACCTGTCCAATAACATCAGCAGCGAGGCGACGACGGCAAATCCGGCTGTCACAGCCGCCGACCTGGCGATCACGGTTTTCTCTGTGGACAATCCCACGCCGGACGAAGGCAATACCGTCAACATCACGCTGACTGTGTTTAACGCCGGCCCGGACGCTACCACCAACGTCGCCATCGGGGCTGGCACCGGCGATGCTGGCCTGTCGTCGCCTATTTATACGCCGTCGCAGGGATCGATGGCCGGCGACGTGTGGAACGTCGGCGCGCTGAACAGCGGGGGCAGCGCCACGCTGACGATCAGTGCCACGGTCGACGCCGGGACGGCAGGCAGCACCATCACGCGCACGCGCGAGGTCAGCGCCAGCGACCAGCCCGACCCCGATTCGACGCCGGCCAACGGCAACCCGGCGGAGGATGACCAGGCGTCGTTCAGCCTGACCGTGCAGACACCACCCGGTGCCGATTTGCGTCTGGCGGCCGGGGTGGACAATGCCAACCCCGCCGTTGGGGCGACCATCACCTATACCTTCACCGCCACCAATGACGGGCCGGATACGGCCACTAACGTCGAGGTCCAGGTGCCCTGGGCTCCTCCGGGCTTTACCTACCTGGGCAACACCATCTCGCAGGGGGCAATCAACGACGCCGTCAACCCGGCGGTGTGGACGGTCGGCAGCCTGAACAGTGGGGCCAGCGCCGCCCTGACCTTCAGTTACACCGTCGACGCTGGGGCAGCCGGCAGCACTTACACCCGCACCGGCGAGGTCACGGCCTCCGATCAGCCAGATCCCGACTCAACGCCTAACAACGCCGATCTTGCTGAAGATGACTGGGGTACGGTCGATATCACCGTGCAGGCGCTGTCCGGCTTGATCATGTGCTCGGATGTGACTTCGACGGCGGCGACGGGCACCCTTTACGACTCCGGTGGGCCGGGCGGTAATTACAGCGATAACGAAACCTGCTCCTTCCTGATCGCGCCGGGCGGCGCGCCGCCGGCCATCCTCCTGTCGTTCACGGCGTTTGATACGGAAGACATTTGGGACGAACTGACAGTCTACGACGGCACGGACGCGACCGGCGTGCTGCTGGGCACCTTCTCCGGCGGCATACTGCCCGGCGACGTCATCGCCACCTCGGGTAATATGTTCCTGCAATGGACGAGCGACTTGGGCGACAACCGGTCCGGCTTCCAACTGGACTGGACGACCGGGGCCGCGCCGGATACCTTCTACATGTGCACCTTCGTGACCTCGTCGACCGGCACCAGCGGCACGATCTACGACTCGGGTGGGGCTGGCAGCTTCTACCGTCCCGACGAAACCTGCACCTTCCTGATCGACCCGCCCGGCGGGCCGGCCAACGTGACCCTGTCCTTCCTGGCGCTGGATACCGAACCAAACTGGGATCAACTGCGCGTCTATGATGGCGTCGACGCGGGCGGCGTGCTGCTGGGCACCTTCGACAGCAACGTCCTGCCGGGCGACGTAACCGCCACCTCGGGCGCGATGTTCCTGCAGTGGACGAGCGACTCCAGTGATCAACGGGGCGGCTTCGCGGCGAACTGGTCCACAATCACGGCCAACGCAGACCTGCAGATTTTTGTCTCGCCATCCAACCCGACGCCAGACGAAGGTGGGCTGGTCGACTATAGTTTATCCCTGACCAACAACGGCCCGGACAATACGACCGGCGTCCAGGTGACCGACCTGCTGCCGGCGGGCGTGGTTTACCAGGCCCATGTCTCCGGCACCGGGCATAACGCTTACAACAGCGGCAGCGGGCTGTGGGATGTGGGTAACCTCGCCAACGCGGCCACGGCTACCCTGACCATCACCGTGCAGGTCAACTATAGCACGGCGGGCAGCACCATCTCCAATACGGCCGCCATCACCGCTTCCGGGGTCACAGACCCCAACGGCGGCAATGATTCGTCCACGGCAGATATCGTGCCACGCGGCGCGGACTTGCAGGTGTTCAAGGGCGTTTCAAACGCCACGCCCAATGAAACCGATGTCATCGTATACACCGTTACCCTCAATAACATCGGGCCGGCAGCAGCCAACGGCGTCCAGGTGACGGACGTGCTGCCGGTGGGCGTGACGTATGTCTCGCACCTGACCGGCACCGGCACCTACGATTTCGGGAGCGGGGTATGGGATATCGGCACGATTGGCCTAGGCGGAAGCACGCTGGACATCACCGTCAGCGTTAATGTGTTCACCGGCGGCTCGACAATCACCAATACGGCCAACGTTTCCGCCGTGCTGACCACCGATACCAACCCCGGCAACGAAAGCGGCAGCGTGGACATCAACGTGCAAGTCCCCACAGCAGACCTGGCCATCACGGTATTCACTGTAGATAATGCTGCTCCAAACGAACTTGACACCATCTTGTTCACCGCTACGGTGGAGAACACCGGGCCATCTGCCGCAACCAATGTTGTCGTTCAGGCTGTTTCTCCAGGCGGTATTTCCCCGATCCCTGGCTGGATCGCGACCCAAGGGTCTCTCGACATCGTAACTGGCATGTGGACGGTAGGCACCTTGGGGCCTGGCAGTAGCGCCACGATTACTGCCCCAGCCAATGTGCTAGCCGGCACGTCGGGCAGCACCATCCCCGTTGAGGCCGAGGTTATGAGCAGCGATCAGGTCGACCCGGATTCGACTCCAGGGAATAGTAATCCTGCCGAGGATGATTACGCTGAGCTGAACATCAGCGTACAGTAAGCCGCCAGTACCACCATTGCCAGCTTTGATGCTGCGCCAATACCAGCCCCGACATCAGCGGGTATTCTTGGCAACCGGGGGTTCCTGGCAGCAGGAACCCTTACCTTTTTGACCCTGTTGACACCAGGGTGTGATAATGCTGTATCTTGTAAAATAATTGGTAGGACCATTCTACCATTCAGCAAGACTCTGATCAGCCTGGGTTAGTTGTGGAGTTGGAAACGGCGCGCCAGGCGCCCGATTGACGCCCCAACCCGATCACTCGGCCAGCGCGCTGATGATCGCCTGGCAGTATTCGGGCAGGTCAACCGGCACCCGCCCGGTGATGATATTGCCGTCGCGGACGACCGGCTCGTCGATGTATTCCGCGCCGGCATTGATCAGGTCATCGCGCACGGCGACGTAACCGGTGGCCCGTTTGCCCTTCATGATCCCGGCGGAGATCAGAATCCAGGGGCCATGGCAGATGCAGGTCACCAGCTTGCCCTGCTGGTAGCAGGCGCGCACCAGGTCGAGCGTAGGCGCGTGCAGGCGCAGCGCATCGGGGCTGTATCCACCGGGGAATACCAGGCAGTCCAGCGTTTCGGCGTCCAGGTCTTCGATGGCGCTCATACGATAACGCTGGCCGGGCGGCATCACCGCCAGGGGCACGGTATGGCCGAAGCGCCCCGTCACCGGTTTGCCGGGGATGTGCGGCCGGGTATGCAGGCCTGCCTCGACGGCCACCACGAGGATATCCGCGCCTTCCTCGCTCAGCCGCAGCAGCGGATACAACAACTCGATATCTTCAAATTCGTGGGCGACGATCATGGCGATCGTCTTGCCAGCCAGTTTTCCGGTCATAGGATTCCTCCTCAGGTGATAGCACGGCGACGAGACACCGCGCCAAGAACGGGAACAGGCGAGGGCCGGAGTGGGATCGATGGAGAACTCGCCAGGCGTGCGCCAATCGTCCTGGCAAGGATAAGGCAGGATGGGTACAGAGTCAACCCGGCAGAAGCAGGCCCGGGTTTGGCCGGGATTCAGGCGCGCCGGATGCGTTCCAGCCCGCCGTTGTTGAACTGCTCCAAGATTTCGGCGACGGTGCCCGAGGCGGCGCTATACATGCGCACCCGCGCCGATTCCAGCACGTCGAAGGCGTAGGGGCCAAATACGGCGCTGATGACGACCTGCGCGCCCTGCTGAACCAAAAATTCAGCGGCTTGAAGACCGGCTTCGTCAGCCCGGCTGGCTGCCGGGTTGGCATGGACGGTACGGGTGCCGGTCTCGGTATCAACCAGCACGAAGGCCGGAGCGCGCCCAAAGCGCCGGTCGAGGACGGCGTCGGAGTCCGGTTCGCTGACGCTGATGGCGACAATCATGGAGGGTATGCTGCTCCTCGATCAGTGCAGTAGCTCGGTGTGATCCTGCAAAGTGCCGGCCAGGTACGCGCCGACGGCGTCATCGGCGGCGGGGATGTCGCTGACGACGGGGCGGATGCTGGCTGCTTCCATGGCCAGGTACGCGCCCCGGCCCATCCCGCGCACGATCAACACCTCGCAGTCGGTGATGGCGACGACCATCTGGCTGTGGCGGCGGTCGGAGACCGGCCCAAAACCGTGGCCGCGGGGATCGTCGTGACCGTGGCCGTGGTGCTCGTGGTCGTGACCGTGGTGCTCGTGGTCGTGGTCATGATGGTCGTGGTCCTGACCGGAGAACTGCCGGTGCCCCATCTTTTCGCGCAATTCGCTCCCGGTGATCTGGCCATCCTGCACGGTGTACACCTTGTAGTAGCGCGCCCGGCCAAAATGCTGGCTGATGGTCTCCCCATCATCGGTAATGACCGCAATTTTCATGGTGATCTCCTCAATTAGGCTGGCAGGGCAGGGCTGAACAGATGGCCACGCGCCTGCCCCTGGTTTGCCTTGATCGTAACACTAAAGTGTACAGCCAACAACTATTATGTTACACTCTGGTGACAAATGGCGTATGGAAATAAGGCAAATGCCATGACCGAGGAGCATCGCTCACAGGAAAGCCGCCCGCCCGATTCCCAGGTGGGTCCGCGCATCCGGGCTTTGCGCGAGGAACGCGGGCTGTCGCTGCGGGCGCTGGCCGAACAGAGCGGGCTATCGGTCAACGCCATCAGCCGCATCGAGCGCGGCGCGAACTCGCCCACGGTGTCCACGTTGTACCAGCTTGCCGCCGCCCTGGCGGTGCCGGTCACCAATTTTTTCCGACCGGTGAAGGCGCCGGTCACGGTCTTCGTCAAGCAGGGGCAGCGCCTGCTGAGCCGCAAAGCCGGCGTCATGTTGGAGAGCCTGGGCACCGGGCTGGTGAACCAGCAGCTTGAGCCGTTCCTGCTGACCCTGGCACCGGGGGCCGACGCGCCAGGGGCTGGCGGCCCGGAAGAGCGGGTGAGTCACCCCGGGCAGGAGTTTGTGTACTGCCTGGCCGGCACGATCATCTATTACGTCGGCACGGCGCAGTTCCGGCTGGAACCGGGCGACAGCCTGCTGTTCGAAGCGGGCCAGCCCCATTGTTTCCACAACCTGTCGGCAGCCCCGGCCACGCTGCTGTTGATCTTCCAGACAGCACAGGGCGGCGACATCGCCCGGCAGCAGCACCTAGCCGCGGCGACCTGAGGCACAAAAAAGGCACGACGCCAGGGCATCGTGCCGGATATGAGCGCTTGTGCGGGATCACGATCAGAGATTGGTGGTCAGCCGGTCCCCTTCCATGCTGTTTTCGCGGTTGGTGAAAATCTCCAGCGTGCTCATGGCCAGGGTATGCAGGTGCGGCAGCAGTTGTTCCACAAAGGTGCTGTTGTTGCCGGCCAGCGCCGACTCCTTAAATATGCGGATGAGCGTGCGCGCCAGCTCGATCTGCCCCTCACGCAGCTCCTGGAAGAGTTTCTCTTTCTCCAGTTCGACCTCTTCCATGTCCGTCTGGACCCGACCCAGCGCCTGCAGCCGGTCGATCATCGAGGCGTACTTCCGCTTCCAGGGGTTGATCTCGTCATGCACCAGCTCGATGGCTTCCCGTGCGCCACCCAGACTGACGCTGATCAGGGCATCACGGGCATTAACGTTGATCGACTCGATTTCGACCCGGGCTGGCGTGCGTTCGTTAAGCTCATCGATCACGTACTGGATGCCGATGATCGCCTTCAGGTAAGGGCTGACGCTGGCCGCCAGGTAATGGGGTGTAAACGGTTGATCATCCGCCGACTGGACCTGCTTATCCTTGAGCATGATGGTTTGCCGGACGGGCTGGCTGGAGAAATAAACGAATAAGATGAGCTGTCCCAGCCGAATCTGGTCGCCATTGCGCAGGATAAACGGGGTTTGGGCGGGCAGTTGTTTCTCGTTGAGCCAGGTCCCGTTGGTGCTGCCCAGGTCTTCCAGGGTGTAGGTTTCGTCGGCGAACGTGATCATCGCATGCCGGCGGGAAACGCCCAGCACACCAGCGTTATACGGGGTCAGGTCGATGATGATCGAAGCGTCGTCGCTGGTGTGGCGTCCCAGGATGAACTTTTCACGCCCTCGGATGGTCAGCGGCCGGATTTCCCCGGCGATGTACAGCGAGAGACCATCGGTTAGCATTCCCGGCCGGGGCGCGTAGACGGCGCGGGTTTCGGCCAGCGACTCCGTCACACGCATGGTGGTGGTGTCAGAGGTCAGCGGCGCCCCGCACCAGGCGCACTTCAACGCACCGGCTTCGTTTTTGTGTTGACACCGCTGGCAGACGATCTCGCCATTTTGCTTGTTAGACATAATTGGCCCTCATAAAGCCGGTTCAGCGTATGATAGGTCAGCAGGCGGAAGGTCACCTGCACTGCAGCTGCTCCATCCAAGGATCGTCAGGGCAATGTTTTTCCATCAGCAACGACTGCTGCCTCGCACTGCCATGATGCTAAACTGGCGCATGGAATATTCACCAAGATCAATATTCATGCCTGGCACTAAAGTACGGTGATCGCCGCCGTGAATCCTTCCCTGGCCATGGTGACGTCGAACAACCCCAAAAAAGCCGGCCTTACCACCGAAATCTAAGCCCAGACTTTTGTTAAGTACTTCCATTGTAAGCCAAAATCAGCCTATAGGGTCGGGCCGACCACCGCCTTTACGGCGAATTTATAAATTTTTTAGATTTGTTCCCTGTGGAAAAATGGACCCGCGTCAGGCGCGGGAGGCCGTGGGATCACTCCTGGAATTGGAGCTCCAGGGTGCTCAGTCCTAATACCTGCAGGTGGGGAAAGATGCGCTCCACGTAAGCATTGGTGAAGTGCTCATCAGCAGCCAGAGCGTGATCCTGGATGATAGCCAGCGCCAGCGGGCGCAGGAGGTCGCGCCATACGCTGACCTGGTCGGGCGTGAGTGTGCCGCCGCCGGTCGTACGCAGCGGTGCCAGCATTTCCGCCTGCGTCCGCTTCCAGGGTTCGATCGTATCGCGGATGACCAGGAGAGCGTCCTGGCCGCCGGACAGGGTGACACTCACCAGCGCATCCCGCGCGTTGACGCTGATCGACTCGATGGCCAGAGTAGACACCGTGCGCGCCATTAAGCGGTCCAGAACCTGCTGGAGGCTGATGATGGCCTGCAAGTAAGAGCCGACGTTCTGCCCCACATACCCAGTGGTAAAGGTCCCGGCGCCGTCCTGTGGAAAGGCTGTATCGCGCAGCACCACCTTCACTTCGGCGGGCACATTGGAGAAATAAACGGAGATGATTAACTGCGCCAGCCGCACCTGGTCGCCATTACGCAGGATGAACGGCGTATCCGAGGGAACCTGCTTCTCATTCAGCCAGGTGCCATTGGTGCTGTTCAGGTCCCGCAAGGTGTAATGCCCTTCACTCATGGAAATAGCGGCATGTTTACGAGAGACCCCCAATAACCCGGCGTTGTAAGGGGTCAAATCGACGACCGAGGGTGACCGTTCCGTTTTGGTATGGCGACCCAGGATGACCTGTTCCTGGACGGACACGATCAACGGCCGGACTTCACCGGCGACAAACAACGATAGCCCCTCACCGACCGGCTTGAGGCGGGGCAGTGGGGCGCCTTCGGATCGTTTGGGCAGGTCGCTGACCTTGACCGTGGTCGTCTCGGAGGTAAAAGGCGCGCCGCACCAGGTGCATTTTAAGGCGCCGGGTTCATTTTTGTGGGTGCACCGCAGGCAGATGATCGGGTCATCCTGGGCGTTCATCATCGATCCTTATCGCCGTTTCAGTCAGAGGCGAGGCCCCGCCGGCCACTTATACCCGGGATGAACTACTTTGCCGATCGTCTTTCACGACGGGTAAGGTGCGTGCTCATCCCAACTGTGTCGATCATCCCAGGCCGTCATAGCTGGTGACCGGGCGCCTGACTATTCAGACGGCTAACAAATAGTTCAGTTCAGACCTGGACATCGCTTCCGGGTCACCAAAATGCCCTCCACCATCTACTATTATCGCGAATACGCCGCATAAATCAATGTGTGTATCCCACAACCGTCATTTATCCCCGACCGGTCTGGGCCGTCTGGTCGTTTTCGGCGGAGCCGGGTCTTCCTTTAGCGGCGAAATACACAAACAAGATCAGCTGGCCCAGGCGGATCTGGTCCCCGTTCCGCAGGACAAACTGGGTGCGGGCCGGCAGGTGCTTCTCGTTTAGCCACGTGCCATTGGTGCTGCCCAGGTCTTCCAGCAGGTAGGCCTCGTCGGCCACTATGATGCGGGCGTGCCGGCGCGACACCCCCAGCATCCCGGCATTATAGGGCGTCAGGTCGATCACGACGGACGGGCCGCCTTCGGTTGAGGTGCGCCCCAGGATAACCTCGTCCTTACCGCGCACCATCATCGGCTGAACTTCTCCGGCGATATACATCGCCAGGCCATCAGACGCCGGGCCGGTGGGCTGCCGGGGCTGGCTCAGCGCATCCCTACGGACCAGATCCGGTATCTGAATGGTCGTTGATGCCGTATTGAGCGGCGCGCCACACCAGGCACATTTTAAGGCCTCTCCCGGGTTCTTATGCTGGCATCGCCGGCATACCTGTGGTGTGCTCTGATTGTCTACCATCGCCGACCCTCTGTTTGCCAATATTATGTGGTGCCACCGGGCCTGGCATTAGCCCGGGTACGTTCGCTCGACACCGGGTACCACTACCGCCAGAAGCGGCCCCAATCCTGGCTGACCGCCGTGCAGGGACGCCCATCCGTCACGCCCAAGGTGACCGTGGTATGCGCGGAGTGAGTGCCCATGCCATCGGGCGGCCCCCAGGCAGACGCCGGCGGATAGTTGATCACCAGCCTACCGCCGTCGTTCAGGGTGCCCGAGGCATTCAAAAACTCGCGGTTGCCATCGGTCACGATGACCCCACGCACACTGTAAGCGACCGGCCCGTGATCGTCAAGCCTGATAATGTCGGTCTCGCCATCCGTCCAGACGCTGGTCGCCGGGAACGGGTCGTAAGACGGGCCGACCGCTGGCAGGGTGCACGTGATCGACGGCCGGCTGCGGAAAGGAATTCCAAACGCATCAAGCGTCAGCGTGGCCTCGCCGGTCAGGAACAGGCCGCGCGCCTGCATACCGGCCCCCGGCACCAGGTCTACCGGGCCGCTGGCGACTTCCCCCCCGCCAACCAGCACCCGCCAGGTGGTGGTCGCCAGCGCGCTGCCCTCACTACGAATATCAAAAATGTACTCCCCACCGGCATCGCAGCGACCGGTGGCGATCAGGCTGGCAGTTGGCAGCAGGCGGCGGTGGTGGTGGCGGCGGCGGCAGCGGCGGCGGCAGCGGTGGCGGCGGTGGCGGCGGTGACGTTGTCGCTGGAGACGCAGAGCCATTATCTTCAGAGCCTGGCTCGTTCGACCGGCCCCCCAGAAGGTTGTAGGGCGGCAAGCTGCTGCGGCCGCTGCTCTCGGCCATAACGATGGAATCGAGCGCGGCAGGGGCTTCCGGTTCCGGGGTAGGCGCGACGACCGGCGGATTCAGCACGGCGGCCAGCGCCATCATCTGCGTTTCGATTTCGCTGGCCGTCATTGAAGGCGCCGGTTGGAAGGCACGCGGTAGTTGGGCGATGGGCAGCGCCTCCAGGGTAAGGTCCTGGTAGGATTCCGGAATGGAAGGCGCGCCGGCGGCGTGCAGGTCCTCATCCAGCGGGATGCGCACCCGCGTGCCGGGGAACAGGGTCTGGATCACACCGTACGCTTCCATCTGAGCCCAACCTTCCAGCAGGTAAAAGGCGAAGTCCTGGCCGGGCGCGGCCTGTAAGAAGGCGGTCGATCCCAGGCGAATGCTGACCTCGTTGATCAAGAAGCGCACCTCGCCGACTCCGGCCGGAGTCTGGATCAGCAGGCCGCTCTCGGCGGCCGCCGGGCAGGGCGCCTCCTGTGACCCCGACTGGAAATAAAAGGCCTGCAGCGACCGGTGGTACGGGGCATTGGGTTCAACCACCGGGAGGGATTCCAGGGCCGTGCTAGCGTCGACGTGCTGGCTGGCGATCCAGCCGGAGTCCCCGGTCTGCGGAATGGTGATTCGCAGCCAGCGGCCGTCGGCCAGCCGGCCGTTGGCGGTGACCGTCTGCCCTGGCTGTAAGGCGACCGGCACATACGCCTCGGTATCCGGGCGGTGCCGGACGTTCAGGTGGTCCAGCGCCGTCACCTCGACGGTGGCAGCCGGCGTCACGGCGTTTTGCAGGGAGACATCGCCAAAGGTCAGCAAAGTGACGTTTTGTCCCGGCCGTTCATCCGGCAGGTTGGCCTGAACGCGCATCAGCAATACGCCCCAGAAACCGGTATCCGGGTCCATCGCGCTCAGTTCCATGCTCTGCAGTTGGATCAGGCCGGCGATATCGCCTTCCTCATGGAAGACGAGCTCGTCGACGCCCGGCTGCGGGTAAGCGTTGACGAGGACATGCCCATAACAGGCTTCGTTGCGGCCGGTATCCTGGCACAAATCGCTGGTGGAGCGCAGGGCCGCGTCGACGATCTGTGAACAGACCTCAGAGGAGGCCTGTGACCAGACCGCACCCGGAGCGATAAAAAGGGTCAGCAGCAAGACCCACACAGCAAGCTTCGCACGTTTCATGATCGTGAATGATTTCCTCGTATCCTGGGTGTCGAGTCAAGCATCAGTGTGCTGGAAAGCCACTATTATCTGGGATGCCCAATTCTATTGTATGCCAAAACTTTGGTATGATGGCCGTTTTAGAGCGTCTGCCCATTGAATTTAGGAATTTTTTAGATCAGGCCCCGGCTGTCACCGGGTGAGGTGGCCAGAACCGGCCGCAGATGGGCCGGAAACGTCAGGGTATTGCCGTGGCCACCATCATCGATGGGCCTGGCTCTTTTTCGATCGGCACCGCCGTAATCGGGATGGGGTCGATGGTGACCGGTACCAGCACCGGGCCAGACGGCGTGGCCGTCGGCAAGGGCTGCACAGTGACCAGGCCTGGTGCGGTGACCAAGCCTGGTGCGGTGACCAGGGCCGGCGCGGTTTCCAGCGTCTCCACCGCGATCAGATCGCGCGGAGGCGTGCCGGTCAGGCGGGGGTCTGGCGTGGCCGTGCGGCGGTTGGCGGCGGGGTCCAGGACTTCCTGAGCCGGGACCGGGCTGCCGAGCGGCGTGCCTGCCGCCTGAATCGGCGACACCTGTTGCGTGGCCCGCGCCGTCGTGATCTGGTTGATGGTATCGACGCTCATCGGCTCCGGCGGCTCGACGGGTCGGTCCAGTTGGGCCAGCGGCAGGTCCTGCACGACCTCCGCCTGGTAGGGCTGCGGCGGGGCAGGCGGCCCGGACGGCGCGAGGAAGGCATCCAGCGCCACGCTCACCCGCGTGCCCGGCAGGACATCCTGGGTCACGCCCTGCGCGGTTAACTGGGCATCGCCTTCCAGCAGGCTGATGGTCAGCGCCTCGCCGGGCCGGGCCTGGAGAAAGGCCGTTGAACCTAGACTGATGCTGACCTCGTTGATCAGGAAGCGCACCCGGCCAACGCCGGCCGGTGTCTGGATCAACAGGCCGCTTTCCGCCGCCTCCGGGCACAGGGTATCGTCGACTTCGCTCTGGAAGTAAAACGCCTGGAAAGGCCGGTAATAGGGCTGCCCGGCGGGCACCACCTCCAGAGTCGCCAGGTCGTGCTCGGCAGTCACCAGGCTGGCAAAGAGCCAACCACTCGCGCCGTTTTCCGGCAGCAGGACGCGCAGCCAGGATGTATCGGCCAGCCGCGCGGTAGCCGTCACCGATTCCCCCGGCTCCAGCGCGCGCAGCACGTTGTTTGCTTCGGGGTTCGGGATGAGGCGCACGTTGAGATAGGTGGTGGCCGTCACTTCGAACTGGACCACGCTGCTCGTCGCGTCTTCGATGGTCACGTCGCCAAAGGTGATCAGGGTGACATACTGGCCCGGTATGGAGTCGGGCAGGTTAGCCTGCACGCGCAGCAGCGAGACCCCCCAGGCCAGCGTCTCCAGGTTCATCGGGCTGAGCCGCAGGCTGCGCACGTTGCTCAGGTCGGTGATATCACCTTCCTGGTTAAAGCGGAAGTTGCGGATACCCGGCTGGGGATCGGCTTCGATCTCGACATGGCCGTAACAGACCTGGTTGCGGCGGGTCGACTCGCACAACTCGTGAGTCAGCGCCAGCGCCTGGCTGACGATCTGCGGACAGACGTCGGAGGTTTCCTGCGAGGAGGTGCTCGCCGCAGGAACGACCAGGGCGGCAGCCAGAACCCATGCGATAAGACGCCAGAATCTCATGGTACCAATACTGACTTCCAACTTCATCAGCAAAGAGAAGAAGCATCGAACTGCCGGGGGAACGTCCGCAAAGGCGGCAGCAGCCTGAGTATTGATCGACTAATAATTCTATTGTATGCCAAAAACGTGCAGCCCGTGTAACACTTTTCAAACTTTCAGGAGGGCGGCGCCAGGCCCGGACAGGTTTCGCGGAAGGGGGTTGCCGGGAAGTACCTGGCCCACTCCGCCGCGGTGAAATTCCGATTGGCGATGCGGCAGGGAGCCGCCTCCCAGGATGCGGCATCGACGGTCCACAGGGTAATCGTCGTATCGTGGCTGCCGGCGGCCAGCGTCTGGCCATCCGGGCTGAAGGCCAGACTCCACACGGTATCGGTCTGGGCCGCCAGCGGCAGGCCCAGGGCGCGCCAGGTCTCGCCATCCCACAGGGTGACGCCGCCCCATTCATCGCCGGAAGCCAGGATGCCGCCCGCCGGGTTGAAGGCCAGCGCGGTGACCCAGCCGTGCTGCGCGGACGAGCGGAAGACGACCTGCCGCGCGGCCAGGTCCCACACGATAATGGTCGAATCCCGGCTGCCGCTCACCAGCCGCTCGCCGTCCGGGCTAAATGCCAGGCTCATCACCGGGCCGTCGTGCGCCGCCAGCGGTTCGCCGATCAGCCGGCCCGCCGCGACATCCCACAACCGGACCACGGCATCCATGCCGCCGGAGGCCAGCAGGCGCCCGTCCGGGCTGAAGGCCACCGCCCGCAGGCTGCCCATCCCGGCCAGCGGCGCGTCGCCTGCCTCCCAGGTGGCCGTATCCCACCGGCGAATCACCCCGTCGTCGTCGCCGGTCGCCAGCCAACGGCCATCCGGGCTGAAATCCAGGCTGCGGACCGCGTTGGTATGGCCGGTCAGGATATGGGCTGGCCGGTCGAGGGTGACCGCGCCCGTGGCCGGCAGGCT
The DNA here is from genome assembly GCA_034430555.1 of Anaerolineae bacterium. Classification (GTDB taxonomy): domain Bacteria; phylum Chloroflexota; class Anaerolineae; order Aggregatilineales; family Ch27; genus DAOTXK01. The sequence continues at coordinate 13,533 of DAOUEM010000365.1, read as the reverse complement.
CCACACCGACACGGCGCTGCTGGCATAACCCGCCGCCAGCCAACGCCCATCCGGGCTGATGGCGATATCACTCACCGCCCCCTCCTGCCCCACAAAAACGGCCAGATTTTCGCCGGTACTGGCGTCCCACAGCCGCACCGTATTGCCCGCAGACAGCAGCGCGTCGGACGACGCCGAAGCCAGCCGCTGCCCGTCCGGGCTGAAGGCCACGCTGGAGACGGGGTGCTCGTGTCCGGTGAGCTGGCGCGCTTCCAGGGGCAGTGCCTCCGCCTGCCAGATGATGATCGTGCCATCTCCATCCCCGGTGGCCAGACACGCCCCCTGCGGGCAGAAGGCCGCGCTCGTGACCTGGCTCCGATGAGCTGTCAGCACCCTGATCTCCTGGAAGGTGGCCACGTCCCACAGCCGGGCCGTCCGATCCTGGCCGCCGGACAGCAGATAACGCCCGTCCGGGCTGAAAGCGAGATCGTACACGTTGGAGTACTGATCCTGCTGAAAGACCGGCGCCGATGCGGCCAGGCGGGCGATCGGCTCGCGGCTCGCCAGCTCCCACAGCAAGATTTCCCCATTGTTGTCGCCAGCCGCCAGCAGGAGTCCGTTCGGGCTGAAGGCCAGGCCAATGATCGACTGGTCATGCTGAATAGCGTCTCCGGACGACTGGCCGGTGCGGGCATCCCAGAACCGAAACTGCCCGTCATTGCCGCCGGCGACCAGCAGCCGCCCGTCAGGGCTGAAGGCCAGGCAAAAAATCTCGGGGAAATCGTGCTGGGAAAAATCGGCCAGACGCCGGCTGCGGAGGGGTTCGGCGGTTAACGTCCACAGCAGGATAAGGCCATCGTAGCCGGCTGAGGCCAGTTGAGCACCATCCGGGCTGAAGGCCACCGCTGATACCCAATCCGTGTGCCCTTCCAGAATGCGGACGCCGCTCGGTTGGACCTCCCCGGCAGCGGACAGCGGCCACAGGCGCACCTGCCAGTCAAACGAGGCCGAAGCCAGCAGCCGGCCATCAGGGCTGAAGGCCAGGTCGGTCACCGCGTCGGCGTGACCGGTCAGCCGGTCCAGGGGGCGGCCCGTCGACGCCTCCCACAGCACGATCGACCCATCCCAACTGCCAGAGGCCAGCAGCCGGCCATCGGGGCTGAAGGCCAGGCTGGCCACGCGGTCGCTGTGACCGTGCAGGTAGCGCTCCAGGTCCGGGTAGCTTTCGAGGATGGTCAGCAGGCTGTTGCGGGCCGCGAAGGTGTCGGCGGCGTTCAGCGCTTCCTGGCTCAGCAGCAGGGCCAGGTCCGGCTGGTCGAGGTTGGACAGGCCGGTGATGGCCAGCTCCCGCGAGCGCGAGATGGCGGCCTGCCGCTCGGCTTCGTGACGCGCCAGGGTGGCCCGGTTTTCGCGGTCCAGCGCGAATATGGCAAAAATAAAGGCGATGATCGAAAAAATCACCAGCGCCGCCACAAACCGCCGCTGCCGCCGTTCTAGCTGCTGGCGCAGGCCGATGCTGGCCGCCAGGTAGCTCAACTCGAACTCGTTCAGCGCCAGGACGCTGCTCTCGGCCAGCCGCTCGAACTGCCCCAGGCGCGCGCCCGTCGCCAGGTAGCTGCTCTCGCCCTTGGCCCGCACCCAGTCCAGGGTAGCGGCAGCCAGCCGGCGGTGGACGAGCAGGTCTTCCTGGCTGTCGTCCAGCCATTCGCGCAGCCGATCCCAGCGCTCGATCAGGGCTTCGTGGGCGATCTCGACCGTCGGCTCGCGGGTCTGCGGATCGTGGTCAAAGGTCAGCAGCCGGTGCTTGCTGAACAGGTTAAGGACCTCACGGACGGTGGCGCTGCCCTCGCCGACAGCGGTGAGTTCCGCCCAGCGCACGCGCCGCCGGGTGCGCTCCCCGTCCTCGCCGAAAGCCACCAGCCGCAGGAACAGGGGGCGGACCGCCGCCTGGTTCCCGGCATCAAGCTGGCCGTACAGGTCGTCGGCGCGGCGGGCCAGCGCGCCCACCACGCCCCCGCTGGCCTGGTACGCGCGTTTGGTCAGGGTCATGCCCTCGCGCAGGTCAAACAGCTCCGTCAGGGAATATTGCAGCAGGGGCAGCGCGCCCGGCTGCTCGGTGACGTGCGCCACCATAGCGGCGGCCAGGTCTTTCTCCACGGTCAGGCCGACCCGCTCGGCAGGGCGCACGATGGCGCGCACCAGCTCATCGGCGGTGAAGGGCAGCACCACCTCCGTGCTTTCGCTCAGCAGGTCGCCAAACGCGGGGTAGAGCAGCGGTCGGTCGTAAAAATCGGCCCGCAGGGTGATGATGACCCGCAGGCAGGATTCGGGATCGTTCAGGGCGACGGCCAGGCTATCCAGCAGCAAGGCGCGCGCGCTTTCGTCGTCGCCCTGCGTGAACAACTCCTCGAACTGGTCGACGACCAGCAGCAGGTCGGCTTTTTTATCCGGCATGACCTGCTGCACGGCGCGCAGCAGGCCGTGCGCGTCGGCACGCAGCAGGTCGCCCAGGCCGGGCGGCGGATCCAGCGCGATGCCCAGCAGGGCGGTTTCCAGCTTGCCAAACGGATCGTCGCCGGGCGTCAACTTGACGATAAACCAGCGGTTGGCCTTGGGCACGTGCCCTTCGCGCAGGGCCGGCAGCAGGCCGGCATGGACCACGCTGGACTTGCCGCTGCCGCTCGGCCCGACGACCGCCAGAAAACGCGCGCGCAAACCGTCGCCGGACAGGTGATTGACCAGCCTCTCGATGAGTTTCTCCCGGCCAAAGAAGTTGGGCGCGTCGGCTTCCTCGAAGGGGCGCAGGCCTTTGTAGGGATTATCCGGCTTGAGCGCTGCCTCCAGCACCAGCGTCTCGGATTCGTCCTCGCCGAACTGGGCGGTCCTCTCCGGCGAAACGACTTCCTCCGGCAGGCTATCGGGCAGGGAGACCGGCAGGATCGACGACGACATCTGGCCGAGGCCAGTCACCTGCCGGAAGTCTCTGGCCAGGCTCACCGCGTCCGGGTAGCGGGCATCCGGCGCTTTGGCCGTGGCCCGCCGCATGACGAGGTTCAACGCCTGGGGCAGATCGGGGTGGATGAACTGGAGGGGCGGCACCGGGTCGTTGATGTGCTTCTGAATGATGGCCGTGGTATTGGGGGCGATGAACGGCACGCGCCCGGTCAGCAGTTCGTACAACACGATCCCCAGGCTGTAGATGTCCGCCTGATGCGTGATCGGCTGGCGCATGATGGCTTCCGGCGACATGTAGGGCGGCGAGCCAAAGGAAATGGTTTCCTCTGCCGAGTCATGCTGCTCGACGACCACCTTGGCGATCCCGAAATCGGAGAGGTAGGCGTTGCCGTCCTCGTCGGCGAGAATATTGGAGGGCTTGACGTCCTGGTGGACGACGCCGTTGCGATGGGCCACCGTCAGCGCGGCGGCGATCTGGTCCAGCAGCCGGGCAATGGCCGGCAGTTCCCACGGGCCGCGGATCAACTGCTGCCGCAGGTTACCCCCCCGGAAGAAGCGCATCACCAGGTAAGCGCCGGCCGGATCGCGCCAGTAGTCGTACAGCGGCACGATGTGCAGGCTCTCCAGCCGGGCGACCAGCTGCGCCTCCGCCTCAAACTGCCGGATGAACTCCGGGTGGTTGGCATACCGGGGGTGGATGACCTTGATCGCCACCTGCCGGTCCAGGAGCGGCTGGTAGGCGGTGTAGACAGAACCGAAGCCCCCCTGCCCGATCAGCTTGCGCAGCTCATACCCTTTGATCTGTTTGCCACTCAGGTCTATCATGGCGGATCACCCTGGACTACGGCCAACCGACGGAAAGCGCTCCTCCAGGCTCATTGTACCCGCCGCCTGGGCCCGAAAGCCAATGCCGCCGCACAGCCGTCATTGCGCCCTGGCCACACGTAAGATACTATATCATATAGGATATAGGATACGGGGAGGAGGTCCGGCATGGGTCGATCGGGACGTTCGCCGGCGAAAGCGACCACCCGCCGCCCACAGGCATTCCGCAGCAAACACGAACAGGTCTACGATTACCTGCGCGAGGCGATCCTGCTGGGCGAACTGGTCCCCGGCCACCGCCTGGTGATCGACGACCTGGCGGATGAACTGGGCATCAGCCAGATTCCGATCCGCGAGGCGCTGCGCCAGCTGGAAGCCGATGGGCTGGTCACCATCGCACCATACGTGGGGGCCGCGGTGGCCGACCTGCACGCCGCCAGCATCGGCGAGGTATTCGCCCTGCTGGAAGCAATGGAGGTCATCACCGGGCGGGCTGCCTGCCAGCGTCTAGCCGACGATCAACTGGCCGCGCTGGAAGCCCTGCTGCGCGAGATGGACGGCCTGGTCGACGAACCGGAAGCCTGGTCCGAGCGCAACAAGGACCTGCACCGCTTCATCGCCGAGCGCGCCGACACGCCGCTGACCCGTAAGCTGTTCGACAAGGTGCTCGATCACTGGGACCGGCTGCGACGCTACTACCTGGCGGACGTCTCCGCGTTGCGCATCCAAACCGCACAGCAGGAGCACTGGCAGCTTTTCCAGGCGCTGCTGGCACGCGATCCTGACCGGGTGGAGACGATCGTGCGCGCCCATAACAAGGCGGCCCTGGACGCCTATCTGGCCCACCTGGCGGCGTCCGGGGCGCTGCCGATACAGGATCACACCACATAGGGGGAGAATCATGGCTTATCGACGGATCGCCCAACTGCGAACGGCGGGCCAGTTCCGCGACTACCTGGCCGCCATCGGCGCGGACCTGCCTTTTGACGAAACTTTGACCGCCGGGCCGGAATCGCCGCTGGGGCAGGCCTACGTCGGGGACGGCTTCAGCGCCAGCAACCGCTTCTGCGTGCTGCCGATGGAAGGCTGGGACGGCACGCCCGACGGCCGCCCCTCCGAATTGACCCAACGCCGCTGGGAGCGCTTCGGGCAGAGCGGGGCCAAGCTGATCTGGGGCTGCGAGGCGGTGGCCGTGCGCCATGACGGCCGCGCCAACCCCCACCAACTGCTGATCAGCCCGGACACCGTCGACGACCTGGCGCGGGCGCGTCAGCGGCTGGTGGCCGCGCACGAGGCGAGTTTTGGGGCCGGCGACGACCTGCTGATCGGCCTGCAACTCACCCACTCCGGGCGTTTTGCCCGGCCCGATCAGGGGGGCAGTTTGCAGCCAACCATCCTCTACCGCCACCCGATCCTGGACGACAAGTTCGACATTCCATCAGATTACCCGCTGATGACCGACGACGCGATCCGGCGGCTGGTGGAGCAGTTCGTGGCGGCGGCGGTACTGGCGAGGCAAGCGGGCTTCCGCTTCGTGGACATCAAACACTGCCATGGTTACCTGGGTCACGAATTCCTGAGCGCCGTGGACCGCCCCGGCCCCTACGGCGGCAGTTTCGAAAACCGGACGCGCTTCCTGCGGGAGATCGTGGCCGGCATCCGGGCGGAAGCGCCCGACCTGCTGATCGGGGTGCGGCTCAGCGCGGTGGACATGATCCCCTTCCGGCCCGGCGCGGACCACACCGGCGAACCGGTCCCCTTCGACGGCCCGTATCGCTACGCCTTTGGCGCGGACGAGACCGGCCTCGGCCTGGACCTGACGGAGCCGAAAGCCTTCGTCGACCTGCTGGCCGAACTGGACATCCCGCTGGTGTGCATTTCGGCGGGCAGCCCGTATTATACGCCGCACGTGATACGCCCGGCGCTGTTCCCACCCTCGGACGGCTACCTGCCGCCGGAAGACCCGCTGGTCGGGGTGGCGCGGCAGGTCGCGGTGACGGCGGCGCTCAAGCGGCACCGCCCGGAACTGACCTACGTCGGATCGGGGGTTTCGTATTTGCAGGAATGGCTGCCGCAGGTGGCGCAGCGCGTCGTGGCCGATGGCGGCGCGGATTTCGTCGGGCTGGGCCGGATGTGCCTGACCTACCCCGACCTGGTGGCCGACGTGCTGGCGGGCCGGGATTTGCAGCGCAAACGGCTGTGCCGCACCTTCTCCGACTGCACGACCGCGCCGCGTCATGGGATGGTATCCGGCTGCTACCCGCTGGACGACTTCTACAAGGAACGCCCGGAAGCGGAGCGGGTGACGGCCATCAAAGCGGACCTGGCCGCGGCGCGTTCCACGGCGCGTAAGGGTGAGGGATAGGGACGATATACGCGACCCAGAATCGGTTGAGCATCCTATGATGGAGCGGGGGAGTCTGTCTCAATAAGGATTGGCCGCCAAACTGGGCCGACATCGTTAGCGGCATTGTCCGTCAACCGCTGTCGCGTTTGCACATCGATATCGAGAATATATATCTCTGGATTGCCATCCTGTGTCGAGGCGAATACGACTTGGCAGCTATCAGGCGACCAGCTTGGAGCACTTCCATAAGCATAGAATTCACGGTCCTCGATCTGCTGCAAGCCTGTACCACCAGCGCTGATGAGATAAGCGCCAACATCGGTTTGCAGCGCAAGGCTTCCCCCATCCGGCGACCAATCCAAATCCGTAACGGTATAAAGAACAGGTTCTGAGTAAATGGGGTCCTCAAACAGGAAAGGGGTATTCCAATCAAAGGATTCATCCCACGGCGCAGTCCATATCTCAAGGTTCGCACCAGAGTTGGGCACGTATGCGATCCCAGTACCGTCAGGTATCCATTCCACGGTGATTTCCCACCTGGGATCATTAGTCATACGCCTGAGGATAGAGCCATCTGTATCCATAATCCACAAATCATAGGGACCGCCCCGCGTTGATGTAAATGCGATGCTTGCCCCGTCCGGTGACCAGGCCGGATGATAGTCTTTACTATGGTGGTCAATCGTTAGTCTGGTAACAGTCAATTCCTCTACATCAAGTGTGTAGATATCGCTGTCGTTGACGAATGCAAGATATTTGCCATCGGGGGACCAGTCCAGATCGGATAAGTCCGCTTCTTCAAAGTCTGTGAGGCGGACTAAACTGCTTCCGTCGGTATTCATCAAGTAAATTTGCTGGGTGCCATCTCGGTCGGAGATAAAGGCGATTGCCCCCTCATCTGAGCAAAGGATATCTTGGGCTTTGGTTTCTCCCAACGGTCCATTGGCAACAGGTAAGAGTACCACAAAGACAAGGACTAACCGCGTTCGCCAGGAGAAACAAACAGTCGAAAAACGCTGTGCGTTCATCACTATCAATCCCCTTTCCCAATCGGTCAGTCCATGCTTATTGTAGTTCCCCAAGGTATCTGAAGTCTGGATTATAGTCCTACGAGTTCCAGACGATAAACCAACGATGCTACGCGATCAACTCCCGCGCCTGCTCGATGTATTCCAGGCTCTGGTGGCGGAAGTAGGTGTTGTACAGCTCCGCGTAGTGGCCGCCCTGGTCCAGCAGTTGATCGTGCGTGCCCTGCTCGATGATCTCGCCCTCGCGCAGCACGATGATACGGTCGGCGTTTTTGATCGTCGACAGGCGGTGGGCGATCACGATGGAGGTGCGGTCCTTGAGCACCACGTCCAACCCCTCCTGGATGAGCGTCTCCGTCAGCGGGTCGACGCTGGCCGTGGCCTCGTCCAGGATGACGATGGACGGGTTCTGCAGCAGCACCCGCGCCAATGAGACCAACTGCCGCTGCCCCATCGACAGGCTGTTGCCCCGTTCCCCGACCTCCGTCTGCAGGCCGTTGGGCAGCACGCGAATCCAGTCGCCGCTGCCGACCATCTCTGCCACCTGCATCACGTCCTCGTCGCTGACGTCTTCCTGCCCGTAGCGGATATTGTCCATCACCGTGCCGTCGAACAGGAACGGCGTCTGGGTGACGATGCCCAGGCAGTCGCGGTAGGCGTGCAGGTCCAGCGCCCGGACGTCTTGCCCGTCGACCAGCAGCCGCCCGCCCTGGAACTCGTAGAAGCGCGCGATCAGCTTGCCGATGCTCGACTTGCCGGACCCGGTATGCCCCACCAGGGCCAGCGTCTCGGCGGCGTGGATGGTCAGCGAGAAATCGGTCAGCACCGGCTCGTCCTCGTTGTAGGCGAAGTCCATGTGCTCGAAGCGAATCTCGCCCTTCACGTCGGCGATCGGGCGGCTGTCGGTCTGCACGACTTTTGGCTCGGCGTCGATCAGGCCGAAGACGCGCTCGCCCGCCGCCAGCCCCAGCTGGAACTGGCTCCAGAAGGAGGCGATGCTGGTCAGCGGGAACCAGAACAGGTTCAGGCCCTGGATGAACAGGAACCACTGCCCGGCCGTCAGCGCGCCGGTCTGGGCGCTCGACCCGCCGAAGTAGACCAGCGCCGCCGTCCCGGCGCCGGCCAGCATGTTCAGGATGGGGAAGATGCTGCTGAAGGTGTAGCCCGTGCGCAGGTTGATGCGGTAGGAACGCTGGTTCACCGCCAGGAAGTCGTCGTAGATGGCGTCCTCCTGGCGGAAGGTCTTGGCGATGCCGATGCCGCTGATCGTCTCCTGGATGTGCGAGCTGACCACCGCGTTGACGCGCCGCGACTGGGTGACCGTCTCGCGCGCGATCCTGCGGAAGGCCAGCGCCGTGATCACGATGAAGGGGGCCAACGTCAGCGTGATCAGGGTGAGCTGCACGCTGACCGTGAACAGGTAGCCGAGCAGCAGCGCGATCAGCAGCAGCTGGCTGAGCAGGTTCATGGTCAGGTCGACCACCTGCGAGAAAGCCTGCGTATCCGAGGTCACGCGGCTGACGATCTTGCCGGACATGAACTGGTCGTAAAACGACAGGTCGCGCCTGACGACCGCGTCGAAGGCATCTTCGCGCATCTGGAGCGTCACGTTGCCGATGGCCGAGGCCGACAGCCAGCGGCGCACGGCATTGAAGCCCCAGGCCAGCACGCCCAGCCCGACGATCACCGCCGTGATGGTCAGCAGCGTGCTGGTGGTCGAATCGGCCTGCAGGCGGTCCAGGCTGTTGGAGATGACGACCGGCAGCGCCGTGTTGAGCAGCGAGTCGGCCAGGATGGCAATGGCGACGAAAATCATCCGCGGCAGCTGCGGGCGGAAGTACCGCACAATGCGCCGGACCAGGTCGCGGTCGTTGTACTGGCGGTCGTACTCTTCGGCATTGAGGCCGTCCATGATAAAGCCCATGGATTGTATCCTTTGGTGATTATGTCCTGACCAATAACACTAACGATCGCTCACGAACCCAGCGCCAACTCCGATGCCGGCGCGGCTTCCAGGGGGGGCAGGGCGGCGTCGTAACGCGAGAAGATGCGGCGGTACGGCTCCGAGGTGCGCAGCAGGTCCTCGTGCGTGCCGCTGGCGATCAGCCGGCCGCCTTCCAACACCAGGATATGATCCGCCCAACGAATCTGGGAGAGCCGGTGCGTGATCAGGATGGTGGTGCGGCCCTGCTGCGCCCGGTGGATGGCCTTCTGGATTTCGTCCTCGGTGGCGCTGTCGATAGCGCTGGTCGAGTCGTCCAGGATCAGGATGCGCGGATCGCTGAGGAAAGCGCGGGCCAGGGCCAAGCGCTGCCGCTGCCCGCCGGAGAGCATCACGCCGCGCTCGCCGATCTCGGTCTCGTAGCCCTCCGTGAATGACAGGATGAAGCCGTGCGCCTGGGCTTCCCTGGCGGCCTGCTCGATCCGCTCCTGCGAGGTGCCCGGCACGCCAAAGGCGATGTTCTCCGCGACGGTGCGCGAAAACAGGAACACGTCCTGCTCGATCTTGGAGATCTGGGAGCGCAGGGCGGCCAGGCTCCAGTCGCGCACGTCCACCCCGTCCACCAGGATGCGACCGGCGGTGGCGTCATAGGTGCGGTTGATCAGGTCGGTGAGCGTGCTCTTGCCGGAGCCGGTCTGGCCCACGATGGCGACCGTCTCGCCGGGCTGCACCTCGAAAGAGATGTCGCTCAGCACGGAGCCGTCCTCATAGCCAAAGCCGACGTTCTCGAAGGTGATGTGGCCCTGGATGTCGGCCGTATGGCCGCCGGCGTTTTCGTCCAGATCAGTCTCGGCGTTGATCAGCCGCAGGATGCGCTCCGCACCGGCCACGCCCAGCTGCACCAGCGAAAACGAGAAGATCGAGATGAAGATCGGGAAGCGCATGGTGCCGACCAGCGCCATCACCGAGATGATCTCGGGGATGGTCATCCGCCCCTGCTGGAAGAGCCACATACTGTGCAAAAACACCAGCCCGAAGACAAAGGCAAAGATCAGCGACGGCAGATAGCGCGCTTCCACCTGGCCCTGCTGCACGAAAAAATCGCGGTAGCGGCGGGCATTGCGGCGGAACTTGCCCCGCTCGAAGCCTTCCTGCGCGCTCGCTTTGACGATCTCGATGCCGGAGATCGTTTCTTCCAGGCCGGCATTCATGGTGCCGAAGGATTCGCGCTGGCTGCGCACCACCGGGTTCAGCCGGCGCGAGTAGCGCCGCACTGTGATGATGTACAGCCCTACGAAGATCAACGGTACGAGCACCAGCTCCATGTTGTAGGTGGAGATGTAGAGCATCGGGATGGAAAGCCCCATCACCGTTTCCAGCAGAAATAACACGCCGGGGTTAATCATGGCGTTGAGTTGCTTCACATCGTCGGTGGAGCGGGCCATGATATCGCCGACTCGCTGTTGATTGTGGAAGGTCTGGCTCTTGCCCAGCAGGCTGATATACAGCTCCTGCCGCGAGTCGCGCTCCATGCGCTGGGCGATGGTCTCCAGTGAGAGGTTGCCGATCAGGAAGGAGGTACCATCCAGCACCAGCACGGCCAGCACGCCCAGCCCGATCAGCAGCAGGGCACTCTCGGCAGCCGGGTTGATGATGGCGTCCGCCGCCTGGCCGATCAGGACGCGGGCGTAACCGAAGGAAAACCAGCCGACCGTGTACAGCGTGGCGGCGATGAGAAAGAGCAGCTTGTAGCGCCAGATATGTGAGACGATCCAGCGCACCGGACTGGAGCGATTGTAACGGTACTGATCTTTAACGGTAAACTCGCTTTTTTCAGCCATACGACTGCTCCCTGCGGTGATGGGTAGAGACTCCAGTTATTGTACCGAACATATGTTCAGCAGGCAAGGATCACCCGCCACAAAATAAAAATCGCATAGACCGGAACCTATGCGATGGGCAGGCTTCTGGAGCGATGCAACTTTCGTCGTCGAAATCGATGCAACATCACAGACGTGGCAGCATGGTTGTCTCACAGCACACAGGGCCGGCATAGGATCACCTCGGTTGTGTCAACTGTGGACAGTCATTCAAGCCCCTCTCTCTGGTAGATGCCGTCCAACCATTTATTGGCGGACAGCCTCCAAATTGTACGCGAAAGCGTCGAGCAATGTCAAGGGCGAATCGCCGGAAAACAACTTCCCGCGCCGGTCCGGCTTACCGGATGACGACGCTGGCCGTCAGCGCGCCGGCAGTGGGATCGGTGGGCTGGCCGCCGCCCACACTGACCTCGAAGAGACCCGGCTCCACGATCCGCCGGCCCGCCTCATCGATCAGCGAGAACAACGCCGGCTCGACGGTGAAAGTCACGGTCTGTGTCTCCCCAGGGACAAGGTGCAAGCGGGTGAATCCGGCCAATTGACGGATCGGCACCGGCACTGACGCTTCCACGTCCGTGAGGTAAAGCTGCACCACGGTATCGCCAGCCCGGTCGCCGGTATTATGCACGTCTACCTGGACGTTCAGCGAGTCCTCCGGGCCAATGGCCGCCGCGCTCAACGACAGGTTCCGGTAGGCGAAGGTAGTATAACTCAGCCCGTAGCCGAAGGGATAGAGCGGCTCGCCCTGGAAGTAGCGGTAGGTGTGCCCGGCGCTCATGTTGTAGTCGCGGAAGTCCGGCAGATCGGCCTCCGACCGGTAAAAGGTCACCGGCAGCTTACCGCCGGGGTTGTAGTCGCCAAAGAGCACGTCGGCCAGGGCAGTGCCGGCTTCCTCGCCGGGGTACCAGGCCTCGACGATGACCGGCAGGTGCGCGTCGGCCCAGGCGACGCCCAGCGCGCTGCCGTTGAGCAGGACCAGCACGACCGGTTTGCCCGTGGCGTGGAGCTGCTCTAACAGCTTTTGCTGGACGTCCGGCAGGCCGATGGCCACGCGGTCGCCCTGGCTGGTCAACCCCTCCGGCAGGCTATCGTGCTGGCCTTCCTCGCCTTCCAAGAGCTGCGAGATGCCGCCCACGAAGATGACCAGGTCGGCGCGCCCGGCCAGGGTTAGCGCTTCCGCGTAGCCGCGCTCATCCACCGCCGCGACCGGGCTGCCGGCGGCGTACAGCACATCTACGTCCGCACCCACTTTGCCGCGAATGCCCGCCAGGATGGTGACCGATGACGAGGGAATGCCGTTGTAATTGCCGAGCAGCACCATCTCGTCGGCGGCGTTGGGGCCGATCACGGCGATGGTCGGGTAGGCGGCCTTATCCAGCGGCAGGAAGCCGTCCGCGTTTTTGAGCAGCACGATGGATTCGCGCGCGGCCCGCAGCGCCAGCGCCCGGTGCGCCGGCGAATCGTTGACGGTGATGGGTATCCGGGCGTAGGGCACCACCTCCGGCGGGTCGAACATGCCCAGCTTCATCCGCGCCGTGAACAGCCGTTTCACCGAAACGTCGATGGTGGCTTCATCGATCAAGCCCTGATCCACCGCCTCGACCAGCGCCTCGTAGGTGCAGCCGCAGTTGAGGTCGCAGCCGTTATTGACGGCCAGCGCGGCGGCCTCCGCCGGGGTATCGACCACCTTGTGATCCTGGTAAAAGTCGCGGATGGCCCAGCAGTCGGAGACCACGTAACCCTCGAAGCCCCACTCCTCGCGCAGGATTTTGCCCAGCAGGGTCGGGCTGCCGCAGCAGACTTCGCCGTTGGTGCGGTTGTAGGCCCCCATGATGGAGTATGCCCTCCCCTCGCGGATGGTGGCCTCGAAGGCGGGCAGGTAAGTCTGGCGCAGGTCGCGCTCGGAGGCGATGGCGTCGAAGCGGTGGCGATCCGCCTCCGGGCCGCTGTGCACGGCGTAATGCTTGGGCGTGGCGACCAGCTTGAGGTACTTCGGGTCGTCGCCCTGCAGCCCCTTGACGAAGGTCACGCCCATGCGGCTGGTGAGGTAGGGGTCCTCGCCGTAGGTTTCCTGGCCGCGCCCCCAGCGCGGATCGCGGAAGATGTTGATGTTGGGCGTCCAAAAGGTCAGGCCGTAATACTGGCCGTGGTTGCCCTGGCGCAACGCGTGGTGATGTTTGGCGCGGGCTTCGTCGGCGATGACCGCCGCGACTTCGGCGAGCAGATCGGTGTTCCAGGCAGCGGCCAGTCCAATGGCCTGCGGGAAGACGGTGGCGATCCCGGCGCGGCCCACGCCGTGCAGACACTCGTTCCACCAATCGTAGGGCGGGATGCCCAGCCGCTCAACGGCAGGGGCTTCATGCAGCATCTGGCCGACCTTCTCCGCCAGAGTCAGGCGGGAGACCAGGTCGTCCACCCGCTGCTCGACGGGCAAAGTGTGATCCTGAAAGGGAAATTCAGTCGTCATAGGGTAATCCTCATAGCGCGGGTATCCGGGATAAGTTGGGACCGATTATAGCAGGTCGAGACGCAGGGCAAACCGACCAGTTCGATGCCCTACAAGCGGCGCATGTGAAA
>DAOUEM010000364.1:0-3473 GCA_034430555.1 Anaerolineae bacterium | reverse complement strand
GCCACGATGACTCTCGCTCTACCGAAGACCGGATTACTCATGCCTGATGCGCGGGCTTATGTCGGCGACCGGTATGTAGCGGATATCGGCGTACCACCGCAGCTTTACGCAGCCCTGGGAATTGAGATGCCACCGATTTTCGAATCAGACACAATTGTGCACATCCCGGCCTAGCTGAACGATTTTCTAACCCAGCCGAATTGAGGAAATTTCATCCACTGCTTGCAAAGAGCCGGAAAGGGGGGTTCCCTTTCCGGCCCGATTGCCCCAACGGTGAATTGGCTTATACTGGTGTGGGTTCTTGCTTTGTCTGCTCGAGGAATTCTTCCAGCTGTTTCTCAGCCTCAGCTCGTTCAATGCCGTAGCGTTCCTGAAGCATACCCACCAGACGTTCCCACGAGCCTTCCATGCGCTCGATCTCGTCGTCGGTCAGCTCCCGCTATTGCTGTTACATGCCGCCTTTGAGAGGTGTTCATCGCCAGACGCAAACGCCTCTATCCCAGCGAAGCGCTGTCGTTTGTGCTAGGTGGGAAAATACCGGCCGGGCCATAAGCAGCGGTTCAATGCTCCCATAGCCCGGCGGTAATCCCGGAGGAGGATGAAGTTTTGTCAGAAATGCCAGTTGCGCTGGTCTATACTCTCGATTATCGTTCTAGCTACGGGAGTCCCATGCGCACCCGGGTGGCGTAGAACAAGAACCGACTTAAAACTTCGGATACCAGCACGACCGAGAACCCGGCGATGGTCAGACTCGCCAGCCTGCTCTCCCAGACATGCTTCCCGGAAACCCGGTAGATCATAGCCCCCAACACGCCTGCACCGATGAAGATCAGTAACAAGCGTAGAAGCAGAATCACACCGTAGCTTGTGAGCAGCTCCTGCAGGCTGCTGCCGGCCGCGGCTGCCGCATCACCAATCTCCGCCAGGTAAACCGGGAGGGCTACGAATTGGACTCCGACCAGCGCCACAGCCACAATCCCATACGCCCCGAGAATATCGCTCAGCAGCTTTCCGCGCTTGGCCTGCTGCCCATCCTCGGTGCTCGAAAGCACACGGTGCCGGATCACCAGGCCTGAACCTGTAAGGAAGATTCCCAGCAGGAAGGCGGCCGTGAAGAAGGAGACGAGCGTCTCATAGCTATTCCAAGCCGGCTCCGTGGGGATCATGTAGATTCGTGACATCGAGTAGACCATCGATACACCGAGTAAGCCGGCAATTCCCGCCAATACGCTGCGCAGGGTTGATGATCCCCACTTAGCCCACTGCATCAGGCCGTAGAGCGATCCGAAGACGAAGAATGCTGAAGCAAAGGTGATCTCCCGGCTCAGCCAGGAGTTACCGAAATTCGACACTGCACGGTAAGCTCGCAACGGAGAACCAAGGTGAAGCAGCGAGGCCAGCATACCAATACCCAGGATCGCCATGATAGCAAGTCCGAGCAAATCACCCAGCCGGTCAATCTCCTTCCCCATCCGCCGGGTTTCGGCTGCCCGTGTGATCAGCAAGACGATAAACGCACCCGCCGCCATTTGCGCTAGAAGCGTGAATACGACTAAGGCCCATTCATGTGGATTCATTGTTAAAACTCCTCCGCCAGGTCTATGATCTTTCCGACCCGGCTTCCGGTTGCCTGCGAGGCGCGGTATGACGTCAGCACGAAGGAGGGGCTGGTAAGCTTCGCGTCCGGTAAAGGTGCCATTTCGGCCAGGTCGCCGTATTTCGCCTGGAGCTCGCTCAGCTCGCCGTAATCCAGCGCGCGCGTGACGCATGCGTCAACACAAGCCGGATTCTCGCCCGCTGCGAGCAGATCTTCACAGAAGGTACACTTGGACATCACGCCCAGTTCCGGCCGGTAAGCCGGGGCCCCATACGGGCAAGCCCATTCGCAGTAGCGGCACCCGAGGCACAAATCTTCATCGACCAGCACAATTCCGTCTTCGCGCTTGGTCATCGCACCCGAGGGGCATACGTGCACGCAGATTGGATCCTGGCAGTGCATGCAGGAGGTGGACAGGGCGTAAGTGAAGATGCCATTCGGGACCATTACATTATCCTGCATGACCCAATCACCGCCGCCGTATTCAATGACTTTGCGCCAGATCACACCCCCCGGCAAGTCATTCTTATCCTGGCAGGCCACTTGGCAGGCTTTACAATCGATACAGCTGTTCGCGTCAAAATAGAAGGCGTACTGTTTAGCCATGATTCATCACTCCTTAATCGGCACCCGCTGCGGCCAGGTGTAATCAGCTTCCAGCGCCGGTCCATCCCATGTATCCACCCGTACAATGGTCGTGTTCCAAGGTTCCTCACCCTGTCCGGTTGGATGGGTGCCGCAGAGTGTATTGGTCGCCCCGGCCTTATCCGCGCCGAGATTCTCGTCATACTCGAACCATGCCCCTTCGCCCAGGATGACGACGCCCGGGGTCGTTCGGGTGGTCACAATCACGGGTCTGATCACCGTGCCGTGCTGGCTGCTTACCTGGACTGTGTCGCCATGCGAGATGCCCAAGGGCTCTGCATCGGCCGGGTTCATCCACACCCCCTCGGGGAACGCCTTTCGGAGTTGGGTGATGTTGTCGAAGACGGAGTGGCTGCGGCGCATGTAGTGCAGCGTCACCAGCTGGAAAGGATACTCACCCTTGACCTTGTTATCCCAGTCCTCGAATGTCGCCTGGTAGCCTTCGATCGGCGGGTTGTACTGGGCGATGGGTGGGATCGTGTTGAACCCGTATGCAGCAATCTTGTCCGATAGTGCCTGGCAGTGGATTTCGAGCTTTCCGCTTGCCGTCGACAGCGGGTTGGCCTCCGGATCCTGCCGGAAGGCGACGCCGGGCGTATGTATAAAGCTGTCGCCCGGTTTGCGTTCAACCTGGTAGACGCCCTTTTCCTTGAATTCGCTCAGGCTAATGCGTCCTCCCTGGGGCTTTCCCTCGACCCCCATGGCAGCGATATCGTCGGCCGTAATGGTCAGCAGCGGCTCATAACCCGAACCATCCTCCTTGATGACACTGGCGCCCGCCAACTGGTTGAACGTCTGCTGCTGGGGTGTGCTCGAGTAAATCGCATCAGGATCCAAACCCATTCGCCTGGCAAGCTCACGCTCGAACCAGTAGCCGCAATCCTTTGCCTCATATAAGGGAGAAATGACCTGACTGTAGAAGAAGAGTACCTCGGGGTTGCCCGTCAGGAATCCCCCGGCTTCGTCTTCCCAGGGCGTGGTATCGGGCAGGACGACATCAGCATACTTTGAGCGAGTGGACAGCACGATATCTGATGAGACAACGAACTCTACACTTCGGTAGGCTTCGATGCCCTTCATGATGCCAGCCACCTGATTCAAGGCATTACCGCCGCTGCCATGTGTCACGGTCCAGATCATGCGGATATCGCATGGCTGTTTTCCACGCACGGTAGCCGTGAACTCCTTGTTCAAAATCGCGTCCCACATCTCTTCGTAGGCAACGGCGTAG
>DAOUEM010000363.1:0-16546 GCA_034430555.1 Anaerolineae bacterium | reverse complement strand
CAAGAACGCACAAACAGGAAGACCTTTGACTTCAAATAGCGTTCAATTTA
This sequence comes from Anaerolineae bacterium, assembly GCA_034430555.1. GTDB lineage: Bacteria > Chloroflexota > Anaerolineae > Aggregatilineales > Ch27 > DAOTXK01. The sequence goes on along the minus strand of DAOUEM010000363.1, from coordinate 16,496 downwards.
CACCCAATCGTCTCGTTCCGTTTCTTGCCTTGTGTTCTGCACCTTGAAGTTGTCACCTTGAATGTACGTTTTCGTTCTGTTTTCTCAATTACCTTGGAGGTTACTCCGTGCGCTCGAAGGCATATTCGTTGACGCCGCCACCCAGCGTCATCTGATAGATGCCGTTCTCATCCGGTTCAAAGCGGATGCCCAGCCCGTTCAGCGGAGGCTCGTAGAGTAAAAAGATTACAGTCTCTTCTTCTTCCTCCTCATCATCGATGTAGAGCCACATCTCCGATTGAAAGTCCCCCGCGTCGAAGATCAGCACACCATCATCATTCAGACTGATGGTTACGTCGCCCAGCGCGTCATTGATGTACGTCCCGACAGCAATGGCAGTGGTTTCTGGTGCCGCCACCTGCTCGATCTTCGCGCCGACTTCCAGGACCTGGTCCCGTATGAGGTCGAAAGAAAACTGGTATCCTTCATCAGCGGTGTAGGGTTGCTCAAAAAGCATTTCAGCCAGCCGTGACCGGACCGCACCGTTCAGGAACGAAATGCGCTGGTTGGTAAGCACGACTACGCCCAGGTCTTGCTCCGGCAGAAAGGTAAAATCTGCCGTGAAACCCAGCGTATTGCCTGCATGGCTGAGCATGGGCAGGCCATGGAAGTCGCTGACAATCCAGCCCAGGCCATAGCTGTCTGACACCGAAATCGCGATCTGTGGCTCCCACGTATGTGCCAGATTTTCGGCGGAAACGATCCGCGTGCCATCGGCGGCCACGCCCTCGTTAAGCTGCATGATCATGTATTTCGCCAGGTCCAGCACGGTAGACCAGACCGCGCCTGCCGGGGTGATCGGGATCAGGAAGGTTTCTTCGACCTCAAACGGCAACGGCTCAAAGGAAAAGTCCATATACATGCCATAAGGCACCGCGTAGTTGTCGCTGGCGAGCACTTCCTCGAAGGAAAAGGTAGTGCTGTCCATGGCGAGCGGCCCAAAGATACGCTCCTCCATCAGGCTCACATAGGCATCGTATAGATCCCCGTACTCGCCGCCGCCCGCCAGGGCGGTTAGGTAGCCCGCAGCGGCCACCATCTGGTTGCTGTACTGGAAGGCCTCACCCACGTCAGTGAAGAATTCAAACGTCGACAGTGATGCAAGCACAGTCTCGGCAGTGAGTTCGCTCGAGTTGAATACGATCTCAAAGTCGCGGCGCGGCACACCCGTGCACGCGCAGACCATATTTTGCATGGTGATATGCCGTGTCAGGTCGGGATCAGCGACGGCAAATGTTGGCAGAACCTCGATCACCGGGGTGTCCCAATTCATCATGCCTTCATCGACCGTCTGGGCCATGAGCAGCGTCGTCATCGTCTTGGTGGTAGAGCCGATCATCATCCGTGTTTCCGGCGTGACCGGGTCTCCTGCCGGGTTGCGCACGCCGAACCCGTTGGCATAGACGATCTCACCATCCCGCACGATGACAACTGCCGCGCCGGGCGTAGCAAAGGTCTGCATTGCCTCTTCGATGTACGCCTCGAACTCGGCGATCAAATCATCGGTCAAGGGCAATGGCTCGGTGGCTGATAGATCGGTCTCTTCCATCGCCGTGATGTCAAATCCGCTGTCGATGATCGTGAGCTGGGCCTGACGCTGCTGGGCCTCGGTCAGATCGGCGTTGAAGAAGAGCAGGTAGACCCAACCCTCATGCACACGCACTTCTACCTGGGTAATGATTTCTTCGTCTTCATCCGTCTCATAGCTGTACAGGATGAACTGATCCAGGTTGGAGGCCGGGATCTCGATAGTCTCCTCAACGGCCCTGTCGAAATCCGGGTCGACAATCGCCCATGCTTCCGCCAGGGCTTCCGCCGGGTCATCGATCTCGATCGCCAGGATCGTCACGGTGATCAACTCTTCCGGCGAGTACAGGAAGGCGTAGTTCTCGCGGTCTTCAGCGGTCCAGTTGGTCGGGACAGGCACACTGAAACGCCCCGCCGGATCCTCATACATGGCTTCTTCTTCGGTTTCCTCACCCTCGTCCGCTCCTGTGCCGATGGGAGCCAGCGCTTGCACCGCCGGCAGGAAAACCGCCTCGTGTAATGCCGCGTACTCGTCTTCCAACGTTTGCAGCAGCACCAGCGTCACGCCGGTTTCGTTTTCGGCGAGTGCCAGGTCAACCTTAATGCTCATACCTGATTGTTCAAGGCCAATCTCGTAAAGCGTCCAGGTGTAGGCATCCGTTTCCAGGATGTCGGTGCTCTCCGGCAGCGCGTCAAGGCCAAGCTGGCCCAACAGCACGCCGGTCAGTGCTTCTGCCGTCATACCCGGCGCCGCCTGCATAATCAGGCTGGTCAGGTCGCCTGTCCCCGCGCCCCGCGCATACACGCCCGGCCCCGCCTCGCTCCAACCTTCCGGTATAACGCCTTCAATACCGAAAGCCTCGTTGCTGAAGGGCACCAGCGTAATCTCGCCGCCCTGAGCGATCACCGGCAATACCGGTCCCAGCACCAGCAACGCGGCCAACAAGACAACTGTGTAGCGTACTCTATGGAACATCTCTTAAAATCTCCTCTGGGAAAAAAGGCCACTAATGGTGTCTCTGTTTGTTGCCAGTCCACCAGCAGACAGCAGACATTGCATATTCATCTTAGCAGAAAGTGTAGCCCACCAGGAACTTGCCTGTGCAGCGTTCAAGGGCACAGGTCATGAGCGCCTCGATTCCCTTGAAATACTCGTTATCCATGTCCAGCCTGAGCCTTTCCATGTCCGCCCAGTCATGGACGATAGGATGTGGCCAAAATGTCGTTTCCCCGAAGGTCAATTCGGCCCCATAGAATGCGGCATATACGTCTGGTCCCAGGTTCGGATCGAAGACCGGGAAGACCTCACCATAAAACACTTTGCCTTCGACGGATTGGATATATTCCTCGACTCGCCGCTCGAACTCGAACCACCGTTTTTTCTGCTCATCGCATGGGCGCTGGGCCTCGACATTTTCCTGGTCAAAGGCGGCGTTGTGGGCGATGAAGCGCACCGGCACACGATCAATGACCTCACTTTCATACCAGGCATAAATCCGCTTCATTGCCAGTTCAAAGTCTGGTTTGCCTTCAAGCTCGACGGTCCACCAGCCTGTTGGGGTCATGGCATTGACCCCTTGGATTCGGTTCTGTGCTCGTTACCCTGGCATCTTAGGAGGGCTTTCGACCAGGCGCTGGGCTGCTTAACCGGGAAAACAGGGCAAGACCCCATGCACTGTGCCTCCTGATAAGCGCCACAATCTATTTCTGGACAAGCTATGGCAAACGCGTGCGTCGCTGTCTGGGCGAATGGCGAAAGCAGAGGCGAGGGCCACGCCAGGAAAGGGCGACGCGGCGCTTTGAGACCGGGCCCGGTCAACAAGCGCAAGTGGGCGGGGGATTTTCAACCTGATCATTCTGGGGAATCTCAAACCGATCTGGACAGTAATTTAACCATGTGCAAATCTTGCAATATCATTCACTACAACGCATAATATATGGACAATACCTACAATGAGAACGTTTGGTTTTTAGACTCACCACGGTGCAGCAACAATAGTAGTGGTAGGGTAGATACTGGTTCGCCGGCAGGCGACTTTGAGCACGGGGTTGTACACCTGTATGCGGCTCTCCCACCCGATTCTATCCTGGAGGGTGGTGACCCGCAGCAGCCCATTGTAGCAGTGGGTCCGGGCTGTTAAACATGGAAGCGTTTGTCTGGGATTATACGAACCTTCACCGTTGGCGATTTCAGGTGAAGGGACAATTCATCACCCTCCTCTTCATGACCAGGGAGGAAGATGTCATCGCCAGTTACTGATGTGAGAATATCCGGGTTTGCTAACCTGACAATGCTCCATACCCTGCGCTCGACCCTGTTGTGCAATCGCCTACCCTGAGCCACAAACCAGGGCGGCGATGATCCTGTTGATGCGCCTCTACCAGGTCTGTACGATCCTGCGCCGTGGTCAGCCACCACGGCTTTTGTGTTTTTTAGAGGGATGGGCATATGCCCGGCACGATCACGGCACTGGAGATTCAAAAGCGCAACCAAGAGCGCGTCAACGTCTACCTCGACGGGGCCTACAGCTTCTCGCTGAGCCTGATCGAAGCGGCGCGCCTGCACCGTGGTCAGGTCCTGTCCGACGGCGATATCGCCGCCTTGCAGGCCCAGGACGCCGTCGAAAAGGCCGTCGACCGGGCCGTCCGTTTCCTCTCCTACCGGCCCCGCAGTGTCAGCGAAATCAGGCGCAACCTCTCCCAGAAGGGTGTGGATGAGCCAGCGGTTGAGGCCGCCCTGGCCCGGCTGGAAAAGCTGGGTTACGTGGACGACGAGGCCTTCGCCCGTTTCTGGGTCTCCAATCGCGACGACTTCAACCCCAAAGGTCCGCGCGCACTGCGGCAAGAACTTCGCCAGAAGGGTATCTCCAACACGATCATCGACCAGGCGCTGGCCACCGTCGATTTCACCGACGCTGCGACCCGCGCCGTACAGCAGCGGGCCAAACGCTGGCAGCACCTGGAACGGCCTGCCTTCCAGCAGAAGGTCTACCAGTTCCTGGCGCGCCGCGGCTTCCTGGGTGAAACCATCCAGGATGTGACCGCCCAGATGGTGGAAGCACTGGCGATACCCGACATCGATGAATTTGACTATGACTGACAGTGGGAGTGCGTAATTATGGAACCGATTGTCCTGATTCTGGACGCGCTGTTGGGATTGGCGGTTGGCGGCACGCTGGTCTGGTTTTATACCAACAGCCAAGCCAACAAGCGCCGGCTGAAGGCGGAAGAAGAAACCATCCGCACGGTTAGTGAGGCCCAAAACCGCGCGCGCGAGCTGGAAGACGAAGCCAAAGAACTGGCTCGGAACATCGAGCGGGAGGCCACCCAGGTCATCGAGCGCCGCCGCCGCGACATGGACCGGGAAGAAGAGCGCCTGCAAAAACGGCGGGAGGACCTCGACAAGCGTATTGAGCGGTTGGACCAGCGCGAGCAGACGCTGAACAAGCGCCAGAGCCGCGTTGACAAACGCGCCAGCGAGATCGAAACCCTGCACAAGGAGCGCCTGTCCGAGTTGCAGCGCATCGCCGAGATGACCACCGAGGAAGCGCGCGAGCACCTGCTGGCGGCAGTCGAGGAAGAAGCGCGCCAGGACATGGCCCGCCGCATCCGCGAGGTGGACGCCGAACTGCGGGCCACCGCCGATGAGCGGGCGCGCGACATCGTTTCGCTGGCAATCCAGCGCATCGCCTCCGAGCACGTCAGCGAGATCGCCGTCAGCGTGGTGCCCCTGCCCTCCGACGAGATGAAGGGCCGCATCATTGGCCGCAACGGGCGGAACATCCGCGCCTTCGAGCAGGCGACCGGCGTCGACGTGGTGGTAGACGATACGCCGGAGGCCGTCACCATCAGCAGTTTTAACCCGGTGCGCCGCGAAGTCGCCAAGCGCGCCATGGAAAAGCTGGTGCTGGATGGACGCATCCACCCGGCGCGCATCGAAAAGCTGGTGGAAAACGCCGGCAAAGAGGTCGAGCGCGTGGTGAGAGAAGAAGGCGAGCGCGCCGTTTACGAGGTCGGTCTGCCCGGCCTGCATCCGGAGTTGATCAAACTGCTGGGGCAGCTCAGGTTTCGCACCAGCTACGGCCAGAACCAGCACGCCCACGCCATCGAGACCGCCCATATCGCCGGGATCATCGCCGTGGAGCTGGGAGCCGACGTGAATATCGCCAAGATGGGCGGTCTGCTGCACGACATCGGCAAAGCCGTCGACCATGAACTGGAAGGCACACACGCCGCGCTCGGCGCGGACTTCGCCAAACGCTACGGCATCGCGGAGAAAGTTGTCAACTGCATCGCCTCCCACCACCACGAGATCGAGCAGGAGTGCGTGGAAGCCGTCATCGTGGAAGCGGCAGACGCCATCAGTGGGGCGCGACCCGGCGCGCGGCGCGAAAGCCTGGAAACCTACATCAAGCGCGTCAAATCCCTGGAAGACCTGGCCAGCAACTTCGAAGGCGTGGAGCAGACCTACGCCCTCCAGGCCGGGCGCGAAGTGCGCATCATCGTCCGCCCGGAGGATATCGACGACCTGGCGGCGCTGCGCCTGGCCCGCGATATCGCCCGCCAGATCGAAGAAACCATGCAGTATCCCGGCCAGATCAAGGTGCAGGTCATCCGGGAGACACGCTCGGTCGACTACGCCAAGTAGCAGCCGCTGTTAGCGGGCCGCTGTTAACTTGGCCGCAGCCTGGCGGGTCACAATCAGACACACAGCGGGGGCGGGTCGCCGGACCCGCCCTTTCGATTCAGAGTGAGGATCAGCGGATACCGGGCTGGCTTACGGAATCGGTTCGGGGTCGGCGTCGTGGAATTCGAGGTCGATCAGCGGCTTTTCGGCATATACGGTGCGCACCCTGGCCCGCTCCCCGCAGGGGCCGACCGCGTCGCACCACCAGTCGCGCTCATCCCAGGCCGGCCCCCATGGACCGCTGGCCGGGAACTGCGCCCACCACCAGGCTTCACAAGCCTCACATTCAAAATGTCGTTCAGGGGCGCGTGACGGGTCTTGCTGGATCACTTTCTGACCGGATGGCCGGCGTGTGATGTAAAAGTTGTTGTGGATTGCCGTGCCGCAGCCATCACAGATCAGGACCGGGACGTGACGGATACTCATGAGTCGTCCCTCCACACTACGTTTGACACTTAATTCCATTATAAACGAGATTCCAGGGCCTTTATGAGCGCATCCAGCAGGTGGTAGATGATCGGGCAGCGGCCGGCCCCCGGCAGCGTATCGGCCAGCGTCCAGCGGAAGTCTGGCGTGAAGGCGGGATAGGCGCGGCAGGACTCGGGGCGGTGATCGTAAACCGCGCACAGCCTGCCGTCGAGGAAGGCGCAGGGCCTGGCGCGCAGTCTGCCCCACTCCTCGACGGCGGCAGCGGACTCGCGGTCCACGTGCCGGGTCAAAACCTCTTCCACCGGAATCAGCAGGCCGTCGGCCAGGCGGGCGGCATCCGCCGGGGTGAGGTACACGTCCAGCGTGTGACAGCAGTTGGCGCAGCGGGTGCAGTCGATGGCCTCGATGATCGGTGCGGCGAGTGTTTCCACCAGGGCGTCAAGGGCGGCGTCGGGCAGGTCGTCATCGATGAACTCGACGGTGTAGCGCAGCACTTCGAATTCGTCACGGCGTGCTTCCGCCAGCGCGGCGATGCGGTCGAGATCGGTTTCCAGCGGTAGTTTCATGAGGACTGGTCATCTACGGTAGTGGGCCGTTCACCGCCCGAGCGGGATGTCGCTGCGGATGACGGGCGTCGGCGGCGCGCCGATGGTCCCGCTTACCGCCGAACCGTCCGCCATCACGATCGTCACCTGCTGGCCGGTCTTGCGCATGAGCAGCGACTCCCGGGAATCGATGGCGCGGCACTCGTCGCCGCTGGAGGGCCGTCCGCTGACGGCCCACACCTCGATCCGGTAATCGCCATCCGGCAGGTTTTGCACCTGCTCACCGCGCGCGCTGGGGGGCCGGTAGAGGTTGCCCCAGGGAATCAGGTAGCGCGGTACGCTGGACGCGCCCCGGTCGCTGTAGAGCGGCTGGAACAACTGCTCGGTCAGACCGGTGTCGGCCCGCCGCAAACGTATCAGGTACGAGCCGCCGGGGTTAAAGCCGCCCTCCACCGGGGAAGCGGGTTGCCAGGTCAGGTCGATGCCGCGCTCGTTCAGTGAAACCCGGATAGCCCGCGGCGCGTCGGTCAGCGGATAAGTGCCGCGATGCGGTGAGACCAAACGGCGGCCGGTTACCTCTAGCTGTTCGTGGAGCGGCACCAGCGTATAGATGCCGGGGCGCAGCCGGCCGCCCGGTTCATAGTAGGCGTAGTGACGATCCCCTTCTGGCGTGATCCGGTCCGGATAAAGCATGTAGGACTGCTGGCCGACGTCGCTGGGGCCTATGGCCCAGATGGTGTCCACGTAATCCCCTTCGACGGCGGCTTCCACGGCAATAGCCTCCTGCCCGGTGGCGAAGTCTTGCAGGCAGTACACGTCGGCGGCCAGCCAGGTGAGATCGCGCGCGTCGCTGGGGTTGAGCTCGTTGACCACAAAGTCATCGAACAGCACCGGCGCAGCCGCGCCTGCGGGGATGGTCAGCAGGCCGTTCGGCCCAAACGAGGCCGGCAGCGGATTGCGCACCACCGCCAGGCGCACGCCGTCCAGGTAGGCGATCAGCACGTCGTCGCGTCCTTCCAGGCGCAGGGTGTGCCACACAAAACTGCTGACCGGCTCGTCGCTGATGGTGATCACGACGTTGTCCTGGATGCAGGTGCCGCCCAGCGGGGCGCGGTTGTTATAACGGAAAGCCCCGCCGCCGGTGTTGACGACAAAGTACACGCTCTGGCAGCGGGTCAGGTCGCCGTAAGCGTCCACCCAGAAGGCCCCGCCCGCACCCAGGTTAAAGCGGAACTGGAGCGCGTAATGGCGGCCCCAGTCGGCGGCATCCAGGCGGCGCGCGGTGCCGGTCGTGTTGGCGGCCAGGGCCAGATTGCCGTTATCCTGCTGTAAAACCTGCCACCCCTCCGGCAGCGCCCAGCGATCGGCGCCCTGGTTGAAGTCGTCCAGCACCCGCATGGTGCGCGGCCAGTGGGCCAGGTCCGGCGTGGGCGTGAGCGTGGTCGTCGGCGAAGGCGTGAAGGTGGCCGTCGGGGCGGTATCCGTGGAGAGTTGGGCCAGGGTAGCCAGGGCATTGGCCTGCTCCGTCGCCAGCAGATCGGGCGTGCTGGTCGGCGTATCGGACGGCGTCAGCGTGGGCCGCGGCGTATCGGTGATGGTCGGCGGCGGGGTGCCGGTGGCCGTGGGCGAGGGTATCACGGGCGTGAGGGTGGCCGTCGGGGTGAGGGTGGGTATCTCGGTCGGCGTGGCGGTCGGTGTGGGCGTCTCGGAAGGCGTGGATGTCTCCGTCGGCGTGGCGGTGAGCGTAGGGGGCTCCGATGGCGTAACCGTGGGCGACGGAGTCACGGTTGGCGTCTCGGAGGGAGTCAGGCTGGGTTCCGGTGTGGCCGTGACCAGGTAGGGCGTGGCCGAGGTGACCGGCGTGTGGGTCGCCAGGGCGGCCTGGGCGCTGCCCGGCGTCGCCGTGATCACCACCGGCGTGTCCGTGGGCGCGGGCGTGCGGGAGGGCGGCGCTTCGGTGGGAGTCGGCGCGGGAGCCTGCTGCGCCGTCAGGTAAAAACCGCCGGCGACGATCACGATCAGGGCCACCGCACCCAACAGCGCCCATAACCGCCGCAGCGACCGCCGGGGAAAGAGGCCCTCGCGCCGTTCGGTGCTTTCCGCCGGGTAACCCTGTTCCAGGTCGGCGGCGATGCGCCGCATCAACTGGTAGCGGTGCGCCGGGGCTTTTTCCAGGCAGCGCTCGACGATGGCCGCGTAACCTTCCGGCAGGTTGGGCCGCAGTTCGCGCAGATCGGGCGTCGGCTGATTCCAGACGGTATGCAGCACGGCCATCTCGGTCGGGCCGGGGAAAGGCACCTGTCCGGCCAGCATCTCGAACATGACCACGCCCAGGCTCCAGATGTCGTCAAACGGGGTGGCATCATGGTTCTGCCAGAGCTGCGGGCTCATGTAATAAGGGCTGCCGGCGAAGCGGGGGGCTTCCGTCTCGCCGGCGCCGCCTTCTTCCAGCCAGGCCACGCCGAAATCGGAGACCTTGGGGATGCCTTCCGGGGTCAGCAGGATGTTTTCCGGCTTGATGTCGCGGTGGGTGATGGTGTTGTCGTGGGCGCGGGTCAGGGCATCGGTCAGGGCCAGGGCCATGCGGCGGAAGGTCGCCTCGTCCAGCGGCCCGTTTTGTTGGAGGTAGTCCAGCAGGTTGCCGCCCGTGACGTATTCCATGACGATAAAATGCTGCCCGCCGAACTCGAAATCCTCGATGTACTCGACGATGTTGGGATGGTTGAGGCGGCGCAGCAGGCTCGCCTCCAGGCGGAAGCGGCGCAGGTAGACCGGGTCCCGGGCGTAGTTGACGTTGAGCGCCTTGATGGCGACCTGGCGGTTAAACTGCCAGCTGTCAACGGCCAGGTACACCTCGCCCATAGCGCCGCGTCCCAGCGACTCGACCAGGGTATAACGTTCGTTGAGGGTTCGACCGATCATAACTGTGCCGGTTCACCTTGCCGGGCGGCTCGTGAACCACCCCTCTCCATCATCATCGTGATCAACGGCTCGCCCGGCTTGACAGCGGGCGCTTCATGAACAGGGCGATCTCGCCGCGTGCGATAACGTCCTCGTCCGCGTAATAGGACAGATCGATAGCCTCAAGCGCAAAACCAGCTCGGCGGTAAAACGTGACGGCGGGTACGTTGGTATTCTGCGTTTCGCAGACCATCACCCGCAAGCCAGCAGCGCGTCCCTTCTCGGCCAACGTGTCCAGCAGCCGCCGCCCTAACCCCCGGCCGCGACACTCCGGGTCAACGTGCACCTCCCACACCCACAGTGTGCGATTCCAGCGGCGCGCTTCGGCGATGGCGATTCCGACCATACGCCCACCTTCATAAGCCCCATACGAAAGACCTTGTTCGCGCACCACACGCGCGTAATCCAGCATGTCTTCGGCGCTATACGGCCACTGCCGGACGTACGGCTTGTCGAGCGGTTCCAGCTCCAGGGTGATGACGGTGCGCGCCTGTGTTTCTTCTTTGCTCACGCGATAACGAGACGGCGACGTATACCCACCCCCCAACCGGTGCAGGTCGTCTGGATCAAAATCATGCAACGGTTTGATCATCAGCGCTTCTGTGTTCATGCGGTCTTCCTTCCCCCACCGCCATCAAGGCTGCGGCGTGCGCGCCAGGAAGTAGGGATTGTCCTGGTGGCAGATCAACAGGTTGTCCAGCCAGGGGGCGCTGTCCACCGCCGCGCTGATGGTCACCATGTCATAGGGCAGCAGGGTACCGTTGTCAAATACCAGCGAGGCCACCCGGGCCCCTTCCGTCGTATAAACCGCCAGGATCAATATACTCTGCGTCTCGCCGAGGGGGCGCATGGCCATCTCGACCGTCAGCCACTCGTCAAAGGCGACCGGTATCAGCGTGGAGACGGCATCCGGCGTGCCGTTGCGGATGGTGGTCAGGACGAGGCCGGTGTTCTCCGGCGTGCTGGCGATGGCCCAGGTGAGCTGCCAGCCGTTGCGCGTGCTCTGGCCCTCCGGCGAAAAACTGACGTTCAGCGGCGGCGTATTGGCGCGCGGGGCCAGCAGGTCGAAGCGCACGCGCGTATATCCCACCGGCACCGGGATCGACCAACTGCCCGTCTGGGTGAGGTGGAGCGCCGCATCTCCGCCGATGCGCTCATCCATGAAGTTGCGGGGCAGCGCGCCTCCCAACGATGAAAGCACGGTCACATCGGTGAACGCCACCAGCCGCTCATCGGCCCGACAGGCTGCCACCGCGCTGAAGTCTGTGCGGGCAGTACGTTGGGCTGCCAGGGTGGTTTGCAGGGTCGCCAGGGCAGCGCTGGTCGCAGTGAGATTGGGAGGGGGCGTCGGCGCCAGCCGGGTCTCCAGCGCCATCTGCGTGGCCTGTATCTGCGCGGCCCGCGTCAGGAAGGCCTGGAAATTCTGGGTGGCGGTGGCGTTGGGCGTGTGAGTGGGCGTGGCCGTGGGCGTGAAGGTGGCCGTCGGCGTCGGGGTGTTGGACGGCGTGCTGGTCGGGCTGGCCGTTTCGGTGGGCGTGTGGCTGGCCGTGACCGAGGGCGGCGGGGTGTTGGACGGCGTGCCGGTAGGCGTAGCCGTTTCGGTGGGCGTTTCCGTGGCGGTAGCGGTGGCCGTCGGGGTGCGCGACGGCGTGATCGTGGCCGACGGCGTCGCGGTTGGCGTATCCGACGGCGTGAAGGTCACCGACGGGGTATTGGTGATCACCATCGGCGTCCAGGTGATGCTGGGCGTCGGCGTGGCGGTAGGCGGCCCGGCCGGCGACGGGTTAAAGGGCACGATCTGGGGAGATGGCGTGACCGTCGGCGTGGGCGAGAAGATCACCCCGGCCAGCATGATCGGCGTCGGTGTCGGCTGGTTGCTGGCGACGAAGGCAGCGCCGCCGCCCGCCGGTATGCCTAACAGCAGCACCAGGAAAATCAGGAACAGCGCCCAGGAGACCCACAGGCGGCGTTGGCGGGGCATCAGGCCGGCCCGGCGGCCCGGCATCCTGACGCCGCCGCGCTCCAGGTCGGCCAGCACGGCGGGCAGGCTGCGGTAGCGCCGCCAGGGGTCTTTTTCCAGGCAGCGCTCAATGATCGCCACAAAGCCGCGCGGCACCTCTCCCCGCAGGTTCGGGGTGACGGCATGCAGCACCCGGTCCATGATTCCCGCGTCGCTGGGGGCATCAAAGGGCAGCCGGCCGCTCGTCATCCAGAAGAACAACACGCCCAGGCTCCAGATGTCGTCGTCGATTTTGGGCCGCTGGCCCTGCCAGCGCTGCGGGCTGGTGTAATTGGACAGGCTGAGCCGCGCCGTCGTGGTGGACAGACGCAGCCCTTCCAGCAGGTGGTACAACCCGAAGTCGGTGATCACCAGCCGGTAGTCGTCCGGCTTCTGGATGGGATCAAAATGGCTGGATGGCGGCGCGGTCTCGGCTGATTCCTCGGCTGCGGCTTCCCCCGGCTCCGCGACCGGCCCCCTGGGCACGATAAAAATGTTACTGGGCCGCAGGTCACCGTGGATCACGCCTTCGACGTGCGTCGCGGACAGCGTGCGCGTCAGCGAGATCGCCCACTGCTGGAAGATGGGGGTGGGCAGGGGGCGGTTCTCCGCCAGGAATTTATCCAGCCGCTGGCCGGGTAGATGAGGCGTCACCAGGTAAAGGCGGCCATCCTGGTGGAACACCTCCTGGTAGGCCGCGATGGTCGGCAGCCGCAGTTTACGCAGCGTGGCGACTTCCTCGTTAAAGGCCAGCATGGTCGCCGGGTCGACTTCCAGGCTGCGGCCCAGCACGCGGATCACGACCGTTTCGCCGGTCTGTGTATCCTCGGCCAGCATCACGTCACCCAGCGGTCCGTGGGACAGATATTCACCTGTGCGGTAGCGGTTATGCAGAATCATCAGGCTCACAGGGGGTCTGGAAAACGTCAGCCGCCTATTATACCCGGATCGCCCGGTCGGCCCCAAACGACGCTTCACAGAAACAGTCGCCGGTTCTACCCGGTAGAAAAACGCCTATCGCGCGGCCTGCCGGCCGTGCAGACCACGGTCCGCTACACGCAGGCCAGCCGCCAGCAGATTCGCGACAAGCTGCGCTTGCTCTCGGGGTAGGGGGGTAGTGGCGGTTGAGTGGCGCCATTGATGCCTGCCCAATTCGCACCAAAAAATCCTTTCAGTGCGAGTTGGGCGGGGCGGGAAGAACATTTACGAAGTGATGTAGTTCGTAGGGTGCGGTATGTGTCAAGGCTTTGAAACAACTCCGGTCTAAAGATTAAGGAAGATTCTCCTGGTTCATTGGCGGGTTGATATACACCACTGACGGAGCACCTTTGACCAGCGGTACGCCGCGCACAAAGCGTGCCGGATGCGCTGCATACGCCGCTGTCCGACGTTGGGCGCTGCCTGGCAGCAGCGCTGGCGTCCCAGTGGGACGCCGACCAACCTCAGCCCAAACGTGGCGCGTAAGACACGCCCACGCGACGCACCGCTGACTTTGCCGCTGCGTGCGGGTCAGCGCGTCGGCGCGGTAAACCAGGCCGACCGAACGCGCTCGCCGTGCGTTCGCGCCGGGCCGAGGACTTCCCGGTTGGTCGTCCGGCCGGTTTTAGGAAATCGTTTTGAGTCCGGCAGACTCTTCTGAGGCGTACGAGCACATGTGTAAAAAACTGCGCCACTCGTCACTTGCCAGCTAAAATCGCCTATAATTGACGGTATGAGTTCGGCTATCATTTGACTGAACGGGAGTGGAGCCAAATGAGCAAGCAGTGGTGGCCTATCATATCGTTATTGTTGGTTGCCTTCCTGTGCCTGCAAGCCGGACCGCTATCCGGCCAGGGCGACGGCAGCTTAATTGACGATTTTGAGGGCGGCGATTTTGAGAATCGCTGGTGGTTTTGGGATAGCGGCAGCGCGTTCGACTGCGCGCCCGATTCGCCGGGGCACGCAAGCGAGACCGCCCTGCGCCTGACCTTTGACGTGGGCGCGGACCAGTTTCCGGGCTGTGGCACGGGCGTGACCGACGCCACGCGCTGGGCGGATGCCGGTGGGATCAGCTTCTTCTGGCGGAGTGATCCGCCGGGCCTGCCGGTCACGGTCACCCTGATCATGGCAGACCCGGCGCAGACGAACCCCGACTCGCAGGGCACCACGCCGTTTAACGCTTTTTTGTCGCCCCCCGGCGAGACCTGGACCGAAGTCTCGCTGCCCTGGGAGGCGTTTGTCAAGGCGGACTGGGTCGGCGCGACCGGCACCAGCACGCTCGACCCGGCGCGCGCGGTCGAACTGATCTTCCAGCCGGGCGACTCCCGGCACGGTTCGATCTGGATTGATGACCTGCAGCTGATAGAGGCTGAAGCGCCGCCAGTATTGGCCATGAGCGGCGACTATGACAAATTCGCGCTGTGGACCGGCGAGACACAACTGCGCGGCGCGAACATCTGGCAGCGTCTGGTGGTTCCCTGGGTGGATGGCAACGAGTTCCTGGGGGATGATCACGTGGGGCCGCCCCTCGTTCAGGAGGACTTCGACCGCCTGGCGGCGCTGGGCGCGAACGTCGTCAACCTCTCCGGCCCTGGCCTGTTCACCGAAAGACCGCCTTATGTGCTGGACGAAGCGGTGGCCGCATACCTGGACGATCTGCTGGCGATGACCGCCCAGACCGATATGTTCGCCGTCATCACCGCCCGCACCGGGCCGGGTCGCAGTGACTTCACCTTTTACTGGGACGAATCGGCGGACTGGGGCGATGCCAGCCTGCTCAACGACGACGTGTGGCTGACCCAGGAAGCGCAGGATGGCTGGGTGGCGATGTGGCGCGCCACGGCGGAACGCTACCGCGATAACCCCATCGTCGTCGGCTACGACCTGATGTGCGAGCCGAACGCGCCAGGCCGATTGTTGGAAATCTGGGAACCCTACGATTTTTACCCGGCCTACGCAGGCACGCTCTACGACTGGAACCAGCTTTATCCGCGCATCGTGGAGGCAATTCGCGAGGTGGACCCCGACACGCCGATCCTGATCAGCGGCATGGGCTGGGGTGCCGTGCGCTGGCTGCCCGCGCTGGTGCCGGTGGACGATCCGCGTGTGGTCTACATGGTTCACCAGTACGAGCCGCAGGATCAGTACACGCACCAGGAGTCCCCCCCGGCCAACAGCTATCCGGGGTCGTTTGACCTGACCTGGGACGGCGCGCCAGACTCCTTCAACCGGGAATGGTTGGATGGCTACTTCAATGGTATTGATGAGTTCAAAGCGCGCTATGGCGTGCCGGTGGCCGTAAACGAGTTCGGCGTGATGCGCTGGTCGCCCGGCGCAGCGGACTTCATGCGCGACTCGATGGACCTGTTTGAACAGCGTGGCATGAACCATACCTTCTGGGCCTGGAACCCATTATGGCCGCCTTACTCGCACATCGACGGCATGAACTATCTGCGCGGGCCGGACCCTGACAACCACACCGATCTCGAAACGAATGCCCTGCTTGAGGTCATTCGCGACAATTGGAGCCGCAACACCATTCGCCCGTCGAATGTGGGACAGTAGCGAAACCTGGTGGGCTTCGACCAGATGCTCGTCCAGGTGACGCGGTTCGACCAGCGCCAGCCGGTGGCCTCGCCCTCGCGGTCGGGGTCGGTGGCGATGCTTTCCGGGGGGATTGCCAAACAAAATGCCAACCGCCTGGTTGGCACATGTTCAGATTGGGTCCCATCAGGTAGGGCGGGTGGGACTCGAACCCACATGGATAAACCGGTAGATTTTAAGTCTACTGCGTCTGCCAGTTCCGCCACCGCCCCGTGCCAGAAGTGTAGCAGAGGTTGCAGGGCACGTCAACGCCGGGAAAAATGTCCGTCAAGTTTCGCCGGCACCGATTCGGGCGCGGCTTCCACACCCCGGGCATCCGGGCGGAGCGCGACGGGACCGGCTTTCCCCGGAAACTTGGGCGTGATTTTCGCGTAAAACTCGCGGATGAGCACCATGTCGGCTTCGATGTTACCGGAAGGCATGACCACCTGCGGGAACCCGCCAATTTTCCGTTCGTAGTCCAGGTAGGCCAGCACAATCGGCACGTCTGCCTGCCGGGCGATGTGGTAAAAACCGGTCTTCCAGTAGTCGGTTCGCCGGCGCGTGCCCTCTGGCGAGATGGCAATCACCAGCCGCTGGCTGCGGCGGTACAACTCGGCGATCTGTTCCACCGTGTTCTGGCTGTGGCTGCGGTCGATGGCGATACCGCCCAGCCACCGCGCGAACGGGCCAAGCAGGCCGCGAAACATGCTGTCCTTCATCAGAAACTTGATATCCACCTGAAAGA